>NZ_CP047393.1:611829-917744 GCF_009858175.1 Pontibacillus sp. HMF3514
ACTTAGTTGGGAAGCTTCGGCAATAGGAACGTACATTGGATTCAAGTTCTTCAAATACGTTTAAACTATTATTCATTTAAGATCGTCCTCCTTGAATTTTTCGTCATTCTTGTGCTTTTTATGAAAAGGGGCCAATACGAAAGGTGAGTTCTTCTTCATGTCCTTCTCCAGGGAACAATTCCTCAGGAAAACCGGTTGTCACTTCACACGTTGTTTCATGGTCACGAGCGAAGCGTTTAAATAATGATTTAGATGCTTCATTTGATGGGGTGACTGTGGCTTCCATGTAGCAAACATATTTGCAGCTTTCGCGCTCCACTAACGTATTTAACATTTTCGATGCTATGCCATTGCCACGGTAAGAAGAGTCGATCCCAATTTGCCAAATGAAAATAACATTACTTCGTTGGGGTGGGATAAAAGCTGTTATAAAACCAACTAGTTTATCTTTTTCCTTAGCAACTACACAGGTTTCGGAAAAATATTCACACATCATTAGGTATTTATAGGGAGAGTTTTGATCGAGGGATGAGTTGTTAACAAGCTCCCACATGGATGTTCCATCTTCAACACTTGGTATATCATATGTTACTTGATCAACAATAGGGGATTCAGTTTTCGAGGTCATATTGGATCACCTGCAATGATATCAAAGATTTTAATAGTGTTTTCCTCCTTTAAAGTTTATAGGTACATATTGAACAAGGCAGGGTGTTTTGAGGTGTAATAAACCAAATTATTCCTTGTCAATGTTTATATAATAGTGTGATGGAGTAAGATTATCAAACTAGTTATATCGTGATTATATGACTTAATAGCGATTGAACCATGATTCATGCATTCTCACGTTGTATTTAGTTTAAATATCAAAGAGTACGTTAAGAATACATTGAATTGATTCATTTATGGCATGATTGTATATATTTTCAAAGAGTATAATTTTATAAAATACAGCTTTCCTATACAAATTATTATTGTATAAGCGTCTGAAAATTTTTAAAATAAATGATGAGTATATATGGTGGACTCATTCTAATTTTAAAAGGAAATGTAAGGATTGGGGTGTAATATTGCGAGATCTAATCCACTCGAAACTAACAAAGCGTTATTTAATCGTTGCTATTATTGTTGCAATTGTTTCTTTAACTGCAATCTATTATTTTACGACCCAATTACTTTTCCATTCCATGAGAGAGGAAATTGAGTATCGAAATGATTTGATGGCTAAATCGATCAGTAAAAAAACGAGCTTTATGTTTGAGAAAATGGTCAATGATGCGCGAGTTATTTCTGAGTTTTATCGTATAAATGATAATCAAGATTTATATAGAGAAGAAATGGAACGAATTATTGTCCATAATCCACTCTATCTATATATGAATATTATTGATGAATCAGGAGAGCCAGTATCAACCATTCCAAATGTTCATTCCAGTTCTGCCTCCTATAAGCAAATTGTAGAACGGTTAGAATGGAGCAAAACTTTCTATATCTCAAATCTAATAAAATTAGATGATGGTAGAAGTACTATTGCTCTAGGTTACCCTATCCTTGACGAGACAGGGGCCTATAAAGGTGCGGTAATTGGATATGTAAACTTACATGTCTTGTCTGAGTACTTAAGACAGGTTAAGTTAGGAAAGAAAGGTGTTAACGCGTTAATTGATCAAAATGGTACCATTATTGCACATACGAATGACTATTATTTAGGGAAGTCATTAAGGAGTCCTACCTTAAAAAATTATTTATATAAAAGTCGATTCGGAATTTGGCGTGGAGAATTATTTGGAAGTGAAATGCTGTTAGCTTATCGTCCTATAGAGTCAGGGGGATTTGGACTCATTGTGGGTGAGTCTACAGACCAAGCATTGTTGCCTGCCAATAATGTTCAATCTGTACTTCTGCGCGGATTTATCATAGCATTACTGGTTACCGTTTTGTTCACATTTGTTGGGGTATCAAGGGTGGTTAAACCTATTACGAAGTTAACAAATCAAGCACATCAATATAAAGAGGGAAGACGATCAAGTTTCGACCTTATTGAGACAGGGGATGAGATTGAAAACTTATCCTTTACAATGAATGAAATGGCTAGTGATTTGAGGGATAAAGAGAGAAGGCTCTTTTATATCTTGGAATCTGTCCCGTATGGTGTAATCACAACTGACCAAGAGGGGCGGGTCATGACTTTTAATAAAGGGGCAGAACAGCTCACTCTATATAAACGAGAAGAAGCATTAGGGAAATATATTATTGATCTTCCATTGAAGGCAACCAAACATGAGTTTATTTCGTGGAAAACGTTAAAAGAGGGAAAGCAATTTCATGAACTCGAAAGCTACATATATGACAAAGAAGGAAAAAAACATGACGTTCGAATGTATTCTTCTTTATTCACTGGTGATGAGAATCAAATTATTGGAGCCATCCTTGTCATACGTGATGTGGAAGAGATCAAAAAGTTAGAGGAGTTCTTAAGGCAAAGCGAACGTCTAGCTTCACTTGGACAGTTAACTGCAGGGATTGCTCATGAAATTAAAAACCCGATTAGCATCATTCAAGCTGCAACAGAGGCAATTCAATTCGATTTATCTGAAGAAGAAATTGATGAAGATCTAATTAATGAGATGACCGATGACATACTCGAAACCTCTGAGAGGTTAAATGATTTACTTGCTGATTTCTTGAAAATGTCTAGAGGTGATATGACTGAGAACAGGGAAAAAGTTAATCTTGTTGTATTATTAAATGAGATACTCTCGTTATTACGTAACCAATTTGAAGATCGTAGAATTCAGTTGGAAAAAGATTATGGAGTAGAAGAGGCTTATGTGCTTGGGGATTCTAGTCATCTTTCACAGGTATTCTTAAATATGATCTTAAATGGGATTCAAGCTATTGAAAGTCAGGGTACCTTTAAAGTGAAAATATCAGATCAAGAAACGGAATGGAATATTGAGTTAGAGGACAATGGTGGAGGAATACCTGAATCTCATTTAAATTGGATCTTTACTCCTTTTTATACAACTAAGAACGAAGGAACAGGTTTAGGGCTATCCATAGCACATG
The DNA here is from genome assembly GCF_009858175.1 of Pontibacillus sp. HMF3514. Classification (GTDB taxonomy): domain Bacteria; phylum Bacillota; class Bacilli; order Bacillales; family BH030062; genus Pontibacillus. The sequence goes on from NZ_CP047393.1 coordinate 614,899, forward strand.
AAATTGTAACTCAACATGGTGGAAAAGTAGAAGCTTCCTCAGAAGGGGACCATACAACTATGAAGATTCAGTTGCCGAAGATTAAGCACCAAAGTGAAGGGGAGGATGAGTAATGGAGCGCATTTTACTGGTAGATGATGAACCGAAAATCCTGAAAATTTTTCACTCGTCCTTAACCAAAAAAGGTTATGATGTTCAAACAGCAGCGAATGGACAAGAGGCTAGAAATAAAATATTAGAACATGACCCTGAGTTAGTCTTCCTTGATCTCAAGCTTCCTGACACAAGTGGATTAGAATTGCTTGAAGAATTCAGAGGAATGTATCCTAACAAGGTTTATATTATGATGACTGCCTATGGAAATGTAGAAAATGCTGTGGCTGCAATGAAGGTAGGAGCTTTCGATTATATAATTAAACCAATTAAATTAAATGAGTTATTGGTTGTCATTCAGAAAGCCTCAGATTGGCTAACAGTGAATCAAGAAAACCAATGCTTAAAGGAAAAATTACATAGAATTGAGACTTCCAATGAGTTACTTGGCATTAGCAGTATAATGAAACGAATTTATCAGCTAGTTCAACGAGTGGCTCCAACTGACGCAAGTGTTTTATTACAGGGAGAAAGCGGGACAGGAAAAAGCAAAGTAGCTCAAATGATACACGAACAAAGTGAACGAAGGAATGCTCCCTTTGTTCCAGTCAATTGTGCATCCATACCTGAACAACTTCTAGAAAGTGAATTATTTGGACACGAAAAAGGGTCATTCACCGGGGCAACCTCTACACGTAAGGGGAAATTTGAAGCGGCCAATGGAGGTACGATTTTTTTAGATGAGATAGGTGAAATTTCTACAGCATTTCAGGCAAAATTACTTCAAGTGACCCAAGATAAATCCTTCATGCGCGTAGGAAGTGACAAATTACAGACTGTTGATGTGAGGATAATAACAGCAACTAATAAAGACCTTAAAGAGTTAGTGAATCTCAAAGAATTTCGTGAAGACTTGTTTTATCGTCTAAATATTGTAGATATTTTTATTCCTCCACTCAGAGAACGTAGAGATGATATACCGATGCTTGTAGAGAGTTTTTTAGAATATCATCGGCAGAAACACAGTAAAAATTTTCAGGCTTCAACTAAATTAATAAATCTTCTTATGGATTATCATTGGCCTGGTAATGTACGTGAGCTTCAAAATGCTATAGAGCGAGCAGTTGTTCTTTGTCCTGGAGCTCAATTGTCAATTGATGACTTCCCCCAAGAGATTAGGGAAAGAAAACAGAACTCAACAGTGTCGAAAAGCTTGTCATTACCTGAACGAATCGCAGATGAAGAAAAGAGAATGATTTTGGAAGCTCTTGATGAAGGACTTGGCCAACCAGCAGCAGCTGCCAAAAGGTTAGGGATTTCACGACAGAGTCTTCTTTATAAAATGAACAAATATTTTTCAGAAGATGGGTAAAAAAAAGCTACTAACTTGATGGTTAGTAGCTTTTTAAATGGAATTTTTTCACTAAGTCATTTTTGTAAAAAGTTTTTTACAAAGTTCCATAAAGTTTTTACGAAATAATTTTAAAAATTCTGATAAATGAGGGTTTTATGTTGGCATGAAATTTGCATTATTAATTGGTAACAGGATAGAGGGGGTGAAACGATGGAGATTCTAGAATTTATTCAATCTAACTGGGTTGAATTGCTCAACTTAACCGTAGAGCACATCAAGTTGGTAGGACTAGCAGTCGGAATTTCAGTTTTAACAGGAGTCCCTTTTGGGATTTATATTTCTCAACATGAGTCTTTAGCGAACTTAGTTTTAGCTATTGCAGGAATTATTATGACAATTCCAAGTATAGCCTTATTTGGACTCATGATTCCTCTTTTTTCATTAATTAATCAAGGAATTGGGTTTGTGCCAGCAATTGTAGCTTTAATTCTATATTCTCAACTGCCTATAATCCGTAATACGTATATTGCGATTAAAAATGTTGATCCAAATACAAAGGATGCAGCAGTTGGAATGGGGATGACCACGAAACAACGTCTCTTCAAGGTGGAAATTCCATTAGCCCTCCCAGTAATTATGGCAGGTGTAAGAATGGCCATTGTATTGACAATCGGTATTTGTGCCATTGCTGCTTACATAGGGGCTGGAGGATTAGGAATGTACATTGCAAGAGGTATATCTACGAGTTACACAACGATGGTGCAGGTTGGTGCAATTTCTGTTGCTTTGTTAGCCATATCCGTAGATTTTGCCTTAGGCGTATTGCAAAAAAGGCTGTCATACAAAGGAGTAAAATCATAACAGGTAGGTGAGTAAAGATTGATTCATTTTAAAGATGTGTCGAAAGTTTATAAATCAGCTGAAAAAGAGGTCACAGCAGTTGATCAGATTAATTTACATGTAGATGAAGGAGAAACTTGTGTCTTTTTAGGGCCCTCAGGCTGTGGAAAAACTACACTCCTAAGAATGGTAAATCGACTTATTTCAATAACGGATGGGACGATTGAAGTTAATGGGAAAAACATTAAAGATATGGATACCATCAAACTTAGACGGTCAATTGGGTATGTCATTCAACAAAATGGGTTGTTTCCAAATATGACTATTGAGGATAACATTTGTGTTGTTCCGAAAATGTTAGGATGGGATCAATCTAAAATAAAAACAAGGTACAATGACTTAATGGAGATGATGGGGCTTAATCCAGATGAATTCAGAAAGCGCTTTCCTTTTGAGCTGTCAGGTGGGCAACAACAGAGAGTTGGTGTAGCCCGTGCATTAGCAGGCGATCCCCCTGTCATGTTAATGGATGAACCATTCGGCGCATTGGACCCAGTGATTCGTGAGCACCTTCAGAATGAATTTAAACGAATTCAAAAGGATTTAAAGAAAACCATCTTGTTTGTAAGTCATGATGTAGATGAAGCTTTAAGACTTGGAGATAAAATAGCGATCTTTGATTCAGGAAAGCTTATGCAACATGATACACCTGATCAAATCCTATCTAATCCCAAAAATGATAAGGTCGTAGAATTCATTGGGCAGGATCGCATGTTGAAGCGTTTAACTTTATTAAAAGTTGAAGATCTTATGTCACATATTGTGGGTTTTCAAACTAGACATGGTGGAGAACTAAACAATGATATTCCAACCGTTTCTAGTCAAGATACCCTGAAAACTGCACTTTCTCTTTTACTTGCTAGTCCGGTTGGTGAAGCAAAAGTTGTAGATGAATTTCAAAATGTTTTAGGGGTTATAAAGGTTTCAGATTTTGATCAGTTAACGAATGTTCATCCTGATCAGTTATTAGCTGCAAGGTAAGGAGGGATAAAGTTGTCGAATCGTAGAATGGTAGGTGTTATTAAAGTTTCGCTTTATGTGGTAATATTTGCGATTTTACTTTGGGCTTATTTTTCAGGTGCCTTTCAGTTTATCGTTGATAACCCGGGTGATCTAATTTATTTAACTAAACAACACATTAAGCTTGTAGGTATCTCCTCTATTTTAGCAATTTTGGTAGCGGTTTCATTGGGTGTGTTTATTACAAGACCGAGATTTAAAAAGTTTGAAGGAGTAGTCATGAACTTTGCAAATGTTGGGCAAACCGTCCCGAGTTTAGCAATATTAGCATTGGTCATGAGTTACATGGGGCTTGGTTGGCAGACTGCTGTCTTTGCACTTTGGTTTAACTCATTATTACCTATCCTCCGTAATACACTAGCAGGAATCAACAATGTAGATTCTTCTATTATAGATGCAGGTAGAGGAATGGGAATGAAAGAAAGGCAAATTTTATGGAAATTAGAATTACCAAATGCCATGTATGCCATTATGGGTGGAATCCGAACTGCGGTGGTTATTAATGTGGGGTCAGCTGCGCTAGCTTTTCTTATAGGAGGAGGGGGACTGGGTGACTTGATCTTTACTGGAATCTCCTTATACGATACTGGAATAATGCTAGCTGGAACAGTACCCGTTATCATTCTAGCAATCTCCATCGACTTTTTACTCGGTGGATTTGAGAAACTTGTTATTTCAAAAGGGTTAAAAAGAGATTTAGATATGGCTTAAAAAGGAGGAAATGGAAATGAAAAAGTTTTCTTTAATTGGAACTATGGTTCTGTTAATAGTATTTAGTCTTGCTGCTTGTAGTAACTCATCAGGTGGAAGTTCAGGGGATTCTAAAGGAACAATTAAGATAGGAGGAAAAGGGTTTACCGAACAGCAAATTCTTTCAACTATGACATCTATCTACCTTAAGGAAAAAGGCTATGATGTTGAAGAAGCCAGTAACATGGGAAGCACTGTGGTTAGGAAAGCACTAGAAAATGGTCAGGTTGATATGTATTGGGAGTACACAGGAACAGCTTTAGTTATTTTTCAGAAACAAGATCCTTTAGCTGATTCAGAGAAAGCTTATCAAAAAGTAAAAGAAACAGATGAAAAAGAAGGCCTTATGTGGTTAGAAAAAGCAGATCTTAATAACACCTATTCAATTTTAATGAAGGAGGAAAAGGCTAAAGATTTAGGCATTAAATCTGTATCCGATTTAGCTGATTACGTTAATAAAAATCCAAATAAATTAAAATTCGCATCAAACGCAGAATTTTATGCTCGTGATGACGGCATTAAAGGACTACAAGAACATTATGGCTTTGAGTTTCCATCTAAAAATGTAGTAAAGATGGATTCAGGATTACTCTATAATGCTTTAAAAGATGGACAAGTTGATGTCTCTGTTGGGTTTGCAACAGATGGAAGAATTAAAGGGTTTAATTTAACAGCGTTAGAAGATGACAAAGATTTCTTCCCTGCCTATAATGTTGCTCCGGTTGTAAGAGAGGAAGTATTAAATAATTATCCTGAGTTAAATGATTTAATGAACAAGGTCTCTGGTAATTTAAACACAGAAGCCATGATGCAATTAAATTATAAAGTTGATGTAGAGCATAAAGAAGTTTCACTGGTAGCGCGAAATTGGTTAAAAGAACAAGGGTTAATTGAGTAAGCTCCTCTTAGGTAATAGTAGAATTAATGTGAGGATGAGGCTTTATTACACAATTGCAAGATAGATTATATGAATACATTTTAGAAGAATCTATGACTACAATACCTGAAGAAATCGTGGAATCTTTAAAAGATGCATTGGCTGACATAGTGGCTAGCTCGATAGCAGGTTCAAACACACCAGTAGTTGAACATGCTAAACGCTTTGCTCAGAACCAATGGAAAGAGGGAGCAAGTTCAATCTTGCTCTCATCAGATCAATTAAGTGCCACGGGAGCATCTTTTGTCAATGCAACTATGGCAAATGCCCTGGATATTGATGATGGGCATCGACTTGTAAAAGGACATCCTGGTGCAGTCTTATTCCCTGCTATATTAGCAATCGGGGAAGAAAAGCAAATTACAGGGGAAGAGTTTCTTTCAACTTTACTTATGTCTTATGAGGTTGGGATACGTGCAGGCATACTCGCACATGAATTAAGACCTGAATATCATTGCACAGGATCATGGGGAGCTATTGGTGCGTCTGCAGGAGTGAGTAGGATATTAAATCTATCTAAGGATAAAATCTATCATGCTTTAGGGGTTGCAGAATATCATTCAACTTATTCCCCAATGCTCAGGGGCATCGATCATCCCTCTATGCTGAAAGATGGGATTTCATGGGGATGCATGACAGGGGTTAGTTCAGCTCTTTTAGCACAAGAAGGGTTTACAGGCATCCCCTCTTTATTTAATGCAGAGAATTCTAGAGAATTTATTAATGATCTAAAGCAAAGATACAGAATAGAAGAGCTATATTATAAACCATATGCTTGTTGTAGATGGGCGCAACCACCGATTGAAGCAATAAAGGAACTCATGGAGAAGAACATAATTTCATACAAAGATGTAAATCGTGTAAAGGTATATACATTTACAGAGGCTGCTAGTCTCTCTAAAAAACAACCAAACAATACTGAAGAGGCACAATACAATCTTCCTTATCCAATGGCTTGTTATTTTGTTTTTCAAAATGTAGGTCCAACTGAAGTGACAAAGGAATTGGGAAATCAAGACGTTACAGACTTAATGGAGAAGATAGAAGTTTATGTTGATGAAGAACTTGATCAAGAGTTTCCGAAAAAAGCATTATGTTGGATCGAAGTGTATATGAATGATGGAAAGATCTATTCTTCTGCAGTTCAACAAGCTAAAGGAGATTGGGATTATCCTTTAACAAAGGTAGATAAAGAAGAAAAATTCTATCGATTAGTAGTGCAACATTTAGGGGAAGAAAGAAGCAATGAACTTTATAAAATGATTCACGAACTAGAACAACTTCCGAATATTAGGGCTTTAACAAGATTGATCAATTTACCCATTTCAAATCGCAAGTAATGAGAGTCAGGACGTCAAAGGAACATGGTAGCAAAAGAGTTAGTGGTTGAAATTAGTGATTGGAGTGTTTTGTATGAGAGTCACTATGGCTCAAACCAATCCAGTATTTGGAGATGTACATGAAAACTTAGAAAATATGATCACGTTAATCTATCAATACAAAAATGAAACAGATTTAATTGTTTTTCCAGAATTATCTTTAACCGGATATTCATTAAAAGAAAAAGTGTACGATTTAGCCATTACTTTAGAATCTCCGGAAATACAACAAGTTTGTGATGTTTCAAAAGAGACAGGAATTAATGTGATGTTTGGGTTTATTGAGAATGGAAAAGGGACACGTGTTTATAATTCTGCTGCTTTTATTAAAGATGGTGAAATAAGTTCTATTCAACGAAAAATCTACCCGACAACATATGGGATTTTCGAAGAGGGAAAATATTTCGCCAAAGGGAAGAAGGTGAAAGTTGATGAGCTACAAGACTTTACACCCTCAATGCTCATTTGTAACGACCTTTGGCATCCCTCTCTTCCTCACATAGCGGCACACAAACATTGCTCCTTAATAGTGTGCTTAATAAATAGTCCTGAAGGAGGGCTTGGAAGTACATATTCAAGTTCAATAGGATGGGAGAGACTTGGACAATTCTATGCAGGGATTTATGGATGTTATGTCATTATAGTAAACCGTGTAGGGGAAGAAGAGGATGTTTCGTTTTATGGGAATTCAAAGGTTATTAATCCCTACGGTCAAGTGGTCGATCAATGTCCATTTAATGATGAATCTACTCAAACATGTGAAATTGATTATTCAAAAGTTAAAGAAATTCGAAAGATTTTGCCGATCATGAGAGATGAAGATGTGGACTTAACGATTCGACATTATCAAGAGATCGCCAACCAAGAAAATGCTGATTGAATAAAAATTAATTTTTTATATGTAGGAAGGGAGATTTTTATATGAACGAGAAAGCAATTCAATTTTATAGTGATGGACTAAAATTGCAGGGTACTTTTTATTATCCAGAATCCTATAATTCCAATGAGCAATACCCAGCTATTATCATTAACTCAGGGTACCAGGGAGTAAATGAATTTTATCCAAAGATGTTTGCTAAATTCCTTACAGAAAAGGGATATATCTGTATGGGATTTGATTATCGTGGTTTTGCTGATAGTGAGGGGGACCCATCTCGGGTTTTATTAGAGGAACAAGTAGAGGATATTCAGAATGCATTAACCTATTTGCGTTATCAATCTGAGGTCGATAATGATCGTATTGGACTTATTGGTTGGGGCATGGGTGGCTCTAATGTGATTCGAGTAGCAGAGAAAGAGAGCGTTGCTGCAGTGGCTGCGTTAAATGGTTTTTATCAAGGGGAGCGTTGGTTAAAAACAGTGCATTCGTATGAAACGTGGTCGACAGTATTAGATGCTGTAGAGGAAGACCGTATCAGGCGCGTTACCACAGGAGAGTCTAAAAAAGCTGATCCCTTCTTTCATTATCCATTAGACCCTGCAACAAAGGATTATGTACAGAAAGAATTAGCATCGAAAAAGGGGTTTGGTGGTGAAACACAGCTTCAATTTACGGAATCTGTTTTAGAGCTAGATGCTGAGAAGGCTGTTCGAAATCTTGTAGATACCCCTCTATTTGTGGCGCATGGGAAAAATAACCTTCTTCATCCAATTGAAGAATCGATTGCACTTTATCGAGCGGCTACAGGCCCAAAAACTTATTATGAAATTAAGGGAAAACATAATGACTTTATGTATAGTGAAGATAAAGAATTCAAAGCATTGATTGAAAATCTTCATACTTTTTTCCTTGAGGCGATGGCGGAATGACAACCTATCATCCATTACTAAAGGGAGCTTATGATCTTCACGTTCATAGCTCCCCTAGTGCATTTCCGAGGAAGCAAACAGATTGGGAATTGGTTGAAGAGGCGCGGCAAGCAGGTATGGGTGGCCTTTTACTGAAAGCTCATGAAGGTACAACGCATGATCGTGCTACGTTAATTCGTGACAAGGTGCCCGACATGAATATCTATGGCGGTTTGGTATGTAATCTCTACACTGGTGGACTCTCATATTATGCAGTAGACATGGCACTCCGTATGGGAGCAAAAGTGATTTGGATGCCCACCATCTCAGCCAAACAGCATGCAAAATATTTTGCTGAACATGAACAAGGTCGTTTTTTTAATAGTAAAAAGGCGCTCGATGATTCAGCTTCAACGTTAACTGTTCTGAATGATGACGGAAGTATAAAATATGAAGTAAAACGCATTTTAGAGGGAATCGCTTCTTATGATGCGATTTTAGCTACAGGACATCTTGCACCTGATGAGGTTGATGTTTTAGTAGATAAAGCTCAAGAAATAGGCGTGAAGCGAATTTTAATTCAACATGCAGATTTAGGCATTGCTCAAGTGCCAATGGATCTTCAAAAAAAATTAGCAGCTCAAGGGTGTCTGATTGAAAAGTGTTACCTGGCTTGTGGGGAAGATTTCCGAAACTGTACGGTCCAACAAATGGCTGATAGCATTCAGGAAGTTGGGGTGGAATCTTGTGTTTTAGTCACAGACTATGGCCAGCCTCATAACATTACACCAGTCCAAGGCCTACAAGAATTTGTAGTTCGGTTATTAGAGTGTGGAATTAGGGAAGAAGAGATAAAAAGGATGATCGTTCATAATCCAGAGACGTTATTGTTTTGATTAAATGAAAGGAGCACGTTATATGGAACAGTGGAAGGAAGCTTTACAAAAGCATATTCAGGAAGAGCGCATTTTAACGAGTTTAGCAGATCGATATAGTTATAGCTTTGATGCTTCCTTTGGCGAGCACCTTCCGGAAGTAGTCGTTCAACCAAGTAATCGAGATGAAGTTGTTGGGGTCTTGAAAGTGTCCAACGAGTATAAAGTTCCAGTATATCCGAGAGGACAGGGGACTTGTTTGAGTGGTGGTCCCTTACCTGTCCATGGTGGGATTGTTCTCGATATGTCTCAGTGGCCTGAAAGCATAGATTTGAGAGTGGATGATTTAACAGTCACCGTATCCCCAAGTGTGTTAACTGCACGTATTAATGAAGAGGCGATGAAGCATGGACTGATGTATGCGCCCGATCCGAGCAGCGCGCATGTGGCGACAATCGGAGGAAACTTAGCTGAAAACTCTGGAGGTCCCCGAGGGTTAAAATATGGTGTTACAAAGGACTTTGTTTTAGGTCTTGAGGTTGTTACTCCTGAAGGGGAGGTCATTCGAACAGGTGGACAAACGATAAAAAATGTCACAGGCTTTGACTTAACTAAATTGTTAGTGGGATCTGAGGGTACTTTGGGTGTTATTACAGAGGCGACTTTAAAGCTCGTACCGAAGCCTCCAGCTGTCCAAACGCTAATGGTGACATTTGATGATGTACATACGGCAGGAAAAGCAATATCCAAAACGCTTACCTCAGGGATTTTGCCTTCCAAGCTAGAGTTTATGGATCAGGCTTGTATTCAAGCTGTTGAAAACTTCAACCCAATTGGTCTGCCAACCCATGCGGCCGCGATTGTCATTGTTGAATTGGACGGGCATCCCGAAGCGCTAAAAGTTGAAAAAGAAATCGTTCAAGAGATCATGCAGTCGATTGGTGCTACGGATGTGGTTGTGCCCGGAAATCAAGAAGAAGCAGATCAAATATGGCATGCTCGAAAACAAGTATCACCTGCTATTGCGAAAATCAAGCCAACAAAAGTTTCAGAGGATGCAACGGTTCCACGTAGTAAAATTCCTGATATGATGGCTCGTCTAGAAGATATTAAGCAAAAGTACAATGTCGAAGTTGTTTGTTTTGGTCATGCTGGAGACGGGAATCTGCATCCAAATATCCTATGTGATAAACGTGATCAAGAAGAGATGAAGCGGGCAGAACAAGCTGTTGAAGAACTATTCCAAGCAGCGATTGACCTTGGAGGGACCCTTTCTGGGGAGCATGGAATTGGAACGATGAAAGCTCCGTTTATGGAAAATGAACTTGGGGCTACTGGAGTAAATATGATGCGCCGTATTAAAGATGCATGGGATCCGAATGGGATTATGAATCCTGGGAAGATTTTTGCGGAGAAGGGACAGAAGTTGGTGTTACGCGATGAGTAATCTACAAGAGTTACAAAAGACCATCAACTATGACAAAACCTTTGATTGCGTCCAGTGCGGTTATTGTCTGCCAGCCTGCCCAACTTATGAAACCATGGAGAAGGAAACCCATTCTCCTCGGGGACGCATTAACCTTGTGAAAATGGTAGCAGAGGGAAAAGCATCCGTTGAAGATTTACGTGATCCTATTGAAAAATGTCTAGGCTGTATGGCTTGTACGACAGTTTGTCCTACGGATGTCCAGTATGGTCAAATCCTTGAGGGAGCTAAAGAAGTGATTGAGGATCATGAAGTGAAATCCGGAGCTCAAAAGCGAATGGAGGATTTCTTATTTGGATCATTTTTCCCTTCTAAAGGTTGGATGAACACACTAGGTAATATGACGTGGTTTTATCAAAAATCAGGTCTTCAGTCTTTTGCCAATCTAACCTCAGTAACCAAGATGGCACCTCTTCATTTAGGGTACTTTGAACAGATCATACCGAAACAGCCTTCGCCGAGGAAAAGAGCTAAGAGAACGAAGCGGTACCTACCAAAGCGAAAAGCTTCTGCTAAAGTAGCTTTTTTTACAGGTTGTGTGATGGATAGTGTGTTTTTTGAAACGAACCAAAACACAATCGATTTAATGGTGCGAAGCGGGCTTGAGATTGTGATTCCTGAACAGCAAACCTGCTGCGGTGCGTTACATGCCCATGCGGGAAAAGTGCAAAACTCCGTTGAACTTGCGAAGCGAAACATTCGTGCTTTTGAAGAAGAAGAGATCGATTATATTGTGAATAACGCTGGAGGTTGCGGAGCTCGTTTAATCGAGTATCATCACTTATTTGAAGAAGGAACACTTTGGAGAGAGCGTGCAGAACGGTTTGTATCTCGAGTGAAAGACATTTCGCAAATTTTAGTTGATGTAGAAGGATTGCATTTCACTAAGCCTGTGGATAAAACCATCACATACCAACCTTCTTGCCATATGTCGAACGTTCAAGGTGTTAAAACGCCGCCATTGGAACTGTTAAAAAAAGTGCCGGGATTAGAGTTGAAAGAATTAGAACGCCCAGATTTTTGCTGCGGCTCTGCTGGAATCTATAACATTATCAATTATGAAGAATCAATGGAGATTTTGGATGTGAAAATGAAGGATGTATGTTCTGTACAACCTGAGCGTGTTGTAACGACAAATCCAGGATGCCTATTGCAAATGAAACTAGGCATTGAGCGAGAAGGACAGTCAGAACAAATGGATGCTGTCCATTTAGTAGATTTATTGTTAGAAGCGGGACCACAAGTTTAATAGATTGTAGTGAGACTCAGGAGTAGTACTTCTGGGTCTTTTTGATGCACAAAGGGTCAGAACATAATCTAAAAATATAGAAAATTCTCACAATCCCTTCTATAATGGAAAGATAGCAAAACAAATACGTTACTCTATATCTTTTCAAAAGGTGGTAAAAGCATGAATCAAGATTTTAACTCTTATCCCTACTCATCTCAACGAATGACAACATTTGCGCAAAATGGGATGGTGGCAACTTCTCAACCTTTAGCTGCACAAGCTGGACTAGATATTATGAAGCAAGGTGGAAATGCGATTGACGCAGCGATTGCAACGGCGGCTTGTTTAACTGTCGTTGAGCCAACGTCAAATGGCATTGGTGGAGATAACTTTGCCTTAGTTTGGACGAAAGGGAAATTACATGGCTTAAACTCAAGTGGACCATCTCCAGCCTCTATTTCGATCGATGCAGTAAAAGAAAGAGGGCACGAAGAGATCCCGGCTTTCGGTTGGATGCCCGTGACAGTACCAGGTGTCCCGGCTGGCTGGGCTGAGCTTTCAAAGGAATTCGGCAAACTACCTTTTAAAGATGTACTTCAGCCTGCTATCGACTATGCGGAAGATGGTTTTCCTATCTCCCCGGTCCTAGGGAAGTTTTGGAAAGCAGCTTATAATAAATTTAAAGATACTTTATCGGATGAACAGTTCACCTCTTGGTTTGAGACGTTTGCTCCTGATGGAAGAGCACCTGAAATTGGTGAGGTATGGCGTTCACCAGGCCATGCTGAAACACTTCTCTCCATTGCAAAAACGAATGCTGAGAGCTTTTACAAAGGTGACATTGCAGATAAGATTGATGCTTTCTCAAAACAATATGATGGATTTTTAACCAAAGAAGATTTGGGTCAATATAAACCTGAGTGGGTAGATCCGATTCATACGAATTACAGAGGGTTTGATGTATGGGAAATCCCTCCAAATGGTCAAGGATTAGCAGCTCTTATGGCACTTAACACATTAGAAGGCTATGAATTTCCTGAGAAAGAATCAACGGAAAGCTATCACAAAATGATTGAAGCTATGAAACTCGCTTTCGTAGATGGGCAAACGTACATAACGGAAGAGTCTCATATGTCTGTTGATGTCAAAGACTTGCTATCAAAAGAATATGCAAATGAGCGAAGGAAGCTGATTGGAGAAGAAGCGATCACTCCTGAACCAGGCACGCCTCCAAAAGGCGGAACGGTTTACCTAGCCACTGCTGATGATGAAGGGAATATGGTTTCCTTTATTCAGAGTAACTACATGGGCTTCGGATCAGGACTTGTAGTACCTGGAACAGGCATTGCTTTGCAGAATCGTGGGCACAATTTTTCCATGGATCGTAGCCATGATAATTCTCTTGAAGGTCGAAAACGTACGTATCACACGATTATTCCAGGATTTTTGACAAAGGATGATCAACCTGTAGGACCTTTTGGCGTAATGGGAGGTTTCATGCAACCACAAGGTCATGTACAAGTCGTAATGAATACAGTAGACTTTCATCTTAATCCTCAAGCGGCTTTAGATGCACCGCGTTGGCAATGGATGGGAGATAAAACCGTTACTGTAGAACCGCATTTTCCAAATCATATAGCTCAGGCCCTTGCTAGAAAAGGACACAATATCAGGGTTACATTAGATGGCTCTGGTTTTGGAAGAGGCCAGATTATATGGCGTAATCCAGATACAGGCGTATTGTACGGAGGTACAGAATCTCGTACTGATGGATCAATCGCTGCGTGGTAATAAAAGGGGAGGGGCGACCTTGCCCCTTTTCATATTGGAATAGAAAGGATAACTCAACATGAAAGCATTACATATATTTTTAGCCTTTTTCCGAGTAGGAATGCTCGGTTATGGAGGAGGGCCAGCGTCCATTCCGCTCGTTCACAAAGAGGTTGTAGAAAAATATAAGTGGATGAGTGAAGATGATTTTTCTGATGTTCTAGCTTTAGCAAATACGCTACCAGGACCAATAGCAACGAAAATGGCAGGATATATTGGATATCGAGTTCAAGGGTTCCTGGGGATGCTCAATGCAGTTTTAGCTACGATTATTCCTACCATCATACTTATGATTATCTTGCTCACGTCTCTTGCTTCTCTAAAAGACCAACCTTGGGTACAGGGCATGACACAAGCAGTAGTACCAGTTGTTGGAGTGATGCTAGCGGTGCTGACATGGCAGTTTGTAAAAAAGTCTAAGCAAGGGTTAGGATGGACGCCCACGATTATTCTAGCTATTGTTACAGGTCTTCTTATGGAATGGCTAAATATTCATCCTGGGATCATCATTGCCTTATTACTTATTTCAGCTCTTTTGAAAAAAGATAAAAACGTTGAGGGGGCATCTTCATGATTTTATGGAAGATCTTTTTAGCTTTTTTCATCCCCGGGATACTAGGGTATGGAGGAGGTCCAGCGTCCATCCCTCTTGTGGAAAATGAAGTCGTGAAACGGTATGAATGGTTATCGGTAAATGAGTTCAGTGAGGTATTAGCGATGGGGAATGCATTGCCAGGTCCGATTGCGACGAAAATGGCAGGGTACATTGGCTTCCAACAAGCAGGGTTAGCAGGAGCTGCTGTTGGGATTTTTGCTACAGTCGCCCCTTCTTTAATTTTAATGATTGCGTTACTGAGCATTTTATATAAATTTAAAGACTCTCCTAAAGTCAAACGAATGACCATGTACATAAGACCAACAATTGCAGTGTTACTTGCACTCATAGCCTTTCGTTTTTTCTTCACTTCGTATGAAGGAGGAGGGTTTTGGCATACGAGTTTTCTTATCGTCACTAGTTTTATTCTGCTTGAGAAAGTAAAACTACACCCAGCTTTTGTTATAGTTGGAGCATTAGGGTACGGTGCCTTGTTCATGAGTTAACATTAGATAATCAAAAGAGCTTGGATGCTTTTCAATCCAAGCTCTTTCTTAAAAAGGAAAGAAAGTATAATTTGTACTGTTCTTCACACGAACATTAGACTATATGTTCCAAATGTGAACAAAATAGAATAAAAAAAGCGACTGATTGACCAGCCGCTAACAGTTGATTGTTCTTACTTCCTTGCACGATAAAAGGGGAGGAATCTGTGCGCATCAGATTTATGATGCTATAAGGAGAACAATCTCTTATTCACAGTTTTATCCACATAGTCAACAGTTTATACATCAGACTTCCAAGTTTTTATACACATTTTCCACAAAAAGAAAGAAAGTTATCCACAGAACTTTATGCACAAAACCACCATATGTGTAACAGGGGATCGACATGGTTGTTCACAATGTGCACAATGTTGTGGATAACTTTCTTCAACAGGGGGGAGTAGGATTATGACAAATCCTTTAGTATCTATGTACCCTTTTTCGACAAGTTTAATCCTACGATTTTTTTGTGTTTCGCTGAATTTTACTTGCACGATCAAATTGTTTTGAGTATAGAACTTCTTGAGTTTTAGAAAGCTTGCTTTTCTCTTCGCGTACTGCTCTTGCTTTGGATTTCATATCAAAACCTCCTCATGTATTGTTCACAGTATTTCCTTCTAAGGGGGAGAATATACGAAAAGGGTGCATCTCAACAGATAGAGAGGCACCCTTTTAAAATCCTTTATGCTTCTTGTGCATGTTCATCTTCATCAGCAGTACGATAGTAGTGAAACTCATACTGATCTTTCGTAATGACGTAGAGGTCGAAAACATCTTCTTGTGCATTAATATAGTTGTACACATCCTCGTATAATTCGTTAGCCTTTATGCAGTAGGATAATTTCTCTGCGGCTTTTTGAGAACGGATATTTGTTTTACGAATCTTCATAAATACCGCCTCGATATTAAGTTCAAAAAATAGCTCAACGAAGAAGGCGTCTTTTGCGGGTTGATTGTAGCCTTTTCCGTGGTAAGGTTTACCGATCCATGTTGCTAAAAACCCAGTGTTGTCTTGGATGTCAAATAAGTTTATTGTACCTATGGGTTGATGCCATTCATCAAGAATCGTGCGAGAAATGAGCTCTCCATGCTCTTCTGCTTCTAACGTTTGTCTTGTTAGAAAGTAGAACTCATCAGAAGAATAACATTTGTGTCGAACGTAAGGGAATACATCAGGGTGTGACATTAAATCAAATAACACTGGGGACTCCAACAAATCGCGCTTTTTTAACATAAAAAAATCCCTCCTGGTATCAAGAGGGCAGAAAAAGACAGGGGAGTCCCCAGTGGTGTCGATTCCACCCTCGAATTTTTATCAGTTGCTCACAAAAATCCGGGGTGGGAATCGAACCCACTAGAACCAGCCTGAGCCGGTGACGCACCATTTGCCTTCCCTGGGAAATTGTATTGTAAAACACGTATGATTTCTCATCATAAATTCTAGATTAATCATAATCGATTTTCTCCAAAAAAGGAATAGGTTTTTTGTTGATTTTTTGTAAACTTTTAAAATGGGCTTATCCCTTGATACTTAAGGGATAGAGAGGGAAGTCATTGCCATAAAAAAGTGTGGTTTTTTGATGTCTAGCTCCAGCGCCTTTCTTATACAATCTCACCATTGATCATAGTCCAAATAGGTTTAGCTAAAAAATCAAAAGGATGTCCATTCCATAAAACGAGGTCAGCATCCTTGCCAACTTCAATGCTACCAATTCGGTTGTCCACACCTAGATTACGAGCAGGGAGAATGGTGATGCCCTCCATTGCTTTCTCAAGGGATAATCCTTCCCTGGCAGCGAGAGCAGCGCATACATTCAAATACTGAATAGGTGTGTAAGGGTGATCCGTTGTAATGGAAACATTAATCCCATGGTCCGTTAATGTTTGATAAGTTTGCCAGGATTTGTTCTTAACTTCGATTTTTGATTTTCGAGTAAGTGTCGGACCTACGCAGACTTGTAGATCACGTCCAGCAAGCTCCTCTGCTATAAAATGACCTTCCGTACAATGTTCAATACGCAAATCAAGGTTAAATTCTTCAGCGAAGCGAACGGCACTTAATATATCATCTGCTCTGTGAGCATGAACTCGGATGGGGATTTCGCGTTTAAGTGCTTGAATAATAGGAGCGTTACGAGGATCTTCAGGGTGCTCACACCATTGAGCTCTTGTAAATGTTTCTCGCAACATTCCCATAATTCCCATACGTGTGATTGAATCGTTTCTGGATTGCGAGTGGATCCGTTTTGGATTTTCACCAAGTGCAATTTTTAATCCAGCTGTTTCTCTCACAAGCATGTTGCTGATATTTTTTCCGGTCGTTTTAATGACCGAGGTTGTTCCGCCAATAATATTTTGACTCCCAGGCATGATATGCGCAGAGGTAATGCCATATTTACGAGCGTCATGAAAGGCAGTATCAAGTGGGTGGCAGCTGTCTAGAGCTCGAATATGTGGTGCTAGCGGATCAATCGTCTCATTTGCATCGTTTCCCGCCCAGCCTGTGCCTTCATCATATAAGCCAAGGTGTGTGTGAACATCAATAAATCCTGGGAAAAGATGTTTCCCTTCTCCATCCATCATGTTAGCTTCGCTTTCATGTTTAACACGATTACCGAAGGCAACAATTTTACCATTCTCAATCAAAACTTCCCCATTTTCTATTATTGCTGAAGTAATAGGGTGAATCTGTACATTTTTTATGACCGTTTGCATTTTGTATCGGTTTTTCCTTTCTCTATAGAAGGATATCTCTCAAAGCTGGCTCAAGTTGTGGATATTTGAATTCATACCCGTGATCAATGGCTTTTTGTGGATATACATATTGACCTTGTAATAACAGCATACTCATCTCACCAAGCATAAGCTTTAGAGCAGGTGAAGGAGCTGGTAACCAGTGAGGTTTATTTAAAACGTTGGCTATGGTTTTACCTAGATCTTTGTTCCGTTTAGGATTTGGAGCTGTAGCGTTTACTGGTCCAATGATATCTGAATTGTGAATAGAATAAAGGATTAATCCAACAATATCTTGAATATGTATCCAAGACATCCATTGCTCTCCATTCCCCACAGGACCACCTGCCATCAACTTGTATGGCTTAGCCATTTTCGGCAGTGCGCCTTCCTCACCTAAAATGACCCCAAAACGCATATAGACAGTACGCACTTTAAACTGCTGGGCTTTATGAGCACGGCGTTCCCATTCGGTTACAACTTCCGCTAAAAAATCATCACCAGGTGTTGTTGTTTCTTCTGTAAATGTTTCGGTTTGGGATGTTCCGTAATACCCAACGGCAGAGGCATTTACAAGTACATCTGGTTTTTTCTCTAACTTCTCAATAAGGTCCAATACAGCGTTTGTTGCTTCTATGCGGCTATTCATGATGCGTTTTTTCATATCTTCAGTCCAACGACCACTATTTAAATTTTCTCCTGCTAAGTTCACGATGGCATCGAGACTCTGAATTTCCTTTTCAGGTTCCATACCTTCCTTTAACCAACCAACATATTTAATTTGGTCTGTATTGTAATGCTTTTCAGGACTTCTTGTTAATATAAAAATTTCATGTCCTTCATGGGCGAGCTGGCGTGTTAAGTGTGTTCCTACAAAACCTGTTCCTCCAGTCACAGCAATACGCATGAGAAAACCTCCTATTTCATTACATTAATTTTATATTAGTTTTGCTTAAAAAGCGATATAAGTTTCATTGTCTGAAATTTTATATTAAATTTTGCTAAAATATAAATGAGGTGAAGAACCATGCCAAAGATTTCGCGAATCACGACTCAGAAAAAGAATAAACAACGATATAATATTTTTGTAGATGATCAGTATGCCTTCAGTGTTGATGAAGATATACTCGTTCAATATACGCTCCGAAAAGGAATGGAAATTGATCAAGAAACGATGGATGAGTTAGTCCGCAAAGATGGTTTCCATAAAGCATTTACCCTTGCTATCAACTATTTAAGCTATCGGATGCGTTCAGAAAAGGAAATTCGTACATATTTAGATGAGAAAGAAATTGATGAAGAAAAAGTGGAATATGTAGTCAATCGACTGAAGCAAGAAAATTACATGGACGATGGAGAATTTGCAGCTGCGTTGGTTCGTACACGTATCCATACATCAAGTAAAGGCCCTTTGCTAGTAAAGAAGGAGTTAATCGAAAAGGGTGTCTCTCCTCATGTAGCGGAGGATGCCATGCAACATTATACGTTTGATGTACAGGTAGAAAAAGCAACAAAATGGGTAGAGAAAAAATTACGGTTAGACGGAAAAAAATCATTTCGTGAACAAATTCAAAAGGTTCAACAGACACTCATGCAAAAAGGTTTTCCTAAAGACGTCATTACTGAGGCGATGGCGAATGTCGAGGAAGAAAATGATGAGGACGCTGAATGGGAAGCAGTAGTGTATCAAGGTGAAAAAGCGTTAAGGAAATATGCTCAAAAGGCTGAGGGTTTTGAATTAAAGCATAAGTTGAAAGGTGCTCTTTATCGGAAAGGATTTTCGTTTGAGTTGATTGAACGTTTTATTGAAGAGTATGTGGATGGTAGAGAATAAGGAGGAAGCGTTATGGGGTTAATTATTTATTTTGCCTTATTTGTGATGTTCATCTTTACTTTCTTAAGAATTGGTCAAATAAGGGACATGATGGATCAACAAATGAAGCATAACGAAGAACTTATTAAGGAAATGCAAGAAATAAAAGAAGAATTGAAAAAACGCCCTGAGTGAAAAACATTTGCAGGGCGTTTATTTATAATTGGCTACTTACTAACGTGTATTTCAGCACGTCCATCATCATGTTCGATAATGTACTTAGCAACATTCATTGGAGATGTTAACCGGGAAGGATTGTCCACGTGGTCGGAATCATCCCAAAATGGTGTGTTCATACCTCCCATATAAACTGCAGTTACGTCTACATTGGTATTTTCAAATTCCTTTTGAAGACTTTCTGTAAAGCCGCGCTGAGCAAATTTACTTGCGCAATAAGCAGACTCGTTCACTTTACCGCGTAATCCTGCTGTGGAGATAATATTTAAAATGCGTCCACCATTTTTTTCAATTAATGGTAGAGCAGCTTGTGTCATATAAATTGTGCCTTTTATATTGGTGTTCATCATAAGTGTGATATCGGCGCTATCCAACTCCTGAACAGGGCCGAACACCCCAATACCAGCATTGTTAATCAGAACATCAAGCTGTTCCATTCTATCCACAGCTTTTTGCACAGAACCAGGTTCCGTTACATCACATAAGATTACTTCTGATTTTCCACCTGCGTCTTCAATTTCACGTTGAACAAGGGATAGGTTATCTTCCGTTCTTCCTAATAAGTAAATGTAGTTGTCTTTTTTTGCATATTCTTCTGCAAGCGCAGCACCAAGTCCTGTACCTGCTCCGGTAATTGCAATATATGTCATCGTGTGAGCTCCTTTCTCATGTTGGGATCAAAGTTCTTGGAATCATTCCTTTTCTATTGTGTACAATCGTTGCTAAAATGTAAAACAAAGGGGTGTTCAGAAGATGGAAAGAAGATATAGTGATATGACAGTGGAGGAACTGCGTGATTCAGTAGCTCAGCTGACAGAACAAGCAAGAAAAGCTGAACAAATGGGAATGGTCAATGAGTATGCGGTTTATCAGCGTAAAATTATTATGGCCAAATCCTATATGATGAATCCAGGAGATTTCAAACCAGGTGAAGTATATGAAATAGATGGTGACCCGGGCATGTTTTTTGAAATTGATTATATGAATGGTATTTTTGCATGGGGTACTCGGAAGGATCAAAATGGTGCGATTCATGGTGAACAAGGTGAAGAAGCACTGCCTATTTCAATGTTTGGATCGAAAGTGAATTAAAATACTCTTCCTGCAGTCTTTGGTGAAAAAGGCTGCTTTTGTTTTATGATAAATTATTCCGTTAAATGGTAGGATTGTTGAAGACTTGAAACTGAGAGGAGTCCGTTGCTGTTGAGTAATTTGTTGCGGTCAGTGAAACGGCAAGCCTGTTGTTGCCCCACACGACGTGGGGTAGTTCTACGTTGCCACATGATGTGGCGGTTTTAGTAGAACCTCCATTGTATAGCCTCCTCGTTCCTGCGGGGTCTCGTCTTGCCTTTGCTACCACGACAGTTTGCCGTTTCCTTCCCTCCACGCGATTATGGAAACTAACGGACCATAATTTGGCTTTCCCACCTCATGTTGGTTGGAAATCATATTCAGAGAAGTTGTTCAGAGCCTTGTCATGATAGGGTAATACTACCTGGAATCAGAACAACTCATCCCTGAACTAAGGCGGTTCCGTTAATCTCCATTCTGCTAAGGCGGGCTGTGGAACGGGTTGACTCCTCCGGTAGAAAGGGCGAGCGAGATCCCGCAGGAACGAAGTGACGAGGAAGATCGATCGGTCTTCCGGGGAAAGCAACCCGTTCCACAGCCCGCCGATCTGCACAAAAGCAACGGAACCATACGCACATTATCTCGATTCCAAGTCTTCCACATAAGGGGGCTATAATGAAGTAAGAATAGAAGAGAAGGTTTTTTTATGAAGAATTTTTGAATACGGTTGCATTTTCTTCATGGGTATTTTATAATTTTTTAGTGTTTTGACACGCTAAAGACAAACAGAAAGGGAATCGTTTTCACATACATATTTAGGTATGGCGGATTCCTACAATACATTCGATAAAGTGCACATTGATTGTTGGTAAAAACATTAAACAATAATAACACCTTTATCGGTTACCCTAATAGGGTAGAAGCTATAATAGGAAGTTCATGTAAACATTTTTATAAAGGAGAGATTTTTCATGGCACAACAAACGGTTAAAATCACAGCGAACGACGGTGTACACGCACGTCCAGCAACAGTACTTGTTCAAGAAGCAGGTAAGTACAAAGCAGACATTAACCTTGAGTACAATGGTAAAGATGTAAATTTAAAATCCATCATGGGTATCATGTCTTTAGGGATCCCATCTGGTGCAGAGGTTACATTCAAAGCTGAAGGTAGCGACGAAGACGAAGCACTTGAAGCAATCATCAACGTTGTTAAAGATCAAGGTCTTGGTGAATAATACGTTTATGTAAGCAGCTCTTTTGTAGGGGCTGCTTTTTTATTTGTACGGGTGTTTTGTATCTACTCATTCGATACATTTTTCTCCTTATCTAAGTTTGTTATGATAAGCATAGAGAGTAATAAGGGGTGGGGTCGATGAGCATTGGTTTTAAAGGTACTAAAGAAAAGCAAAGAGAGATTATCTTAAGTGCAGCTAAGCCGTTATTCATGGAACAAGGATATGAGGCAACGTCTCTTAATCAAATAGCTCAAGAGACAGATATTAAAGAAAGAGAAATCTTTAAAGTTTTTGAATCAAAAAGTGATTTGTTTATTGAAGTGTTGGCAAGTGAGTTTCAGTTAGATCAAGATCCAAAAGAAATAACTTTTGCAAAGACGGATTTAAACAAAGCCTCTTCAGAAATTGTTTATGAATACATCTTGAATAGGTTAAACAGTTATCGATTGTTTGGGAAGAAAATGATGAAAGAAGTTATGTCGCTTGGGCTATCTTTAGCAAAAACCAAGCCTGAAATGATTAAAAAGTTCATTCATCTTGATTTTTTATTTGTAGATGATTTGATTGAATTTCTTGATGAACTAAAAGGGAAGCATGTTCTGGATGATTCGTTTGATTCTGTGCAAGCTGCAGAAACGATTTATAGCACGTTGGCTTTTGAATTTCTCATTTATATTTATCAGGAAAATCATACACAAGAGCAGTTTCAACAAGGTATCAAAAAGAAAGTGGACTTTATTATGAATTAAAAAAGAAGAGGGAAGACCTCTCCTTTTTTAGCCCAGCAGATGTTGTACGTTTTTAGAAAAAATTCGACAAATGGTTCAGCAATCTACGTTCGTTTACGCATTTGAACCTGCGTAATATACTCAGATTGCGTTTGTTGCGTTTCACCATTAACTTGGTCGAATGCATGTTTTGGGTTGGCGCGTGGTGATTGGAAAGGGTCGCTGTATAAATTCTTGAAAAACTTCTTGTCTGGTCGTTTTTCCGGTTTATTATTGGCCATAACAGGATCCCTCCTAAGAATCTTTACGTTGGGAAGATTTGCGCATACGTTCCTGAGGACGGGTGTTGATCGTTCCGTTTGCTCGTTTGGAAGCGTATGCGGGTTTTGCTTGAGGTTCACCATTTGGTTTCTCCTCTGGGAAATGCACAGTTTTATTTCGTACCATACAAAATACCTCCAGCCTATAACTGTTCGCATGTACACCTTTTTTGAGGTGTATGATTAGTATGTTCATCAACTGCGGGACATATGTGATACAATAGGAGAGGAAAGTTGGAAACAATAGAGGTGATTGACATGGAAGATATTTTTGAACGATTAGCCAATCGTCTATGTGATATGAATAATGAATTATCCATGACGCAAGCGCGTATTTGGGTTGAATATTTGTGGGAAGATTTTGAAACGACACGTGCAAAAGCCGGTCGTGAATATGAAGGGAAAGAAGTCACTGAGCGTGTTGTAACGCAATGGATCAATAGCTATGGACCTCGCCTTCATGAGTTTGTTTCAAATAACCCTAGATATGAACATTTATTGCAAAATGAGGATCGCAGATTGCATTAAAAAGAACGATAAAATCCTACCGCTTTATTTCAGAGCGGTAGGATTTTATATTACTTGGTCATTCTTTTCAGGTCGGTACAGCATCCAATTTTTTCTGTAGTTTCTCTTCAGAGAAAATCCATCCAGTGTACGAAGATAGGATGTTATGGTCATCATCGAGTGTTACAACGGCTACGAAAGGATATCTCCCTTTTGAGCGGTAGCGCAAGTCGATAAAGCGAACCTCTGTATAGTCATCAAATTCATCAATCTCCCAACGATAAACAGGGGAGAATGACAAAAATGCATCAAGGTTATCGTCCTGAATGGCTTTATTCATGATTGGTATATCAGGTAATGGCTTACGATAAAATTGATCAATAATCTCAATGTGACCATTTTCAGCACGACCTACATAAAAATGATCTCGGGTGGTAATGGCAATTCGCCAAATGTTATGACGAATTGTTGGGGAAGTAACAATTTGTTCCACATTTGTATAATAGTTTTCAATCTCTTTTACCATTTGGCGCTTGTCAAAGTAACGTTTCAAGTAATACAGTATGATCACAAAATACAAAATGAGAAACGTATAACCAGGATTTGCCCCTAATAACCAAGCGACAATTCCTACTACATGAAGAAGGAAAATATAAGGATCAAACGTATTGATAAACCCGTATGCTACCCATCGTCTCGTGAATGGGCGATAAGCCTGTGTACCATATGCATTAAACACATCAACAAATACGTGTAAAATGACAGCCAAAAAAGTCCACAGCCATAAATGGAAAAAGTCTACTTGCGGGTAAAACGCAAAAATACCTCCTGAAAGTCCGATTCCCCATAATAAAATAGCAGGAATAGAATGGGTGATACCGCGGTGATTTCGTATATAGACGGCATTATTTCTTAATTTTAATACAGTATCTAAGTCTGGTGCTTGGGAACCAATCATGGTGCCTACAAAAACAGCATTAAATAGCATTGGGTCTTGTTGAACAGCGGGATCTAATGTTGCTAAGCCACCAAGGGCAACCCCCATAACAGTATGGGTACCTGTATCCATTTATAGGTTTCCTCCTTTGAGGTATGTGGGATAGTGTATAAAAGTTATAAAACGATTTAATTATTTGAATGCTTTAATTGTAACAAAAAGGGTGAACACATGTGAAAAATGAACAATCTATAAGAATCCTAGAAGGTTTTGATAAAGAACAATTTCAGCAAGATCTTATCCATTGGTTTCAGCAAGAGCAGCGAGAGCTTCCGTGGAGACAAGATCAAGACCCTTATAGAGTATGGGTATCCGAAATTATGCTTCAGCAAACTCGTGTAGATACGGTTATTCCTTATTTTAATCATTTTATGGAGAAATTCCCTACTCCAGATGCGCTAGCTGAAGCGGACGAGCAGGATGTGTTAAAAGCATGGGAGGGCTTAGGGTACTATTCCCGTGCACGCAATTTACAAACGGCTGTCCGTGAAGTTGTTGACTCCTATGACAGCAAAGTCCCTGATAATGAGAAAGAATTAGGTGCTTTAAAAGGTGTAGGTCCATATACAAGGGGGGCCATTTTAAGCATAGCTTATAATATTCCTTCTCCAGCTGTTGATGGGAATGTGATGCGCGTCCTTTCCCGAATATTAATGATTGAAGATGATATTGCAAAACCTGCAACCAGAAAGATTTTTGAGTCGATTATTAGGGAAACCATTTCAGAAGAGAATCCCTCAGCATTTAATCAGGGTTTGATGGAGTTAGGAGCTATTGTATGTACACCGAAAAATCCATCATGTATGTTATGTCCAGTTCAAGAACATTGCCGAGCTTTTCATGAAGGGAAGGAAAAAGAATTGCCTATTAAATCATCTCAAAAGAAACAAAAACGTGTTCCTTACATTGTTGTTCTTGTCCAAGATGGAATAGGACGTTATGTTGTACAAAAACGACCAGATGAAGGTTTATTAGCGAATATGTGGCAGTTCCCAATGATGCCATTGCACGAGTATGACAGAAACAAAATTCAGCAATGGTTCCATCATGAATATGGAATTGATGTTTCATTTGGCACAACAATGGATACGTTAAAACACACATTTTCTCATGTTATATGGGATTTAGAAGTTGTCACAGGCGTAGCCCAAAACGGTACACTTGAACATGAAGAAGCCCGTTTTGTTACAAAAGAAGAACTGCAACAACTTCCTTTCCCAGTATCTCATCAGAAAATCATGAAACACATTCTATAAACCTAAACTAGTCACTAATTGGTCGTGTTCCTGAGGTCCAAGTCGCTTCTTTACGGCGAAGACCTCCGCGACTTTCGATTTCATGATTAATTTCTCTTAAGATGGTTGTACCTTCTGAGTTTAAATAAGGCACCATTTGACTTAAAGCATGTTGAAAGTAGGTGAGTTCAGAGTCGCTCCAGTCATTTTTTTTGGTCATGGTTAACTCTGTCATATCGCGGCCTACATACATGTTGCACCCCTCCTTACCTATATGTTTTGTCGATGTTAGGGGTTCTATTCAATCATGGAATGGTTTATCTTAGTTGGTTAAAAATGGGTTTTAAATTTCTTGGATAACCTCTGCGATTTTGCACAATCTAATTGTTGCGGAGGTGATTAAGATGGCTAAAAAACAACAACAACAACAGCAACAACAACAGCAACAAAAGCAACAACAAAACCAAACAGCTGCTGGTACTAACGTTCAACACGTGAAACAACAGAACCAACAAGCTCAGCAAGGTCAGGGCCAATACGGTGCTGAATTTGCTCAGAGCAAAACTGATACTCAACGTGTTAAGCAACAGAACCAACAGTCTGCACAAAAGAAAAACCAACAGTAACACGATAAACGGAAAGTCGTAACCCCCGAATTCTCCACGACCTTCCTAAAAGAGAGCACTCCTTCATTGGAGTGCTCTTTTATTTTGTCTCTTGTTCCAATAAAGCCCCCTTATCTGGAAGACTTGGATTCGAGAGATAGGTTCGGAGGAGTCCGTTGCTTGTATGAGAGTAAGGGGGTCAGTGAAACGGCAATACTCCTGCTGCCCCACACGACGTGGGGTAGGTCGACGTTGCCACACGATGTGGCGGTCTTAGTCGATCTTCATTATTTACTTTCAGCCTCCTCGTTCACTCCGTTCTCTGTGGGGTCTCATCTGCCCTTTCTACCACTGGAGTTTGCCGTTTCCTTCCCCCCTTTGCGTTTATGGAGAATAACGGACCCTAGTGTGTGAGTTCTAAACCTTACGGACATCTGTTCCGTTATTTTGAACTTTTAAGGCATTTCGAGAGTCGTTACGGACATATGGTACCTTATTTGTGACAGAATGCTCTTTAATAAGGTGATTTGTAGCAATTAGCGGAATGAATGTCCGTAAGCTCTTTAGAAAAACCATTTTAAGGTGAAATAGCGGATCAAATGTCCGTAAGCATTACCTCCTCATATCGCTGCGGTTCCGTTCATCACCATTCGGCTAAGGTGGGCTTGGGAACGGGTTGACTCCTCCGGAAAAATGGGCGAGCGAGACCCCGCAAGAAGCGTAGCGGATGAGGAGGCTCGATCGTTCGTCCGGGGAAAGCACCCCGTTCCCAAGCCCACCGTACTCCACAATAGCAACGGAACCTCCTCTCTCACTAAAACAGTTATTCCACATAACTGCCATTTAACTGAATAAATTCTTAAGTATAATCGTAGTGGTTATAGAAAAGGTTTTAGTACAATTAAATCATTCTCTGGCGTTTTTCTCATTTGTATCATTTCCATTTATCCCTTTTAATCGTTATAATAATATGAAGAAATAATATGCAAAGGCTATGTTAGTGAGGAGAAAGGGAGATAGGATGTCAGTCCCAATGCCAGGTGAACATATACAAATTCATAGCTACAAACACAATGGCCAACTACATCGTGTCTGGGATAGCACAACCATTTTGAAAAGTACTCAAAATGTGATTATCGGTGCGAATGACAAGACGCTAGTTACTGAAAGTGATGGTCGCACATGGATCACTCGAGAACCAGCAATTTGTTATTTTCACTCTAAGTATTGGTTTAATATCATTGGTATGCTTCGAAATGATGGTGTATATTACTATTGTAATATAAGCTCACCATTCGTTTATGATGATGAAGCATTGAAATATATTGATTACGATTTGGATGTAAAAGTATTTCCGGATATGACATATATTTTGTTAGATGAAGATGAGTACGAGCAGCACCGTAGGGAAATGAATTATCCTACAGTGTTGGATCAGATTCTAAAAAACAATGTAAATCACTTATTGCGTTGGGTTCGACAAAGAAAAGGTCCATTTTCACCGGAATTCATCGATCAATGGTATGAACGCTACTTAACGTATTTAACATAGGAGCCTGTTGAAACCAACAGGCTCCTTACATGTTCTAGACATAGTAAGTATAAAATGATCTTATGAGACGAATTCGTGTACTTCTAATGTAGAAAGAGGTGACAGCTATGAGTAACACGAAACGCTATATGCAATTTGTTCGACCGTACAAATGGAAAATTGTATTAACGGTTGCTATCGGGATTTTGAAATTTGGTATCCCATTGTTGCTTCCTTTGATTTCAAAGTACGTGATTGACGATATTATTAATGCTGATATGAGTCAGGCTGCGAAAATAGATGAACTACTTTGGATTATGGGTGGAGGGCTTTTAGTTTTCTTAGTCATTCGACCTCCAGTTGAATATTTTAGACAATACTTAGCTCAATGGACGGCAAACACGATTTTGTATGATATACGAGGTAAACTCTTTGATCATATACAACGTTTGAGCCTTCGTTTTTATTCAAAAACGAAAACAGGCGAAGTCATTTCTCGCGTCATCCATGATGTTGAGCAAACGAAAAACTTTGTCATTACAGGACTCATGAACATCTGGTTGGATATGATTACGATCGTCATCGCAATTGGTATTATGCTTTATATGGACGTTTGGCTTACACTCGTTTCTATCGCACTCTTTCCCCTATATGGTTTTGCAATTAAGTATTTTTATGGACGATTGAGGGATCTAACGAAAGAACGTTCTCAAGCTTTGGCTCAAGTACAAGGTCATTTACATGAACGTGTGCAAGGGATGCCTGTTGTGAGGAGTTTTGCTTTAGAAGACTATGAACAAGGACAGTTTAATGAACAAAATCGACACTTTCTTGATCGTGCGATTAAACACACTAGCTGGAATGCAAAAACATTTAGTGTAACATCTACAATTACAGATTTAGCCCCTCTATTAGTGATTACGTTCGCAGGTTATCAGGTGATTACAGGCAATATTCAGGTAGGTACCATGGTTGCGTTTATTGGGTATATGGAACGTGTGTATAGCCCATTACGTCGTCTGGTGAACTCCTCAACTGTGTTAACCCAGTCTCTAGCATCGATGGATCGTGTTTTTGAATTTATGGATGAAAAATACGACATTAAGGATAAAAAGGGTGCTGAAAAACTCACTAGTGTCTATGGTGATGTGAAGTTCGATAACGTATCCTTCCGTTATGATGAGGATGAACCGCTTGTTCTGAAAGACTTATCCCTAGATGTGAGGAAAGGCGAAACGATAGCCCTTGTTGGTATGAGTGGAGGAGGGAAGTCCACCCTTGTCAGCTTGATTCCACGTTTTTATGATGTGGAAAAAGGGAGCATCAAAATTGATGGAAAAGACATTAGAGATGTCGAGGCACGTTCTCTTAGAGATAAGATAGGTATGGTGCTCCAGGATAATATTTTGTTTAGTGATTCTATTCGGATGAACATTAAAATGGGGAACCCTGATGCTACGGATGAAGATATGATCGCCGCTGCAAAACAGGCCAATGCTCATGACTTTATCATGGGACTTCCAAACGGCTATGACACTCTTGTAGGGGAGCGTGGGGTGAAACTTTCTGGTGGTCAAAAACAACGTGTCGCTATTGCTCGTGTATTTTTGAAAAACCCACCACTGTTGATTTTAGATGAAGCTACATCTGCACTTGATTTAGAGAGCGAGAATCTTATTCAAGAGGCAATGGAAAAATTAGCTGCGGACCGCACAACATTTATCGTTGCGCACCGTTTATCTACGATTACACATGCTGACCGAATTGTACTGATTGAAGATGGTCAAATCAAAGAAGCAGGAAGCCACCAAGAACTGATGAAAAAACAAGGTGGATACTATAACTTATATCAAGTTCAGCAGCTTGATGATTCAAATCCAGAATACTTGGGCACGTAAGATAAAACCACACTCATTTTGGAGTGTGGTTTTTGTGTGCAGTATTATTTTACAGCCGGCTTCTGCTTCTTACCTACATTAATTTGTTCTGTGCTGTGATAATGTTGGTAGGTTGTGACCAGTTTCTGCAAACGCATTAACTGATGGTGATAGTCCATCAACCTCGTAGCTAAAGGTAAGAACATTAGCTGTTCTTTTTCATCGTCCCTGTTTTCATAAAATTGAATCAAGTATTCAACTAGTGCAGGGATATCGGGAACGCCTGACTCTTCGATTGGGTTTTTTTCTGGACGGATTCGTCCCATTACAGATAAAATGATTTTTTCATGAGCGTGAATCGTTTTATCTAGTTCTGTAATTAAGGTTTGACGGAATTCTTCAGGTACTTTGTCCATTTCATTTTCAAGCTTGCAAAACGTTTTTAAAACATCGAAGCTTTTTCGAGTTGTAGCCATTAAATGGCGAAATAAGATCAACTTACGCGCCTTTTGGAATCGCCGTTTTTTCAAGTAAGTTCGTTCTTCTTGATAAAGACTGTACGTGTGATCCACATTCATTAATTCGCTATCAATTCGCTCGATCTCTTCTCGTAAAGCAGGGCGATCGGATAGATGACGTGTTGTAATACGTAGCCACTGCAAAATGTCCGAGGTATTTCGGTCAATATTTGAAAAAAGCTTCGTCTCATATTTAGGTGGAAGAAACACCAAGTTTACTATAAAGGATGAAAAAATTCCGATCATCAGTGAAGAAAACCTAAGTAATGTAAACTGAAAAAATGGCATGTCTGTTGTTTCCATAATAGCGATAACGGCCACTAATGCAAGTAGGACGGTATTTTCCTTCATATTAAATTTGATACAGAGTGCAATGACAATCACAATCGTAAAACCAATAATAAATGGATCTTTTCCTAGTGTTAAAACTACAATAATAGCACTTAAGGCACCGATTATATTAGCCTGCACTTGTTCAATAATGGACTGTACAGAACGATATATAGATGGCTGAATAGAGAAGAGGGCCGTCATCCCTGCAATGATTGAGCTGGAGCCGATCAAATAAGATACATATAGGGCGAGTGCTACTGCAAGTCCTGTTTTAATCATCCGTGCACCGAGTTTCATAAAAAACCTTCCTTCATGTTATACAAGCAGATGTATTATATCTTAATCTTAGTCAAATAAGTAGTAGAAAATTACAAACTTCCCAAACAAAATGTATTCATGTTCAAAATAATTTCTGGTCTAATTAGAAATACCCCCCTACAACAGGAGGTTAAACAAGATCTTGTTGAGTTGTAATAATAAACCATCTGCTTAAGTAACTGATACAAAAGAAAAAGGCTTTCGCACAGTGTGCAAAAGCCAACGAGTTTCCTCGAAAGGATGGGAGTGTTTAGCACGAATGACATGCTAAAGAACTTACGAAAAGGGGTTAAGAAATGAAAAGTGCACACATTAATGTACAAATTTTCTGAATTATTTATATGTTAGCATGGATAGGTGTCCAATGCAATTATTTATACATGAAAATGAATAAAAACAATAAAGGTTAGGTTGGCTGGACAAGTTTCAATACATATAACTTTTAAGGTGAGGTTTATAGAAAGGTTTATAAAAAAATCCTCGCAAAAATTTTACTTTGCGAGGATGCATGAATAAATGTATATTTACTCGTTAGCCATTGTTTCGAATGATTTATCTACTGCTCGTAATGTCTCGTCAATATCTTCATCGGTATGAGCGATCGTTAAGAACCAGGCTTCGAATTTTGATGGAGCTAGGTTGATTCCTTCTTTTAACATCAGGTGGAAGAACCTTGCGAACATCTCACCATCTGTGGCATCTGCTTGATCATAGTTTTCTACTTCATCCTCTGTAAAGTATACGGTAAGTGCTCCTTTTAAGCGGTTCACTTTTACAGGGAGTTTGTAAGTTTCAGCATGTTTAAGGATACCATTTTCAAGTTTCTCGCCGAGTCGATCAAGTTTTTCATATGTTCCTTCTTGTTGTAAAACCTCTAAACAAGCAATACCCGCGGAAATAGAGGCTGGGTTACCTGCCATCGTTCCAGCTTGATATGCAGGCCCTAATGGTGCAACTTGTTCCATAATATCAACACGTCCACCATAAGCACCGATTGGTAAACCTCC
The DNA here is from genome assembly GCF_009858175.1 of Pontibacillus sp. HMF3514. Taxonomy (GTDB): domain Bacteria; phylum Bacillota; class Bacilli; order Bacillales; family BH030062; genus Pontibacillus. The sequence goes on from NZ_CP047393.1 coordinate 646,750, forward strand.
TCCAATAATTTTTCCGAGAGCTGTCATATCTGGTTCTACACCAACAAGGTCTTGGGCACTGCCGTATGTGAAGCGGAACGCAGTGATGACCTCATCATAAATAACAAGAGCACCTGCTTCATGTGCTAAGTCATTCACTTGTTGTAAGAAGCCGGGTTTCGGTTCTACAATTCCGAAGTTCCCCACAATCGGTTCAACGAGTACTGCTGCTACATCATCACCATACTTATCTAATGCTTCTTTGAAGGATTCGATCTCATTAAATGGAACGGTGATTACTTCTTTCGCCATGGAAGTTGGGATTCCAGCTGAATCTGGTGTTCCAAGTGTTGCGGGTCCGGAACCAGCCGCTACAAGGACAAGGTCAGAGTGGCCGTGATAACATCCAGCGAACTTAATGACCTTTGTTCTGTTTGTATATGCGCGGGCTACGCGAATCGTTGTCATGACAGCTTCAGTTCCTGAGTTTACAAAGCGGACCTTTTCCATAGAAGGAATTGCGTCTTTTAGCATTTTGGCGAAGCGATTCTCTAGTACGGTTGGTGTTCCGTATAAAACACCATTATATGCTGACTTAGCAATGGCCTCAGCGATATGAGGGTGAGCATGTCCAGTGATGATTGGACCGTATGCTGCTAAATAATCGATATAACTATTCCCGTCTACATCCCAGAAGTAAGCACCTTCACCCTTCTCCATAAATACAGGGGTTCCACCACCTACTCCTTTATAGGCGCGGGAAGGGGAGTTAACCCCTCCGACTATATGTTCTTCTGCTTCTTTATATAACTCTTCGGATTTATTCCAATTCATATTTTAACCTCCAGATCAGAAGGACTCATACCTATGTATAGAAGACCTTCACTTATTGTCCAGGGTTCATTCTAACATATATCAAAAGTCTAGGCGCATTGGGCAAGAAGTGATAAAGAAATCATATTCCATAATCGATTTTCGTATTTATAAGGGAAGAGGTAGGAATGGGGGAGGAATATGATATGGCTGTTTCTAATGCTTATTATTCTAGTGTTGGGAGTGTGTTTGTGGGGTTTTTTTAGACAGACCCACTATGAACGTCAGTATTTTTCTGTTCAGCACTTTTATACTTTAGTTCTAGTTTACTTGATTGTAATGATAGGGTTTGGACTCCTCTATTTTGTTCTTTCTTCCCAAGGGTGGAGTATTTTACAGGACGACCTATTGCGAAGGGATTCTGTCTTGGACCGTATGGCGCATTCGATTTATTTTAGTGGGGTTACTTTAATGACGGTTGGGTATGGTGATATTACGCCGATTGGAATCGGACGAGTTATAGCATTGAGTGAAGCACTTATTGGATACATTTTGCCTGCTGCGTTTTTTGTGCAATTCATCCAGGGTAAACGCTGACTTCTTATACCTTACTATGGGCTCAGTTCACTCCCTTCGTAGCTAAACGGCTAAACGGGCGCTTGCGCTTTTCTTATGAGTTGTAAGATGGTCGAACTTTGGTTACGCTTATAGAAGATCATTTTCAGGAGGGATTGGCATGACCATTGAATTAGGAAAACCAGCACCAGATTTTGAATTACAAGCGAGTAATGGGGAAAGCGTAAAGCTGTCAGACTTTCGTGGGAAGAATGTAGTTCTTTATTTTTATCCGAAAGATATGACTCCAGGTTGTACAACGGAAGCATGTGATTTTCGTGACAATCACGATAGCTTTGCAGAATTGGATGCCGTAATTTTAGGAGTTAGTCCAGACCCTGTTGATCGTCATAAAAAGTTTATTGATAAACATGACCTGCCGTTCTTATTACTAGCAGATGAAGATCATAGTGTAGCAGAGGAATATGGAGTATGGAAACTAAAGAAAAACTTCGGGAAAGAATACATGGGCATTGAACGCTCTACTTTCGTTATTGATAAAGAGGGGAACCTTGTGAATGAATGGCGTAAGGTGCGAGTAAAAGGCCATGTTGAGGAAGCGCTAGAATACATTAAAGAAAATTTATCTTAATTGGAAAGGCCCTGGTTAACAACCAGGGCCTTTTAAATAGAAATATATAATACTAAAAAATCGTGCACTATTGTTTACGTAGTTTTTGAATTCTGTTTAAAGTATCTTGATATTCTTGCTCAAGCTGCTGAACATCATCTTTTTGATCAGGTAAACTTAACCGACTGACGATCTCAGTTAGCTTATTTTCCAAAGCCATTAGGTCGTAGGCTTCTTCATCCACTTCTTTAGGTTGATCAAGACTTGTTTGCCAAGCAGTTAAATTCCCATTAAACGAAGTGACGGTACAGTTTTCTAATATCCATAAGTGGTCTGCTGTTTCATTAACAAAGCGGCGGTCGTGAGAAACAAACAACACTGTTCCCGGATAATCCTTGATGAGACTTTCTAAGGCAGAAATAGCTTCTAGGTCTAGGTGATTGGTTGGTTCATCCAAAATCAGCACATTGTAGTCCCCTGTTAAAAGACGTGCTAATGCTGTTTTTACTCGCTCGCCACCGCTTAAGACTCCGATTTTTTTATGAACATCTTCTTCAAAAAAGCGCAATCGACCTAAGATAATGCGAACCACATGTTGAGGGAGAGGGCTATTTTTTTGAACGTATTGCAATATGGTTTTGTCCTCTGGTAAATGAGCAAGTTCTTGCTCAAATAATCCGATATCTGCTTGATTTGTAAGCTCGATATTGTCCCCTGAGGCAAGTAGTTGCTTAATGAGTGTAGTTTTACCGCTACCGTTCGATCCAATCAGTGCTGTTTTTGAACCTGTTCTAAGTTTTAATGAATCAGCTTGAAATAAAATATTGCCATCCAACGATTTTTGTATCTTTTTAGCAGTTAGAACTTGTTTTTTGTGAATAGGGTTTGAAAGTGTATAGTCCATTTTAAGGTCATCCCATTCAAAAGGTTTATCCACCTTCTCCAGCCGTTCAATTCGATCCTCGATGACTTTTGAGACACGCTCGACTTTTTTCTGTTTTCCTGCAGCTTTGTTTTTATGAAGCTGCCATTCTGAATTACTCATTCGAGCAGGTGGCTTTCGCATTCCTTGAGCTTGTTGCTCTTTTTGTCTCATCCGCTCGATTAAACGTTTCTTTTCTTTTACGTATTTATCGTGTACTGCATATTGTTGTTCTATTTTGCGTTGTTTTGCTTGTTCGAAATCACTGAAATTACCCTTATAAGACGTAATCTTGCCTTTTTCAAGTTCCCAAATCTTTGAACAAACTTGATCAAGTAAGGTTCGGTCATGGGATACGATTAAAATAGCTCCGCTGAAGTGAGTGAGTCGTTTCTCGAGCTCTTCAATGTGTTGCCAGTCTAAATTGTTAGAAGGCTCATCTAAAAGAAGGAGATCAGGTGTCAGCTGAAAAATTTCATCTAATTTTGACATCGTAATTTCTCCACCACTTAAATGGTGCCACTCTTTATACTCATCGATATCTGTGTTTAATTGTTTGAAGTAACCAACTGATCCGTACCATTCGACAGTAGGTTGGTCATCTGTCTTTCCAAGTAAATATTCTAGCAAGAGGGATTTTCCTTCGCCGTTTTTACCAACCATTCCGATGCGGTCTCCACTATGAATGCTAAGTTGATCCATATTTAATAATGTCCGATCATCTAAAGCGTAATTTATATTTAACGCATGCATCATTCTCATAAAAAAACCTCCCTGGATTCGCTCCAAAGAGGTAGGTGTTTTCGGCATATGAATGCAAATAGACAAATAAAGCTATAACGTCTAAGGGATTCTTGTGCACAATGCGTCTATTAAAAGTAGACATACCTATCCTATCTGGAACGAGTCGTTTCCGTTTCATATTCATGATAAAACTCGCCTCTCACACATAGGATTAGTACTTCATTGCGCTAAACTTCAGTCCCTTCTAATATATTCCTTTTTATTATATGCAAGTGGATTTAAATTAGCAATCGATTTGAGCAGGTTTTACATAGGATACTTTACATTGTATGAAGGGGTTAAAATAAACATTTAGCTTGTATAAGTTAATCTCACGAGCCTAATTCTATAATTCCAATCAAAACTAGGTTATGGTCCATACCGATTAAGGCAAAGAAGCGTATATTACAGCATGAGACCAACCTCCCCTTACAACGAGAACGGTTATTACGCGATGAAGATGCCTTCATCGCGCTTTTTTTGCTGTAATATAAGAATTAGCACTTATGGGAGCACCTCATTTCTGGGATTTTGAATGGAAAAAAGATAGAATGGAGATAAGTAGTCGTACCTTAATAGGAGGTTTGAAACATGTACGTATTAACGTCGTGCAAAATAAGAAGAGATTTAAGAGAGCAATTAGCTTCAGCAAACCCATCCATTACATATCAGTTTTGTAACAGTATAGAAGAAGCTGTAGAATACCTTCCTAAAGCTGATGTTTTACTTACATATGGGGAAGATTTGGACGAGGAGAAGATTGAACGGGCAGAAAATCTTAAATGGATTATGGTTCTTTCTGCTGGAATGGATCGGATGCCGTTTAACAAAATAGAGGAAAAGGGAATAATCGTAACAAATTCTAAAGGAATTCATAAGACACCAATGGCTGAATATGCGATATCGATGTTACTTCAGGTGTGTCGTCAGGCTAAAACCATTATCGATCAAGAAAAGTCCCATGATTGGGATCGATCTGTGAAAATGACTGAAATTAGTGGGAAAACGATGCTAATAGCTGGTACAGGTGCGATAGGTCAGGAAGTTGCTCGTCTGGCAAAAGCTTTTCGTATGCGTACTATAGGTGTTTCAAGAAGTGGAAAACCTAAAGAATTTTTTGATGAAGTTTATGAGGAGGATGAAGGCTTAGATTTAGTTGGAGATGCCGACTTTATCGTTGCGGTATTGCCTAGCACTCCAGAAACGAAGGACTTCTTTAGGAAAGAACACTTTGAACAAATGAAATCCACGTCCATCTTTCTAAATATGGGGAGGGGGGATGTGGTGAATAGCACTGTACTGATGGAAGCTCTTCAAGACAGAGAGATTGAACATGCAGTCTTAGATGTTTTTGATAAAGAACCACTCCCAGCAGCCCATCCATTCTGGGAAATGCCGAATGTCACAGTTACGCCGCATATTTCAGGGATTTCACCAGAGTATCAACCGAGAGCTATTGATATTTATGAAAAGAATTTAGAAGTGTTTCTTCAGGATAAAAATGATTATATAAATCTCGTAGATCCAAGAAAGGGGTATTAACCATGAAAATTTACACACGTTCTGGAGATAAAGGATCAACCTCTCTAATTTATGGTGACCGCGTTCCAAAGAATGACCTTCGTGTAGAAGCATATGGAACTTGTGATGAGGCAAATTCCATGATTGGAATGGCATTGAGTCATCTTCGCAAGGAAGATTGGGATGATAAAGAAGAATTTTGTGATGTGATGCATCATGTACAGACCGTTTTATTCCATGTTGGGGCAGAGCTTGCTACTCCTAAAGGAAAAGAAGTAAAGTGGCAATTAACTCAGAACCATATTGATGAGTTGGAGAAGAAGATCGATGATTGGGATGCGGAATTAAAAACACTTGATAACTTTATTTTGCCTTCAGGTCATGAAGCTTCTGCTACTCTTCATGTGGCAAGAACAATCACAAGAAGAGCTGAACGTACAGCTGTAGTATTAAAAGATGACTTGAATAATGAATTAGTGTTAAATTATCTTAACCGCTTATCAGATTTCTTGTTTGTGGCTGCTCGTTTTGTAAATGAGAAAACAGGTGGTAAAGAAACTCCTTTACGTGCAGATGTGTAAAATATGTTAAATTCAGCAGTAGAGTGGGCTCAATATTGACAATAAGTTTTCAAAAGGGTTACACTATTTATAAAGATTTTAATCTAATAATATTCTTTATTTAAGAAATGAATCATGTATATCTTTTCAGATTTATGTTCTAAACTATACTATTGTTTAGAATGGTAATAAGTCTTCTTAAACCCTTTTGAAAGCGAGGTGCATGACGGTGTCAGATCATAGACTAAAAGAGGCCTTAGATACTTTGAAAGGTTCTGGCGTACGTATTACACCACAACGTCATGCGGTGCTTGAGTATCTAATTAACTCGATGTCACACCCAACTGCTGATGAAATTTATAAGTCTTTAGAAAGCAAATTTCCGAATATGAGTGTTGCTACAGTTTATAATAACCTGCGAGTATTTCGTGAGATCGGGCTAGTGCGCGAGTTAACTTATGGTGATTCATCAAGCCGTTTTGATTGCAATACCACGGATCACTATCATGCTATTTGTGATTATTGTGGCAAAATTGTAGACTTTCATTATCCTTCGCTCGATGAAGTCGAATCCTTAGCTGAACAAGTGACAGGTTTCGATGTAAGTAATCACCGTATGGAAGTTTACGGTACATGTGAAGAATGCAAGGATAAAGAAACCCAAAAACATTAAGTAGCTGAGAGCCAACATAGGCTTTCAGCTTTTTTTATGTGTATTGAAACCAATAGGTTTACCTATAGGTTAGTAAGGATATTTATAATGTAACGTTTAATGCGGTTAATTCGTCTAATAGAACGAAAAATAGTTGGTGAAAAGTATAATAACTGAATGATGTTGAATTCCTGATGTAATCCTAAAAAAGATAGGATACAATAATCAAGTGTTGTAACAGTAAAAAACACTACTTTTCCCGAGTTTCGGTTGAAGTAGTGTTTTAATAAACAGTATTATTGTTGCTCTTGTTGTTCTTTTTGGTATTGTTTTGAATTGTAGCTTTCGTCAAATTCTTTACCTTCTAAGTCCTTGTCCAATGTTAATGGTTCGTTACAATGCATGCACGCATCAACACGCCCTAAAATCTTTGTTGGCTTGTTACAGTTAGGGCATACAACCTGGATGGTCTTTGTAGAAAGCATCCCGATCCAAAAATAAATTAATGTACTAAGAACTACTGACAATAAACCAAGAATCATGAAGATGCTCATTAACCAAACGATTTCTTTGAAGAAAATGCCTAGGTACATAATACCGAATCCTACAAAGACTAAGCTAAGGGCAAAGGTGCGTATTTTATTTATTTTACTTGAGTACTTTAAACCCAATTCTTTCCCTCCTAACCATTCTACAAGGTAGTATAGCATAAAATATCGGGAGGAAAGGAATATCGAAAAGAGGATTTTTTAAGAAAATGTAGAAATAGACATTATTCTAAATATGGAGGATTTGTGTATATGGAAGATGTGTTGCGTCCTATATATCAGGAACGTGCCAGTCAAAAAAATACATTAGGTATTATAATAATAGAAAAGAAACGTCCTATTAGTCCTGTAACGGATAATTTTGATGTAATATTACTAATAATAGTTAGAGAAGCGGAGCAGCCATGGTTTGTTAAGCATTATGAGTTTGAGGGCAAAAGTGCAGCAATGCATATTGTGGAAGAGAAACAATTGAAGGAATGGATCGATACAAGCTCCTACCGAAGAGCTGTTGAATGGCTGATTGAAGGTCAGGTTATTTTTGATCGTAATGAATATGTCATGTCTTTAAAGGAAGAGTTGAGAAACTTTCCTCAAGAGAAACGTGATTTAAAGATGACAAAAGAATTTGCCAAACTAATCCGAAGTTATAGTGAATGTAAGGATTTATATGAAGCAGAACAATATATGGATGCTTTCAGTCGGATGGTTCACTCCCTTCATTACTTGGCACGATTATCAGTTATCGAAAAAGGATTCCATCCTGAAGTGACCGTTTGGAATCAAGTGAAGAGAATCGAACCAGAGGTTTATAAACTTCATCAAGAGCTAAGTAAAAGTTCAGAAACCTTAGACAAACGAGTTCAACTTATGCTCTTAGCTACTGAGTTTGCAATTAACTCCAGAACCATAACTTGTACGAAGCACTTAATAAATGTCATGGGAGCTAAAGATGAACCTTGGTCATATGGAGAGTTAATGGTGCACCCAGAAGTGCAACCTTATTCATTAGACCTGGGGGCGCTGTTGGAGTTTCTTGTTGATAAAGAAATAATTGAATCAATTCAAGTTGAAACGAAAGGGAAAAGGATCTTCCATAGAAAATATCAGCTAAGAAGGAATGACTGAGTAGTATAGGAGCACTTGATTTTACTCTTTTTAAAAAGGGGGTTGAATCAGGTGCTTATTTCTTATATTATTATTAAGCGTCGGAAAGGCAAAGCAAGCAATAACAAGCAATAACAATATTGATTAAAAAATTAATAAAAGTTATTGACTGTGTTTTGCAAGGGTGATATATTATTACTTGTCGCATTGAGAGCGGCAACGCAAAACATTCGAAAGAAACAAACCAAATAAACTTTTTTAAAAAAGTTATTGACTCTCTTTCGGATAAATGATATATTAATTGAGTCGCTGTTTTGAGGCGACGAAATGAAAGAAACACCATTTGATCCTTGAAAACTGAACGAAACGACATGTTACGTCAATGAATTACTTTTTATTTTAAAAAGCCAGACATCATTTTGATGCAAAGGCGAACTCTTATGGAGAGTTTGATCTTGGCTCAGGACGAACGCTGGCGGCGTGCCTAATACATGCAAGTCGAGCGCGTGAAACAACATGATCCCTTCGGGGTGATTGTTGTGGATCGAGCGGCGGACGGGTGAGTAACACGTGGGTAACCTACCTGAGAGATCGGGATAACCCCGGGAAACCGGGGCTAATACCGAATAATCGTTGGAACCGCATGGTTCCAGCGTAAAAGGCGGCTTTTGCCGTCACTTTCAGATGGACCCGCGGCGCATTAGCTAGTTGGTAAGGTAACGGCTTACCAAGGCAACGATGCGTAGCCGACCTGAGAGGGTGATCGGCCACACTGGGACTGAGACACGGCCCAGACTCCTACGGGAGGCAGCAGTAGGGAATCTTCCGCAATGGACGAAAGTCTGACGGAGCAACGCCGCGTGAACGATGAAGGTCTTCGGATCGTAAAGTTCTGTTGTTAGGGAAGAACAAGTACCAGAGGAAATGCTGGTACCTTGACGGTACCTAACCAGAAAGCCACGGCTAACTACGTGCCAGCAGCCGCGGTAATACGTAGGTGGCAAGCGTTGTCCGGAATTATTGGGCGTAAAGCGCGCGCAGGCGGTTCCTTAAGTCTGATGTGAAAGCCCACAGCTCAACTGTGGAGGGCCATTGGAAACTGGGGAACTTGAGTACAGAAGAGGAGAGCGGAATTCCACGTGTAGCGGTGAAATGCGTAGATATGTGGAGGAACACCAGTGGCGAAGGCGGCTCTCTGGTCTGTAACTGACGCTGAGGCGCGAAAGCGTGGGTAGCAAACAGGATTAGATACCCTGGTAGTCCACGCCGTAAACGTTGAGTGCTAGGTGTTAGGGGGTTTCCGCCCCTTAGTGCTGAAGTTAACGCATTAAGCACTCCGCCTGGGGAGTACGGCCGCAAGGCTGAAACTCAAAAGAATTGACGGGGGCCCGCACAAGCGGTGGAGCATGTGGTTTAATTCGAAGCAACGCGAAGAACCTTACCAGGTCTTGACATCTTCCGCTATCCCTAGAGATAGGGAGTTCCCTTCGGGGACGGAATGACAGGTGGTGCATGGTTGTCGTCAGCTCGTGTCGTGAGATGTTGGGTTAAGTCCCGCAACGAGCGCAACCCCTAATCTTAGTTGCCAGCATTCAGTTGGGCACTCTAAGGTGACTGCCGGTGACAAACCGGAGGAAGGCGGGGATGACGTCAAATCATCATGCCCCTTATGACCTGGGCTACACACGTGCTACAATGGATGGTACAGAGGGCAGCGAGACCGCGAGGTCAAGCAAATCTCAAAAAACCATTCTCAGTTCGGATTGCAGGCTGCAACTCGCCTGTATGAAGCCGGAATCGCTAGTAATCGCAGGTCAGCATACTGCGGTGAATACGTTCCCGGGCCTTGTACACACCGCCCGTCACACCACGAGAGTTGGCAACACCCGAAGTCGGTGAGGTAACCTTTTTGGAGCCAGCCGCCGAAGGTGGGGCCAATGATTGGGGTGAAGTCGTAACAAGGTAGCCGTATCGGAAGGTGCGGCTGGATCACCTCCTTTCTAAGGATAACTACGGAAAACGCAGTGTTACTGCGTTCACGTAACATGCTTCGTTTCGTTCGGTTTTGAGGAATCAAATTCCTCAAAGTCATGTACCTTGAAAACTAGATAAGAATTAGACATCAAACCAACGCAATTTTTTCATTCACACCAGATGATATTCGCTCATCTGGCAACTGAGATAGTTAAGTGAATAAGGGCGCACGGTGGATGCCTTGGCACTAGGAGCTGATGAAGGACGGGACAAACACCGATATGCTTCGGTTAGCCGTAAGTAGGCTACGATCCGGAGATTTCCGAATGGGGAAACCCACCGCCCGTAATGGGGCGGTATTCTTAACTGAATTCATAGGTTAAGAAAGGCAGACCCGGGGAACTGAAACATCTCAGTACCCGGAGGAAGAGAAAGCAAACGCGATTTCCTGAGTAGCGGCGAGCGAAACGGAATTAGCCCAAACCAGAGAGCTTGCTCTCTGGGGTTGTAGGACACTCCTTTGGAGTTACCAAGGAACAAGATAGATGAATCGATCTGGAATGATCAGCCAAAGAAGGTAACGGCCCTGTAATCAAAATCTTGTTCCCTCCGGAGTGGATCCTGAGTACGGCGGAACACGTGTAATTCCGTCGGAATCCGGGAGGACCATCTCCCAAGGCTAAATACTCCCTAGTGACCGATAGTGAACCAGTACCGTGAGGGAAAGGTGAAAAGCACCCCGGGAGGGGAGTGAAATAGAACCTGAAACCGTGTGCCTACAAGTAGTCGGAGCCCGTTAATGGGTGACGGCGTACCTTTTGTAGAATGGACCGGCGAGTTACGATCCCATGCAAGGTTAAGTTGAAGAAACGGAGCCGCAGCGAAAGCGAGTCTGAATAGGGCGATTTGAGTATGTGGTCGTAGACCCGAAACCGTGTGATCTACCCATGTCCAGGGTGAAGGCCAGGTAACACTGGCTGGAGGCCCGAACCCACGCACGTTGAAAAGTGCGGGGATGAGGTGTGGGTAGCGGTGAAATGCCAATCGAACACGGAGATAGCTGGTTCTCTCCGAAATAGCTTTAGGGCTAGCCTCAAAGTGAGAGTCATGGAGGTAGAGCACTGATTGGACTAGGGGCCCTCATCGGGTTACCGAATTCAGTCAAACTCCGAATGCCATCGACTTATCTTTGGGAGTCAGACTATGAGTGATAAGGTCCATAGTCGAAAGGGAAACAGCCCAGACCGCCAGCTAAGGTCCCTAAGTGTATGTTAAGTGGAAAAGGATGTGGAGTTGCTTAGACAACCAGGATGTTGGCTTAGAAGCAGCCATCATTTAAAGAGTGCGTAATAGCTCACTGGTCGAGTGACTCTGCGCCGAAAATGTACCGGGGCTAAACATACCACCGAAGCTGCGGATTGTTCTTTGAACAATGGTAGGAGAGCGTTCTAAGTGCTGTGAAGTCAGACCGTGAGGACTGGTGGAGCGCTTAGAAGTGAGAATGCCGGTATGAGTAGCGAAAGAAGAGTGAGAATCTCTTCCACCGTAAGTCTAAGGTTTCCTGAGGAAGGCTCGTCCGCTCAGGGTTAGTCGGGACCTAAGCCGAGGCCGAAAGGCGTAGGCGATGGATAACAGGTTGATATTCCTGTACCACCTCCTTTCCGTTTGAGCAACGGGGGGACGCAGTAGGATAAGGGAAGCGCGCCATTGGATGTGCGCGCCCAAGCAGTGAGTGTGATGCATAGGCAAATCCGTGCATCAAACACAAGCTGTGATGGGGAGGGAACTATAGTACCGAAGTCCCTGATTTCACACTGCCAAGAAAAGCCTCTAGCGAGGAAAGTGGTGCCCGTACCGCAAACCGACACAGGTAGACGAGGAGAGTATCCTAAGGTGATCGGGAGAACTCTTGTTAAGGAACTCGGCAAAATGACCCCGTAACTTCGGGAGAAGGGGTGCTCCTTCATAAGGAGGAGCCGCAGTGAAAAGGCCCAAACGACTGTTTAGCAAAAACACAGGTCTCTGCGAAACCGTAAGGTGAAGTATAGGGGCTGACACCTGCCCGGTGCTGGAAGGTTAAGAGGATGAGTTAGCTTCTTGCGAAGCTTTGAATCGAAGCCCCAGTAAACGGCGGCCGTAACTATAACGGTCCTAAGGTAGCGAAATTCCTTGTCGGGTAAGTTCCGACCCGCACGAAAGGTGCAACGATTTGGGCACTGTCTCAACAAGAGACCCGGTGAAATTATACTATGCGTGAAGATGCGCATTACCCGCGACTGGACGGAAAGACCCCGTGGAGCTTTACTGTAGCCTGATATTGAATGTTGGTACAGCTTGTACAGGATAGGTAGGAGCCTTGGAAACCGGAGCGCCAGCTTCGGTGGAGGCATTGGTGGGATACTACCCTGGCTGTACTGACATTCTAACCCAGGGCCGTGATCCGGCCCGGAGACAGTGTCAGGTGGGCAGTTTGACTGGGGCGGTCGCCTCCCAAAAAGTAACGGAGGCGCCCAAAGGTTCCCTCAGAATGGTTGGAAATCATTCGCAGAGTGCAAAGGCACAAGGGAGCTTGACTGCGAGACCTACAAGTCGAGCAGGGACGAAAGTCGGGCTTAGTGATCCGGCGGTACCGAATGGAAGGGCCGTCGCTCAACGGATAAAAGCTACCCCGGGGATAACAGGCTTATCTCCCCCAAGAGTCCACATCGACGGGGAGGTTTGGCACCTCGATGTCGGCTCATCGCATCCTGGGGCTGTAGTCGGTCCCAAGGGTTGGGCTGTTCGCCCATTAAAGCGGTACGCGAGCTGGGTTCAGAACGTCGTGAGACAGTTCGGTCCCTATCCGTCGTGGGCGTTGGAAATTTGAGAGGAGCTGTCCTTAGTACGAGAGGACCGGGATGGACACACCGCTGGTGCACCAGTTGTTCCGCCAGGAGCACAGCTGGGTAGCTACGTGTGGACGGGATAAGTGCTGAAAGCATCTAAGCATGAAGCCCCCCTCGAGATGAAATTTCCCATCACTTCAAGTGAGTAAGATCCCTTGTAGACGACAAGGTTGATAGGTCAGAGGTGGAAGCGTGGTGACACGTGCAGCTGACTGATACTAATCGATCGAGGACTTATCTATCTCTATTGAAAAAGCGTAATGATGTCTCTTATCTAGTTTTGAAGGTATATTAATTTTTTAAAATTTACTCTTGATTTCTTAAACTAAGGGTAATATAATATATCTTGTCCTTGAAAAAATAATAAACATTGTCTGGTGGCTTTGGCGAAGAGGTCACACCTGTTCCCATGCCGAACACAGAAGTTAAGCTCTTCAGCGCCAATGGTAGTCGGGGTTTCGCCCCCGCAAGAGTAGGACGCCGCCAGGCAATCTCCATTATAACTTATTCACACTTTCTATTATTCCAACGTAGCTCAGTGGTAGAGCTATCGGCTGTTAACCGATCGGTCGCAGGTTCGAATCCTGCCGTTGGAGCCATGGAGAGCTGTCCGAGTGGTCGAAGGAGCACGATTGGAAATCGTGTAGGCCCATACCCGGGTCTCGAGGGTTCGAATCCCTCGCTCTCCGCCACTTTCAGATATTGGCCCGTTGGTCAAGTGGTTAAGACACCGCCCTTTCACGGCGGTAACACGGGTTCGAATCCCGTACGGGTCACCACTTATACATGGAGGATTAGCTCAGCTGGGAGAGCACCTGCCTTACAAGCAGGGGGTCGGTGGTTCGAGCCCGCCATCCTCCACCATTCATTTCAATCACATTTCAGTGATGATCTCATAAAATAAGTTAGATTCACTATTACCGCGGGGTGGAGCAGTCTGGTAGCTCGTCGGGCTCATAACCCGAAGGTCGCTGGTTCAAATCCAGTCCCCGCAACCAAATTATTTCACTTACTACGTTGAACATTCATCACTGCTAGTGAAGAATAGTAGTACTAGAAAAGTGTTATTGGTCCGGTAGTTCAGTTGGTTAGAATGCCTGCCTGTCACGCAGGAGGTCGCGGGTTCGAGTCCCGTCCGGACCGCCATTTTCAATTAAATAGTTTCATCTTCATTACATAGTGGCTCGGTAGCTCAGTCGGTAGAGCAACGGACTGAAAATCCGTGTGTCGGCGGTTCGATTCCGTCCCGAGCCACCACTTACAATGCAGGCCTAGCTCAATTGGTAGAGCAACTGACTTGTAATCAGTAGGTTGGGGGTTCAAGTCCTCTGGCCTGCACTGTTAAAAAAGTGGAGGGATAGCGAAGTTGGCCAAACGCGGCGGACTGTAAATCCGCTCCCTCTGGGTTCGCAGGTTCGAGTCCTGCTCCCTCCACCATTTTATTTAAAACTAAAAAATAGCGTAGGGGTATAGTTCAACGGTAGAACAGCGGTCTCCAAAACCGCCGATGTGGGTTCGATTCCTACTACCCCTGCCATTTTAAATTGTGGCGGTTGTGGCGAAGTGGTTAACGCACCGGATTGTGGCTCCGGCATTCGAGGGTTCGATCCCCTTCAATCGCCCCATTAAAAATAATGGGCCATAGCCAAGCGGTAAGGCAACGGTTTTTGGTACCGTCATGCGCTGGTTCGAATCCAGCTGGCCCAGCCATAATTCAATTTGTGCAGAAGTAGTTCAGTGGTAGAACACCACCTTGCCAAGGTGGGGGTCGCGGGTTCGAATCCCGTCTTCTGCTCCATTTCTTTATTAAGAAGAACATTCAGTCATATGGATCATAATATGATAATATATATGAAGTAACGGCGGCATAGCCAAGTGGTAAGGCCGAGGACTGCAAATCCTCTACCACCGGTTCGAATCCGGTTGCCGCCTCCAATTATTTGCCGGTGTGGCGGAATTGGCAGACGCGCACGACTCAAAATCGTGTTCCTCACGGAGTGCCGGTTCGAACCCGGCCACCGGTATCGTAATACTTGAAATGACAACGGAAGTCGCTATAAAGCGATTTTTTTTATGCCATAAAATAGTTCCAGAAAAGCATAGTTGTGCTCCTCTAATGAAAAATGTCCTCAAAATGATATAACACTTTATCCTCCGTTTAAAAGAAACGGAGGATTTTTTTTGTTTTATATATACTCATTTATAAAATTTTTATTTAAGTACTGCCCACCTTGCACTTACACTATACTTGAACTGCTTCCAATACATATTAACTCATATCAATAATTTACGAAAGAATAAAATTTTTCAGATAAAATCATTGAACATTAAAACAAAGAGTCCTATAATTATGCGAAAGAAAAGGTGGGATATTGAATGACAAAAGATTTACGAATAAATAGTAAAGTATTTACTGAAAGTGCTATGAGAGCACCGAACCGAGCAATGCTTCGCGCTGTCGGTGTTACGGATGATGATTTTAAAAAGCCAATGATTGGTATTGCGAGTACATGGAGTGAAGTAACGCCATGTAATATACACCTTGATGATTTAGCGGTTAATGCGAAAAAAGGAGCAAGTGAAGCAGGTGGATTACCTTTAATATTTAACACTATTACTGTGTCTGACGGTATTTCAATGGGGACACAAGGAATGCGTTATTCATTACCAAGTCGTGATGTGATCGCTGACTCTATAGAAACGGTAGTAGGTGCACAGAACTTGGATGGGTTAGTTACGATCGGTGCCTGTGATAAAAATATTCCGGGTTGTATGATTGCTATTGCAAACGCTGAGGTGCCGTCTGTTTTTGTTTATGGAGGCACAATTGCACCAGGGTCTCATAAGGGAAAAGATGTAGATATTGTATCTGTCTTTGAAGGAGTCGGTAAATATAATCAAGGCAACATTGATGAAGGTGAACTAAACGCTATTGAATGTAGCGCATGCCCTGGGGCTGGCGCATGTGGAGGTATGTACACAGCAAATACGATGTCATCTGCTGTTGAAGCTATGGGAATGAGTTTACCTGGTAGCTCATCAAATCCAGCTGAATCTGATCATAAAGCAAAGGATTGTGAGGCTGCTGGAGAAGCAGTTAGACACTTACTTGAGGAGAACATATATCCGAAAGACATTATGACGAAAGAGGCCTTTGAAAATGCGATTACTGTTGTAATGGCACTTGGAGGCTCGACGAATGCAATTCTTCACTTGCTTTCTATGGCTCATGCAATTGAAGTGGATTTAACGATGGAAGACTTTAATCGAATTCAAGAAAAAACACCACATATTGCTGACTTAAAACCTAGTGGAAAATACGTTATGCAAGACCTGCACAAAGTTGGAGGGGTGCAAGCAGTCATGAAGCTCCTTTATGACAATGGCTATTTACATGGGGACTGTTTAACCGTTACAGGTAAGACAGTTGCAGAAAATTTAGCAGAAGCTCCATCTTTAGAAGAGGGACAAGACATTATATCGTCATTTGATAACCCTAAGCGAGAGGATGGACCTTTAATCACATTGAAAGGAAACCTAGCTCCGAGTGGTGCTGTAGCTAAAGTGTCAGGGGTTAAAGTAGAACGTCACACTGGGCCTGCACGTGTATTTAATACAGAAAAAGAAGCCACAGAAGCTATTTTGAATAATACAATTCAAGAAGGCGATGTTTTAGTTATACGTTATGTTGGGCCAAAAGGTGGTCCAGGTATGCCTGAAATGCTATCGATCTCTGCTTTATTGGTCGGAAAAGGTTTAGGTGAAAAGGTGGCATTATTGACCGATGGAAGGTTCTCAGGGGGAACTCATGGATTAGTTGTGGGTCATATTGCACCTGAAGCTCAAGTAGGAGGACCGATTTCTGTGTTAGAAGAAGGTGACCTCGTAACGATCGATTCAAACAAAAAAGAAATATCCATGGATGTAACGGATGAAGTACTAGAAAGTCGTCGTAAGCATTGGGAAGCACCACCTCTGTATAAAAAGGGGATCTTGGGCAAATATGCTCATAATGTTTCATGCTCATCAAAAGGTGCTGTAACGGACTACAAAAAGTAAATGGATCGATAGACGAAAATAACTCCAGTTAAAATACTGGAGTTATTTTTTTATCAAAAACTGTAACCAGAAAAAAATTTTTCAAAAAAATATATAATCAAAAATGCTTTTTTGCTGAGGATGTAAACGCATACAAATATATCTCTCAATTTTGAAATATCAAAAAATTTTAAATAATCTGTTGACCCATACTCCAAAACATTATAATATTGTCAGCACCTTGAACTTACACATAAGAACAATGCTTTGATAAAATTTCAGATCTAAGAAGAATATAATTTAAAATTTTTAACAAAAAAATAATGATGAACTCAATGACGGGAAAAAGGAACATGTTCAGTGTATTCACAGAGATCTAGGGTTGCTGGAAGCCTAGAAATACATGTTGTTCTGACATCATCTCTGAGTGACAAGTTGAACGGTGAATCTTACTAGGCTTGTCCAGGTACTTGAACCAGTACCTGTTACCAAACGTAGGCTGCTTTTGTCAGCCTGATAAGATAGTATTCGTGAGAGTGCTATGAACTTGGGTGGTACCGTGAAAAGAAAGGCTCTTTTCTCCCCAATGATTCTGAATATTTCGTTAATTCAGGATTATAGGGAGCAAAGGGTCTTTTTTTATTCAGCAATTTCTTAAAAAAGGGTTGAAATTGAAGAGAAGACGCCTATTTAGCCTTTGTTAACGAAGAGTGTTTTTTACTAAGTGATATTGAAGGAGGTATGGAGAAGTGAACATGAAGGCGAGACATGAAGTGGAGCATCACACAAATGAAGTGGTCACGGGAGCAGATGTGCTAATCGACGCATTGGTGGATGAAGAAGTAGATACATTATTTGGTTACCCTGGTGGCGCTGTCTTACCGATTTATGATGCCATTTACCGTAGCCAAGCGTCTTTCAAACATGTACTTTCTCGTCATGAACAAGGTTCTGTTCATGCCGCAGAAGGATATGCCAGAGTAACCGGGAAACCTGGTGTCGTTCTTGCCACTTCGGGGCCGGGGGCAACAAATTTAATTACCGGAATTACAGATGCCATGATGGATTCTTTGCCTTTAGTTATTTTTACAGGGCAAGTGGCAAACAGTGTAATTGGAACCGATGCCTTTCAGGAAGCTGATGTGCTAGGGATCACAACACCAATTACCAAATACAATTATCAAGTTAAGAACGTTTCAGAAATACCCAAAATTGTGAAGGAAGCTTTTCATATTGCTTCTTCAGGTCGTCCGGGTCCAGTCGTAATCGATATTCCTAAAAATATTTCCTCTACAGTTGAATTAGACAAACTTGAAGAGGAATTTTCCCTACCGGGGTATCAACCGACTATGCAACCCAATCCTTTGCAAATTGTAAAACTAGCAGATGCTCTAAAGAATGCTAAACGCCCCCTAATCCTTGCAGGTGCAGGGGTAACATTTGCGGAAGCCTCAGAAGAGTTAAAGGAATTCGCTGAGAAATATCAACTTCCTGTAACAAACACTTTACTCGGATTAGGAAGCTTTCCAGGATCTCATTCACTTTCTCTAGGGATGGCTGGCATGCACGGAACGTATACAGCGAATATGGCGATTTACGAATGTGACCTTTTAATCAATATTGGGGCAAGATTTGATGACCGGCTTACAGGAAACTTAAAGCATTTTGCTCCGAAAGCTAAGGTCGCCCACATTGATATTGATCCTGCTGAAATTGGCAAAAATGTTCCGACTGATATTCCAGTTGTAGCAGATGCGAAAGAGACATTAAACGCACTATTAAATACGAGCATCGAGAAGCCAAATCATGATGAATGGCAGTATGAATTGCATACGAATAAAACCAATTATCCGTTATGGCATGAACGGTCAGATGAACTAATTTCTCCTCAATGGTTGCTTGAACAAATCTTCAATGAATCAAATGGAGAGGCCATTGTCACCACAGACGTAGGGCAGCACCAAATGTGGGCAGCTCAATATTATCAATTTGATAAACCAAATCGGTGGGTGACATCAGGCGGACTTGGAACAATGGGCTTCGGTTTTCCGGCAGCCATCGGTGCACAATTTGGTGCTCCGGATGATTTAGTAGTATCTGTTGTAGGTGATGGAGGATTTCAGATGACTTTTCAAGAGTTGTCTATTCTTAAAGAAAGGAACCTACCTGTAAAAGTGATCATCCTCAATAACGAAGCTTTGGGAATGGTAAGGCAATGGCAGGAAAGCTTTTATGATGAGAGATATTCAGAATCAATCTTTTCCTCACAGCCTGATTTTGTAAAGCTTGCTGAAAGCTATGGAGTTCGTGGGTTAAAGATTGATAAGGAAGAGGATGTAGTTGAAATATTACAAGATGTATTCGCCTACGATGGTCCAGTCGTTGTTGATTGCAGAGTTGTTCAACAAACAAGTGTTTATCCAATGATTGCTCCTGGAAAAGGAATTCATGAAATGATAGGGGTGACGAAATGAAACGTATAATCACGGCTACGGTCCAAAATCGAGGTGGTGTTCTAAACCGAATTACAGGGATGCTTCATAAGCGCCAATTCAATATCGAGAGTATATCTGTAGGAGCTTCAGAAACTGAAGGAGTTTCCAAAATGACGTTTGTAATTGACGTTAGTGATAATCAAAGCCTCGAACAACTAACGAAGCAATTAAATAAACAAATCGATGTATTAAAAGTATCGGATATTACCGATAAGGCCATAGTCGCAAGAGAGTTAGCTCTTATAAAAGTAACTGGAAGCGGACAATTACGCTCTGAAATACAAGGGATTATCGCTCCATTTCGTGCTTCTATCATTGATGTTAGTAAGGAAAGCTTAACCATCCAAGTAACAGGTAAGCCAGATAAAGTGGAAGCATTAATCACATTGTTAAAGCCTTATGGAATAAAGGAATTAACGAAAACAGGAGTCACCTCATTCTTAAGGGGGCAGCAGCCTAAGCAGGTTACAGAACTTAACTCCTATTCAATATAAAACTATTAAAAATAAAAAGTAGAAAGGAAGATCAATATGTCAAAAGTACTTTATGAAAAAGATATCCAAAAAGAGGTTTTACTAGAAAAGAAGGTAGCGGTTGTAGGTTATGGTTCTCAAGGCCATGCACACGCACAGAATCTACGCGAAAGTGGCTATGACGTTGTGGTAGGACTGCGACCTGGTAAGTCTCAACAAAAAGCAGAGGAAGACGGTTTTACAGTCAAGCCTGTTGCTGAGGCAGTAAGTGAATCAGAAGTTGTAATGGTTCTTCTGCCAGATGAACTTCAGCCTTACATCTATCAAGAAAGCATTAAACCAAATCTTCAACCAGGGAATGCTATTGCTTTTGCTCATGGGTTCAATGTTCACTTTAGCCAAGTCGTTCCTCCTTCAGACGTCGATGTATTTCTAGTAGCTCCTAAGGGACCTGGACATCTTGTTCGTCGTACTTATGAAGATGGTGGAGGCGTTCCAGCATTATACGGTGTTCTACAAGATGTAACCGGAAATGCTAAGCAACTGGCACTAGCTTATTCACAAGGAATTGGTTCAGCAAGAGCAGGCGTTCTTGAAACAACATTCCAAGAAGAAACAGAAACAGATCTTTTTGGTGAGCAAGCTGTACTTTGTGGAGGACTTACTAGTCTAGTAAAAGCCGGATTTGAAACGTTAACCGAAGCTGGATATCAACCAGAAGTAGCCTACTTTGAATGTTTACATGAAATGAAACTAATCGTTGATTTGATGTACGAAGGTGGATTAGAAAATATGCGTCACTCCATCTCGGATACGGCTCAATGGGGAGATTTCGTTTCTGGTCCTAAAATCGTAGACGCTCAAACAAAAGAGCGTATGAAAGATGTTCTAGAGGATGTGCAATCAGGTGAGTTCGCTAAAAGTTGGATCCTTGAAAACCAAGCAAACCGACCTAAATTTAATGCAGTGAATGCACGAGAAAATCAGCATCCAATTGAACATGTAGGAAGGGAGTTACGAGAGTTAATGCCTTTTGTTAAAAAACCAATCCAACAAAAACAAAAGGATGTGAAAGTCAATGTCACAACTTAAAATTTTCGATACGACGTTAAGAGACGGTGAACAATCTCCTGGAGTTAATCTAAATCAACTAGAAAAACTAGAAATTGCTAAACAGCTTGAGCGTTTCGGTGTAGATCGGATGGAGGCGGGATTCCCCGCTTCCTCTCAAGGTGATTTTAATGCAGTGAAAAAGATTGCTGATACGATTCAACATGCATCTGTTACAGGATTAGCTAGAGCGGTGAAATCGGATATCGATACAGCATGGGAAGCACTAAAGGGAGCCGCAGAACCCCGTCTGCATATTTTTCTAGCTACTTCACCTATTCATATGACGTATAAGCTGAAGCAGACTCCAGAACAAGTCATGGATACGGCTGTAAGTATGGTCTCTTATGCTAAAGAGAAATTTCCGAAAGTGGAATGGTCTGCAGAGGATGCATCAAGGTCAGATTGGAACTTCCTAGCTCGCATTATTGAAAAGGTGATTGATGCAGGAGCTGATGTCATTAACCTACCTGATACAGTTGGATATTCAACACCACATGAATACGGAGAATTATTTAAATATGTTCGTGAAACAGTTCCAAATATTGACCAGGTGAGTCTATCCTGTCATTGCCATAATGACTTAGGAATGGCTGTCGCAAATACGATTGCTGCAGTTGAAAATGGCGCTACCCAAGTGGAAGGTACCATTAATGGAATTGGGGAACGTGCTGGAAATGCAGCTTTGGAAGAAATCGCAGTTGCCCTAAAGATTCGCTCAGACTATTACGATTATTCCACCGATCTACAGCTGGAAGAGATTAAACGTACGAGTGATCTAGTTGCAAGACTAACAGGAATGAATGTTCAAGCAAACAAAGCTGTAACAGGGAATAATGCATTTGCTCATGAGTCAGGCATTCACCAGGATGGGGTTTTAAAGAATGCATCAACTTACGAAATTATAACCCCTGAAATGGTTGGGGTTAAATCCAATTCATTATTCCTAGGGAAACATTCAGGCCGCCATGCATTTGTAGATAAAGTGAAAGAAATGGGCATTGACCTTAGTGAGGATCATATTAAAGAAGCCTTTAAACGATTTAAAGAATTAACTGATCATAAAAAAGAAGTGACAGATGATGATGTATTTACATTATTAATGGAAGTGCAAACAGATTCAGAGCCATTTAATAAATATGAGCTAGAAATGTTTCAGGTTCAGTATGGTACAGCCAATATACCAACTGCCACTGTAAGGTTGAGAAAACCTGAAGGATCAGCCGTTCAGTCAGCACGTACAGGACAAGGTAGTGTTGAAGCCCTATATGAAACTTTAGATGAATTAATCGATGAGGATGTGCAGTTAGTAGATTACCAACTAAGTTCTGTTGGGCGTGGTAAGGATGCTCTAGCTAACTCGCATGTACAACTATTAGTCAATGGAGAAAAGGTAAATGGTAGAGCAACAAAACAAGATGTAGTTGAATCATCTGCTAATGCATTTCTAAATGCCGTAAATCGCTATATCATGCAACAGGTCACATTTGATAGCAAAGAAGTCGTCGAATAACAGGCGTTTTGAGGAGGGTAAACTGTGAACAAACAACTAATAATGCTTCCAGGTGATGGTGTTGGCCCAGAAATTATGGAGTCAGCTAAGGTGGTTCTCAATACAGTAGCTAGTGAATACGGCCATACCTTCACATACCACCAGCATGCTATTGGTGGTGATGCAATAGATCGATATGAAACACCTTTACCGGAAGAAACCATTAATGCATGTCAAAATTCCGATGCTATTCTATTAGGAGCGGTAGGAGGAAGTAAATGGGATTCCCTTCCTGGTCATATGAGGCCGGAAAAAGGATTGCTAGGGATCCGTAAAACATTAGGGTTGTTTGCTAACTTACGGCCAGTAAAAGGTTTTGCTCCTCTGCTTCACACATCACCTTTAAAAGAAGAGATTATTAAGGATAGCGATATCTTGATTATTCGTGAATTAACAGGTGGTCTTTACTTTGGTAAACCTAGTGAAAGACGTGACAATGCAGTAGTTGACACACTTTCCTATCACCGAAGTGAAATGGAACGAATTATTGATAAAGCCTTCCAAAGCGCAAGGTTAAGGAATAATCACTTAACTTCTGTTGATAAAGCAAATGTCTTAGAATCAAGCCGACTTTGGCGTGAAATCGTAGATGAAAAAAGCAAGGATTATCCTGATGTTACAGTAGAGCATGAACTTGTTGATGCTGCTGCCATGAAGTTAATTACGCAGCCCAAGCAATTTGATGTCATCGTAACGGAGAATCTATTTGGTGATATTTTAAGTGATGAGGCTTCCGTTTTAACGGGATCATTGGGAATGTTACCATCTGCTAGCATTCGCTCGGATGGAGTTGGACTTTATGAACCTGTACACGGATCGGCTCCCGATATTGCAGGAAAAGGGGTCGTTAATCCGCTGGGCATGATCTTATCTGTTGCTTTAATGCTACGACATTCTTTTCAACTAGAGGAAGAAGCAGCGAAGATTGAAAAAGCCGTCAATGAATGTCTGGAGCAAGGTTACCATACAGCGGACTTGCATATTGAGGGTGGTAAGCAAGTTGGAACGAAAGAAATAACAAAAATGGTAGTGGATCATATCACATCTAACAGTGTCTCAGATTGTATCTGTAGTATGTATGCCTAAATAGAGGAGGTGCGATAAATTGGTACAGCCTAAAACCATTATTGAAAAGATATGGGATAAACACGTTGTGCATGAGGAGGAAGGAAAGCCCGATTTACTTTATATTGATTTACATCTTGTTCACGAGGTAACTTCACCTCAG
This sequence comes from Pontibacillus sp. HMF3514, assembly GCF_009858175.1. Classification (GTDB taxonomy): domain Bacteria; phylum Bacillota; class Bacilli; order Bacillales; family BH030062; genus Pontibacillus. The sequence continues at coordinate 670,576 of NZ_CP047393.1, forward strand.
GCTTTTGAAGGCTTACGCATGAATTCAAGAAAAGTACGACGCCCAGATTTAACGTATGCCACAATGGATCACAACGTCCCAACCAAAAATAGAGATGTCATTAAAGATCAAGTTTCTCAAAAGCAGATGGAAACGTTGAAGAAAAATTGTGAAGAGAATGGCATTACGCTAGCGGACATGAATAACCCCAACCAAGGGATCGTACACGTAATTGGTCCAGAGCTAGGACTAACTCAACCGGGTAAAACCATTGTTTGTGGAGATAGTCACACATCTACACATGGTGCATTTGGAGCGCTTGCTTTCGGTATTGGTACTAGTGAAGTTGAACATGTGTTAGCTACGCAGTCCTTGTGGCAAGACCGCCCCAAAACCCTAAACGTCCATGTTGAAGGAGATCTGGGAACGGGTGTTACAGCTAAGGACCTTATTTTGGCGATTATTGCTAAATACGGTGTTCGTTTTGGCACGGGTCATGTCATTGAGTTTACGGGTGAGGCAATCCGAAACTTATCGATGGAAGGACGAATGACCGTATGCAATATGTCTATTGAAGCGGGTGCTCGTGCTGGATTAATTAGTCCTGATGAAAAAACAGTGGAGTATTTAAAAGGGAAAAAACATGTTCCAGAGGGAGAAGCATTTACAGAGCTTGCTGAGCAATGGAGAGAATTAGCTACTGATGAAGGTGCTGTCTATGATAAAACGCTAACCATTGCGGCAGATGAAGTGGAACCGCAAGTTACGTGGGGAACAAATCCAGGTATGGGTGTACCTGTGAGTGGAAGAACCCCAGGATTGGACGAAGTGGAAGATGTAGAAGGTGTAGAACGAGCTTTAGAATATATGGGACTAGAAGAAAAACAGCCTATCTCCTCTATTGATATTGATCATGTCTTTATTGGGTCGTGTACAAATTCACGCTTAAGTGATTTGAAAAAGGCAGCTGCAATTGTACAAGGTAAGCAAGTAAATGAAAATGTAAGAGCTATAGTCGTTCCGGGTTCATTTAGTACGAAATTACAAGCTGAAAAAGAAGGTTTGGATACGATATTCAAGCAAGCAGGCTTTGAATGGCGCGAGGCTGGCTGTAGCATGTGTTTAGCGATGAATGATGATATTGTTCCACCTGGTGGAAGGTGTGCATCAACTTCTAACCGGAACTTTGAAGGAAGACAAGGCAATGGAGCACGAACGCATTTAGTTAGCCCTGAAATGGCAGCAGCAGCTGCTATTGAAGGTCAGTTTGTAGATGTTCGCCAATTTGCAGGAGTATTAAATTAGGAAGTGATAGGGAATGGAAGCTATTCAAGAGCATACAGGACTTGTGTATCCATTAAATCGTTCAAACGTTGATACAGACCAGATTATCCCAAAGCAATTTTTAAAGCGAATTGAAAGAAGCGGATTTGGTCAATTTCTATTCTATCATTGGCGATTTGATGATGATGGGAATCGAAGAGCTGATTTTGGATTGAATAACCCTAAATATGATAACGCCACAATTTTATTAGCTGGTGAGAACTTTGGATGTGGGTCATCAAGGGAACATGCACCTTGGGCATTATTAGATTATGGGTTTCGCGTGATCATTGCTCCTAGTTTTGCAGATATTTTTTATAATAATGCATTGAAAAATGGGATCATTCCAATCCAAATGGAGCAAGAACAGCTTGATGAATGGATGGAACAAGCGGAGAATTCAACGTTATCATTAACTGTTGATCTAGAAAATCAAACGGTTAAAAATGCTGACCAACAAGTAGTACATTTTGATATTCCAGTTTATCACAAGGAAAAGTTGTTAAATGGCTGGGATGAAATTGCTTTAACACTACAGCATGAAGATAAGATTGAGGAGCACGAAAAAGTATAAAAAAAGAGGAGTGAAGTACATTGGGAATTGCTTAACGGGTGATAAAGTTCGGACTGCGATGGAACGTCTCAAGCCTATCGTTCACCAAACACCATTATTAACATCAACGACAACTAATGAATTACTAGGAAAAGACGTTTATTTCAAGATGGAAAACCAGCAAAAGACAGGGGCATTTAAGTATAGAGGAGCTAGCTTTAAAATGATGCAGCTCCCTAAGGAAGAGCTGAATAAGGGAGTTGTTACTGCCTCAGCAGGAAATCATGCACAAGGTGTAGCCCATGCGGCAGCTCAGTTAGGTGTGAAAGCGACTATATTCATGGCAGAAAAAACGCCGTTGGCAAAAGTAGATGCAACTCGATCTTATGGTGCCGAAGTTGTGTTAATCGGAGAGAACTTCCAAGAAGCCTATGAAGCCTCTTTAAGGAAACAGGCCCAAGATGATTGTGTCTACATTCATCCATTTGATGATTATGACATCATGGCAGGGCAGGGTACTATTGGATTGGAAATGCTAGAGCAAGAAAAGAATATAGATACGATTTTAGTGCCGATTGGTGGTGGTGGTCTCATTAGTGGCATGGCCGTTGCTGTTAAGGAACAGAATCCGAACGTTAAAGTGATAGGGGTTCAGGCTAGTAAAGCAACACCAGTATATGAGAACTATCACCAGAAAAAATTAAACAACCTTAACTCACCTACAATTGCAGAAGGAATTGCAGTCAAACAGCCAGGAACACATACCTTACCATTAATAAATAAGTATGTAGATGACATCGTAACTGTAACAGATGAAGAGATTGCTTCTGCTATGGTTTACATGCTAGAACGTAATAAGTCCTTAATAGAAGGAGCAGGAGCAGCAACGCTAGCAGCTTTATTCACCCATAATAAACGCATTCAATCAAAGCATTGTGGTGTAGTTGTTAGTGGAGGGAATATGGATATTGGTTCTCTACCAAAAATACAAAAACTAGCTAAGCGGATGCATTTTACGGCATAGGTATGAAATGTTTTGTAAGTTCCAACAATGAAAGCTGAAACAATATAAAAGCACATGCGCCTTCATTTTGAAAGGCGCATGTGCTTTATTATGCTAAACTTTTATACACTTTGTTGCATCTTTTTCCTACGGAACCATTTTGCAATCATGCCATGCTTAGGGCTAAGCATGAAGCACAGTGTAAATAATACCCCTGTTGCAGAGGCAATAGCTCCTGAAATGGATACATCGAATAATACGGCTCCTCCATAACCAACTAAAGCAGATAACGCTCCTATAACTCCACTTAGGATGAGCATCATACCAAATTTATCTGTTAAAAGGTAAGCACTAGAACCAGGGACAATAAGCATAGCTACAACGAGTATAGCTCCTACACTATCAAATGAAGCAACTGTCGAGAAGGAAACCATCGTCATAAGCAGGTAGTGAATAAAGACTACAGGAACCCCTATCGATAATGCCAATTGTGGATCAAATGTGCTGATTTTTATTTCTTTATAGAGAAGTAAGATGATTGAAATATTTAAAAGTAAAACTCCACCTAGCATCCATACAGCTGTTGGTCCAAGGTCGACACCATTAATCGTGAGTGTATCCCAGGGAATAAATGCGATTTCTCCCATTAAAGCGTGCTGAACATCTAAGTGAACATTATCTCCTATAAAGGAGATAAGAACGACCCCTAGGGCAAATAAGGAAGTAAATACAACTCCAATTGCAGCATCAGATTGAACTCCGCTTGAATCCAGTGCTTGCACCATAACGGCTGTTAGTACACCTACAATAGCTGCACCAATTAACATAGGAATACCATTTAAGGAGTGTGTCACCAAAAATGCACCTACAATACCAAGTAGAACAGTGTGACTGATGGCATCAGCTAGCATAGCCATTTTTCTTAAAACAAGTAATGCTCCTGTAACGCCGCAAGTCACCCCAACGAGACATCCTGTTAGTATAATCCATGCACTATAACTCATGTCGTTCTCACCGCCTTTACAATCAATCCTTTACGTGCACCAAACAGTAATGAAACAAGGAATATAACAGATGCACATAATACAATCAGGGGACCTGTAGGCAGACCATCTCCTGCGGTGCTAATTAATGTGCCAACTACACCAGAAATGGCGCCTATACATCCTGATAAAAAGGCCATTCGCCCAAGGCGATCAGTCCAATATCGGGCTGCCAAAGGTGGCGTGATGAGAAGCGCAGCAATTAAGACAACACCAACCATTTGAATTCCGACTACTACGATCCCTACAACTAAGCCCATTAGAATTAGGTTAAAGAGGCTGACAGGTAAACCGATACCTTTTGCATACTGTGGATCAAAAATCGATATTTTCAATTCTTTAAAGAACAGTGCACTAACAATAATAATGATTAGAGAGCCCAATGCAATGACTTGAATATCACTTTTAACCATTGCTGCTGCCTGACCAAAGATAAATTCATCAAGGCCACTTCTATTTCCTTGTGTATTCTTCGTGATATACGTTAATAGGACAATACCAAAACCAAAGAAAACAGAGAGAACAACCCCTATAGATGCATCTGTCTTAATTCTAGAATGTTTTACAATAGCCTGAATTAAATAGGTTGCTAATAGTCCAGTACATGCAGCTCCAACTAGAAAGAGGGGGATGGATTTTACGTTAAAAATAATGTAGACTGCACAAACTCCAGGCAGTGTAGCATGAGCCATAGCGTCCCCAATTAAGCTCTGTTTCTTTAAAAGAACAAAACTTCCGATTAAACCACTGGCAAAACCAAGGATGATTGAACCGATTAACACCCACTGAGTATTAGCACTAGATAGAAATTCCAGAAACTCGTTCATTCAGATCACCCTCCTTGCATCATTACTTGATTGTTTCCAAGAAATGATATGGAGCCACCATATGTGCGTTGTAAGTTATCCATTGTGAATACATCTGATGTTGGACCGCACTCGATAGGTTTTTTGTTTAGTAATAAACAGTGATCAAAGTAGTCTTTTACGGTTTGTAAATCATGGTGTACGACGAGTACTGTTTTACCTTGTTCTTTCCATTCTTGCATTAATTTAATGATGGCTCTTTCTGTTGCAGCATCTACTCCAACGAATGGTTCATCCATAAAATACACTTGAGCATCTTGAGCTAATGCACGTGCAAGGAAAACACGTTGTTGCTGACCACCTGATAGCTGACTGATTTGTCGGTCAGCGAATTCTTCCATACCAACTTTCTTTAAGCAATCTAGTGCGTATTGCACTTCTTTTTTATTGGGGCGCTTAATCCAACCGATGTGACCGTAGCGCCCCATGAGCACAACATCTAAAGCGTTTGTTGGAAAGTCCCAATCAACTTCACTGCGTTGTGGGACATATCCTACTAAACTTCGTTGTTTTTTATATGGTTTCCCGTAAACCGTAACTTCTCCTGAAAGAGTAGGTATCAGGCGCAAGATGGCTTTGATTAGTGTAGACTTTCCAGCACCGTTTGGTCCGATAATTCCTGTTAAAGAACCTTCAGGAATACTGAAACTTACGTCTTCTAAAGCATATTGTTTATCGTACGTCACGGATAGATTTTGAATTGTTAAAGCGTTCATGGAAAATCTCCTCTCCTTATTTAAGAGCGTTCACGATCGTTTCAACATTGTGTTTGAACATGCCAATGTAAGTGCCTTCTTTTGTATCTTCAGGTCCCATTGCGTCTGAGTACAACTCCCCGCCAATTTTCACGTTATGACCATTTTCTTTTGCACCTTCAACAACGGCATTTATAGAACGTTCAGATACGCTGCTTTCAACGAATACAGCTTTTATGTTTCGTTCTGATAATAGATTTACAATTCTTTGTACATCCTTTAGTCCGAATTCCGATTCAGTACTTAGTCCTTGTAAACCTCTAACTTCCATCCCGTAAGCTTTACCAAAATAGTGGAATGCGTCATGAGCAGTTACAAGTACTCGGCTTTCTTCTGGAATTTTATTGATTTGCTCTTTGGCATATTTATGAAGTTCATCTAACTTTTGATTATAGTCTTTAGCATTTTTTTCATAAGCCTCTTTGTTGTCAGGATCTAAATCACTTAAACCCTTAGCCACTTCATCAACCGTGTATTGCCACATGGTTACATCAAACCATACGTGAGGGTCATAGATTTCAGGGTTTTCTGGGTCAGCATCCATTTTTTCTTCAGGAATACTTTCTGCTACTGCATAAGTAGGTTTTTGTTTACGCATTTTTTTGAATACTTTGTTCATTTGACCTTCTAAGTGATGGCCGTTGTAAAAAATAATATCGGCTTCTTGAAGCGACTCTATGTCACTATGTGTTGCTTTATACAAGTGAGGGTCTGTTCCTGGACCCATTAAGCTTTCAACCTCAACATTTTCTCCGCCAACATTTCTAGCAACATCAGCAATTTGAGCAATTGTTGTTACGACTTTTACTTTTCCGTCCCCGTTTTGATCTCCGGATGAAGCTGCATTGTTACATCCAGCTAGAAGTAGTGCTGGGAATACAAGCATGAATAATAGTTTTTTCATTGTTTCCATCTCCTTTTGTACAAGTTAATATTGTTGGTCATGCGCAAAAAACAAAGCAAAAAAAAAATCGCTCTTAAAACTCTAATAAAATATATGCCTTGCTTTTAAATATGTGCACAAATAATAAAAAATTAACTCCGTCTATGAAAGTTTCCTTAGTGCAAAATATATACCCTTAGCAAAAATAAGTCAACAGCTTAGCTTAAAATAAGTGAAAGAAAAGATTTCGACAAAATTTTTAAGTTTTTATTGATCTTATATTAAGGATTTGTTAATATAAAATTTGTGATCGATAAGTTGTACATACAACTTCTCTAACTACTGATGTAAAGCAGTTTGTTAGCTATAATTGATTAACCCAAATGCGGGTGTAGTTTAGTGGTAAAACCTCAGCCTTCCAAGCTGATGTCGTGGGTTCGATTCCCATCACCCGCTCCATATTTTATGTTGCCAACGCAGTGTTTCGTTTAAAGGTGTGGAAACGAAGCATTGCGTTTTTTCATGCGCAATTTTAACTCACGAATTCATTATAGCTTTTGGATATCGTGTTTTTCTTATATATAAAACGGATACATTGTAAGGTAGGGCTATTTAACATGAGCAGTCTATACCTAAGAAAGGGTGTATTTGTATGAAACAATTACAACAAAACCTACGAAGAATAGATGGGAAAAGTTATAAAGCTTATAAAGATATACAAGGAACTTATACATTTCAAACATATGATGTAGCGATCGACTATGTTCAGGGAGATCCATTTGCAGCGCCCTCTAAAATTCGATTAATCATTCCGAATGCAACTAGAGAGGTTCGACCACAATGGAAAGAGACAAAATCTCGAAAATTATACGCTGAAGATGTAATTGCTCGTCATGTTGCAAAGGCTATTGTAAAAGATAAATCTATGATTAAAGGATCAGGGAAAAGTGGAGCCATTTCCATTGACGCACCTGGTCAAGAAATTATAGATCGTACAGCTGTATCGATTGAAAATAATCAGACGGTTGTTTGCCTTTCTGTAGGCCTACCCGCAAATGGTCGTCGTATAAATGGAAAGGAAGCAGAAAAGCTATTTTTTGAAGCGATTCCTTCTATATTAGAGCGTTCTGTATTTTCCATGAACGATCATGTTTTTGAAGAAGTTTGTCAGTTAGCTGATCAACACGATGCTATTAAGAACACAATGAAAGAGAATGGTTGGGTTTCGTTCGTAGCTGATGGTTCTATTCTCCCTCGGGAAAGTGGTATTAGCAATCGTCCTATGAAAAATGCAATTCCTTTTGAAAGTCCAGATGCGAACCGTGTATCGATTGATATCCCTCACCGAGATAAGCCTCTAACAGGCATGGCCTTAAACAAAGGAATTGTGCTTATTGTTGGAGGAGGTTACCACGGAAAAAGTACCCTATTGAAAGCAATGGAACGAGGGGTGTATCCTCATATTAAGGGAGACGGACGTGAATATGTTGTAACAGATGAGGATGCAGTGAAGGTTCGTGCAGAAGACGGTCGACATGTTTCCAATGTGAATATATCGCCGTTTATCAAAAACCTTCCTCATGGAGAAGACACGGTCCAATTCACAACAGAAAACGCAAGTGGTAGTACCTCTCAGGCAGCTAATGTCATGGAGGCTATTGAAGCTAGTGCATCAACACTGTTGATTGATGAAGACACGAGTGCCACAAACTTTATGATTCGTGATGAACGAATGCAAGAACTAGTTGTGAAAGAAAAAGAACCGATTACTCCGTTTATTGATAAAATTAAGCAATTACGTGATAGCTTAGATGTATCAACCATTTTAGTTATGGGGGGTTCTGGCGATTACTTTGAAGCGGCAGATGAAGTGATCATGCTAGACCAATATCTACCTTATAATGTAACCGAAAAAGCACGTGAAATTGCTCAACAACATCCATTTCACCGTGAGCGAGAAGGTGGCGAAGAGTTTGGAGCGATTCCAAATCGTCATTTCCAACCAAAGAGTTTGGATAGCCGTAAAGGGAAAAAGTCTAAGGTTCAAGCAAAAGGTCGTACACTTATTTTGATGGGCCAGCATGAAATTTCTCTACATTATGTAGAACAGTTAATCCATGTATCCCAAACCCGAATGATTGCTGAAGTGCTTTTACATTTAGAACAAAAAGGGTGGTTGAAAACAAAGCGTAACTTACCTGAGTTGTTAGATGAAATTGAAAAGCAGATGGATACGAAAGGATTAGCGTCCTTTACGCCATTTCCACAACAGCACCCAGGTGACCTTGCTCGACCTCGTCGCCATGAAATTGCTGCTACATTGAATCGCATGCGCTCTAGCCAAGTGGAGCAATTTCAATAAAAACGTTACAATAATCTCAGGAAAGGAGGGAAAGGAATGAACATTCATCAGCTAAAAGAAGATATGATTGAGTATAGTAAATCGATTGGGATTGATAAGATCGGCATTGCATCACCTGATGTTTTTACAGAACTCAAGGAACGACTTCGTGCTCAGCAAGAGAACGGGTACCAATCTGGTTTTGAAAAAGGAACAGTGGATGAACGAACAGAACCACAAAACCTTGTGCCAGAAGCCAAGTCGATTATTTCCATTGCACTTGCCTATCCATCTAAATTAAAAGATGCTCCCCAGAGTGTAAAAGGTGATCGACGTGGCCTATTTTGCCGTGCTTCTTGGGGCCAAGATTATCATGATGTTCTACGTGATCGTTTAAATAAACTAGCGGAATATTTAGAAGAAAAATATCCTGGTTTTGTATTTCGTTCTATGGTAGACACAGGCGAATTGTCTGACCGTGCTGTAGCTGAGCGTGCAGGTATTGGTTTCACGGGAAAAAATACAAATCTGATTACAGAAGAGTATGGATCCTATGTGTATCTTGGTGAAATGATTACAAACATTCCTTTTTCTCCTGATGAGCCCGTTGAAGATAGTTGTGGGGACTGTAACATTTGTGTAGATGCCTGTCCGACAGGTGCATTGATTCAGGGCGGACAATTAAACGCTCAAAAATGTATTGCTTTTCTAACGCAAACGAAGGGCTTCTTACCTGATGAGTATCGTGGAGTGATTGGGAATCGTTTATATGGCTGTGACACATGCCAAACAGTTTGTCCTAAAAATAAACGGAAACGAAATTTAATACACGAAGAGTTCCAACCAGACCCTGAAAAAGTGAAGCCAAAACTTAAACCACTGTTGTCTATTTCGAACCGTGAGTTCAAAGAAACTTACGGAGAGATGGCGGGATCATGGAGAGGTAAAAAGCCTATCCAACGTAATGCTATACTAGCGTTAGCTCATTTCAAAGATGATTCAGCAAATGATGATTTAGTTCGACTCATGAAAGAAGACCCTCGTCCAGTCATTCGAGGAACGGCTGCATGGGCATTAGGAAAGATTGGGAACCTAGATGCATATGATGCCATTACGCTAGCAAAACAGAAAGAAAACGATGACGAAGTAGTAGCTGAAATGGAAAAAGGGTTAAATTTACTAGAAAAAGAGCATAAACAACTTTCATAAAGACTGAATACCATGTACAATGATGAAAAATCTTTCAATAAGAAGGGGTTATTATGTCAAAACGTTCCTTTCTTTATTACAATGAAATGGAGTCGCCAGTAGGTCTTCTAACGTTATTCGCAACAGATAAAGGACTGTGTCGCATTGATTATGGAAGCTTAAGGGATGTAGAGTCGAAGGTTAGTAGTTGGGCAAGGAAGTATTTTTTATGTGTGGAATTTGTTCACGATGATGAGAAGTTTCAAGACGTGAAACAACAGCTACAAGAATACTTTGCTGATCAAAGAGATGACTTCGAATTACAGTTCGACTTTTATGGTACACATTTTCAGAAGCGTGTATGGAATTCCTTAAGGGATATCCCATATGGTGAAACACGGTCTTACAAAGATATAGCATTAACGATTCAAGCTCCTCGTGCTGTTAGAGCAATAGGGGGAGCGGTAAACAAAAATCCAATTTCAATTATCTTTCCTTGTCATCGCGTAATCGGGAGCAATGGTGCTCTTGTCGGCTACGCTGGCGGACTTGATAAGAAAAAACAATTATTATCACATGAACATGCAAGTGTCGCTTCTCTTTAGAGGAGTGGCACTTGCATTTTTTGTTAGCAGTTAAGATGATTGGCTTTTAGGTTATGTTTTTTATTCCGTTAAATGGCAGTTATCTTGAATAAGTAGGTGCGGGATGGTTCCGTTATGTCTATGCAGATCGGCGGGCTGTGGTCTCTTGGGAAGGGACAGTAATCCCTCGGGGAGGCGACGGTAATCCCTCGGGTAGGCGACGGAATCGCTCGGGTAAGTGACGGAATCGCTCGGGTAGGCGACGGAATCGCTCGGGTAAGTGACGGAATCGCTCGGGTAGGTGACGGAATCGCTCGGGTAGGTGACGGAATCGTTCGGGTAGGCGACGGAATCGCTCGGGTAAGTGACGGAATCGCTCGGGTAGGCGACGGAATCGCTCGGGTAAGTGACGGAATCGCTCGGGTAGGCGACGGAATCGCTCGGGTAAGTGACGGAATCGCTCGGGTAGGCGATGAAAAGCTCGTATTATCTCGAATCCAAGTCTTCAACATAAGTGGGCTTTAATGGAAGAACGACTTAAATAGTAACAATAAGAAAAAGCGCATACAAAATGGACCTCAAACGCCAGGTTAACTTTATCATATAGAACAGAATCCCCTCATAAATTGTAGGAGAGGGGGACTGCCCATGTCGTTCGTAAAAAAACTTAATTCCTATTGGCAAAGTCAAATAGAACAAGTGAAATTAAATCGAATGGATGAGGAGTCATGGATTTCTAGAAAGGTGACGAAACATGAAGAGCGCGGAAATCATGTGGCACGTTTGATGGCTGAAGGTGTACCTTTTCGAACAGTACAGCCTTCAGGGCAGTATCTTATTATGGACTATACGTTATATGTGACTCTCTTCATTAAAAATGGGAAAGAATTTTATATAGAAGAAGCGGAGAAACCTCATCGAGCTACTTTTAAAAATGGAACTCTTATTTCAGATGCACCTATAGAATCAAGTGTACATGATGAGCCAAGGCAAAACGGTAGTTTGGAATGGGAGGATGTCTCTTCTTTAGAAACTAGGTTTACTTATGATCGTCAAAAAGCTGTGCAATATGCCAATCGTTGGTGGAATGATTACAATCCAGCTTTCCGCACATTTGAAAATGATTGCACAAATTTCATTTCACAATGTTTGCGTGCAGGCGGTGCACCCATGTGGGGATCACCCAGTCGTTCCAAGGGTTGGTGGTACACGGCTAAGACTTGGAGTTATAGTTGGACCGTTGCCAATGCTATGAGGTGGTACTTAAGTGGTGCTAAACAAGGTGTGAAAGGAAAGTCTGTAGAGAGGGCTTCTGACCTTTTATTAGGTGATATCATCTGTTACGATTTCGAGGGAGATGGGCGATGGAATCACACAACGATTGTGGTGGCTAAGGATGCAAATGATGAGCCATTAGTAAATGCTCATACATCGAATAGCTACCATCGTTTCTGGAATTATGAGGACTCCACTGCATATACGCCTCAAATTCAATATAAATTTTTCCGAATTGGTGAATGAAAATATGATATAATACTCAGGTTAGTACAAGGAAGAGGTGAACGTGATGCCACTCCATATTGTGTTGTATCAACCTGAGATTCCCGCAAACACGGGAAATATTGCAAGAACATGCCTAGCAACGAATACCGTGCTCCATTTAATTCGTCCACTCGGTTTTTCTACAGATGATAAAATGCTTCGTCGAGCTGGGTTGGATTATTGGCATGATGTTGATATTCGTTATTATGACGGTATAGAGGAATTATACGAGTCCTTTCCTGAGGGAAGCTTTTACTATATTGAAAACTTTGGAACAGGCTATTGGACAGATTTTGATTACAGTGATCCAGAAGAAGATATTTTGTTTGTCTTTGGAAGGGAAACAGATGGAATCCCGACGTCCTTACTTGAAGGAAAGGAAGAACGTTGCCTGCGTATTCATATGAATGATAAAGTGCGTTCATTGAATTTATCCAATACAGCAGCTGTTATTGTGTATGAAGTGATGAGGCAACAAGGGTTCCCTGGGTTAGAGTAATTCTTAGGGTGTCAAAAAGAATTTTAAGGGGAAGGACTAATCTTAAAGGGTTAGTCCTTTTTTTATTTCGATTTATTTTCTATAAAGAGTTGTTAAGTTTATAATTAAAGTTCTAGTTAGTTTATTGTTTGTATTACATAAAATCAACATCGACTTTTCATAAAACCATAATATCTAGGAGGACGTATCCTTGTGATTATTGCCATAATACTCTTATTATTTGTCTCGCTCTTTTTCTCAGGAAGTGAGACAGCTTTGACAGCGACCAATAAGATGAAACTTCAATCAAAAGTAAACCAAAATGATAAAAAAGCAGAAAAGCTTTTAAATCTAATATCTCGCCCCAGTGAGTTTATTACAACGATACTGATTGGAAATAATATAGCGAATATTTTGCTTCCAACACTTGTTACTACTCTCGCTATTCAATATGGGTATAATGTAGGTGTAGCATCAGCTATTTTAACAGTTACCATTATTATCTTTTCTGAAGTTATTCCAAAATCCGTAGCAGCAGCATATCCCGATCGCATTGCTTTAACGGTGTCTCCAGTTATTCGGTTTTTTGTCTTAGTATTTAAGCCAGTTACAATTGTCTTAAATTGGCTGACTGGATTTGTTACCAATGCTATAGCTAAAGGGAAAACAAGTGATGTAACTGTATCCAAAGAAGAGTTACGAACAATGGTGGATGTAGCTGATTCAGAAGGGACGTTTAATAAAGCTGAATATCAACGAATTAAAGGTGTTTTAGACTTCTATAAATTAAATGTAAAAGATGTACTACAAACACCAAGAGTAGAGATTACTGCACTACCAAGTACTGCATCCTTTGAAGAAGTACGAGATGTAGTTATTCAAAACCCATATACACGATATCCTGTTTATGGAAAAGATATGGATGATATCATAGCCATTTTTCATTCTAAATATTTAGTTTCTTGGTCCATGGATATCGAAAAGCCGTTAGAAGACTTTTGTTATAAGGATCCATTGATTGTGTATGAGTTTCACAATGTTGAGTGGGTTTTTCGAAAAATGACCAAGGAGAAGAATCATATGGCCATTGTATTAGATGAATATGGTGGTACGGAGGGAATTCTCACCCATGAAGATACCATTGAAGCCATGATAGGATTAGAAATTGAAGACGAAATGGATGCTGAAGAGGATTCTATTGTAGAAAAAATAACGGCAACCGAGATAATCTGCCATGGGAAAATCACGCTGCATAAATTAAATTCATTATTTGAAACAGAAATACCCGAGGATAAAGATGTTTTAGCAGGTTATTTATTAGAAGAGTTCAGTGAATTCCCTGAGGAAGGCTCGATATTAGAGAAGAATAATCTAACATTCAAAATATTAGAGATCGAAGGAAGAAAAATTAAAAAGGTTAAAATTATAAAATAAATTTGAGATTGAGTTCTCATATAGAAAACGCTCAGAGCATGAACTCTGAGCGTTTAATGATTTATTTAAGTTATCTTTTCGTGTCATAGCCAGCAGTGAAGATCGATACAATAAACGTCACGATGACACCCATTAGTAAAGTTAATTTCATGTATTGGCCTCCTTATGTAATCCATACGTCTAAAGTCGCTATTATTTATTATACCCAAATTATACAAAAGTGTGAATGAAAAAGTAAAATAATGATGTATTTTTCATGTTGTTGTCACATTTATCCGTTCAAATGTAATTATCTTAATAAAATGAAAAACGGTCGAATGTTCCAACTCAAACTCATTTTTCTCTCCCCCTTGTCATAGACTGTACTAATTAGCAAATGCCCAACATCGACAGGGGAGGTCTTTTACGTGGACATTTTAAAAAAGATTCAAGACTACCGGGAAGAAGAGGAAAAATTGAAGTGGGAAGGGACGTTTGCAGAGTATTTAGAGATGTTGAAAGAACGACCATATCTTGCACAGTCGGCTCATTCACGGGTTTATAATATGATTAAGCATTCGGGCATTGAAGAAGAAAATGGGAAGTTCAACTACAAGTTCTTTGATAATGAAATCTTTGGTTTAGAAGAAGCAATGGAACGATTAGTGGAAGAATATTTTCACCCAGCAGCTATGCGGTTAGATGTTCGTAAACGAATTTTACTTTTAATGGGGCCTGTAAGTGGTGGTAAATCTACCTTAGTTACCTTATTGAAAAGAGGATTAGAGCGTTTCTCTCATACAGATGAAGGAGCGGTTTATGCCATTAAAGGATGCCCTATGCATGAGGATCCTCTACACTTAGTGCCGCATCACTTACGTGAGGATTTTGCAGAAGAGTACGGTGTACGGATTGAAGGTAACCTGTCACCTCTGAATTTGATGCGTCTGGAAGAAGAATATGGAGGGCGTATTGAGGATGTGAAAGTTGAGCGAATCTTTTTATCGGAGGATAAGCGAACAGGAATTGGCACCTTTAGCCCATCTGATCCGAAATCACAGGACATTGCAGACTTAACTGGGTCGATCGATTTTTCAACGATTGCAGAGTACGGATCAGAATCTGACCCACGTGCTTATCGCTTTGATGGAGAGTTGAATAAAGCAAACCGAGGAATCATGGAATTCCAAGAAATGCTGAAGTGTGACGAGAAATTTTTGTGGCACTTGCTATCTCTTACGCAAGAAGGAAACTTTAAAGCGGGAAGATTTGCTTTGATTAGCGCGGATGAAATGATTATCGCTCATACAAACGAATCGGAATATCGTTCGTTTATTGCTAATAAGAAAAACGAAGCATTACACTCACGTATGATTGTCATGCCTGTACCTTACAACTTGAAAGTCACTCAGGAAGAACGTATTTATGAAAAAATGATTGGCCAAAGTGATATTAAAGATGTGCACATTGCCCCTCATACCTTAAAAGTAGCAGCGATGTTTACGATTTTGACACGTCTGAAAGATTCTACGAATAACCAGGTAGACCTGCTTAAGAAAATGCGTCTTTATGACGGGGAAGCGGTAGAAGGCTTTAGTGATGTTGATGTAGAAGAGTTGAAGAATGAGCATCATGATGAGGGTATGAGTGGAATTGACCCTCGTTATGTGATCAACCGTATCTCTTCAACGATTATTAAAAAAGAAATGACTTCTATTAATGCACTCGATGTTTTACGTTCCTTAAAAGATGGATTATCTAATCATGCCTCAATTTCTAAAGAAGATAAGGAACGCTATTTAAACTTTATCTCGATAGCACGAAAAGAATACGATGAGATTGCGAAGAAAGAAGTACAAAAAGCATTCGTGTACTCTTATGATGAATCGGCTAAAACACTCATGGATAACTATCTTGATAATGTTGAGGCGTACTGTAATAAAACGAAACTTCGCGATCCACTTACAGGCGAAGAATTAAATCCAGATGAAAAGCTTATGCGTTCCATAGAGGAGCAAATCGGAATCTCAGAAAATGCCAAAAAAGCATTCCGAGAGGAGATCCTTATTCGAATTTCAGCCTATGCTCGTAAGGGTAAGAAATTCGATTATTCTTCACATGAACGACTACGAGAAGCGATCCAAAAGAAACTATTTACTGATCTGAAAGACGTTGTTAAGATCACAACTTCTACGAAGACTCCAGATGAGCAACAGTTGAAGAAGGTGAATGAGGTTATAGCTACCCTTGTTGATAGCTACGGGTATAACTCTTCATCAGCGAATGAATTGTTACGTTATGTTGGGAGTTTGTTGAATCGATAAATAAAATTAAATCTGATACCAGTCTACATGAGAACCATATGTGGGCTGGTATATTTTTGTGCGATAAGTATATAGTGGTTCCAAGTCATTCTTTTAAGAGGCTAGAATAAAGGTCAAAAAATTTCTAACAGAATATATTAAAAAAATTCACACATTAAGTAGTACATTTGGCTTACTTTCTGGTAGGATTTAGTTATCGAGTATATGGAGGCGTATGAATGATTTTAGATTTAACCATGAACGTTGCGGTGATCATAGCTTATTTGTTTATCATAGGGTTGTTATCTAAGGAAGTACACAAGGGGGATATCTATCAATCTATATTCCATCGTTTAGATACCCAACTTGTTGCTGGTGGATTGTTTGGGGTGCTTGGCATTATCTTAATGTTATTTAGCATTCAGGTGAATGCTGAGGTAATCGTTGATTTAAGGCATATTGCTACTGTTATCGCAGCTGTGTTTTTTGGGATTCCGGCTGCTTTGGGATCGGCATTCATCATTGGTATAGCACGTGTGATTTTAGTTGGAGGTTTTTCAGAAGTCTCTATAACTGCCATGTTACTCATGTTTTCTATCGGTATTGTGTGTGCGATTATGACAAAATTACCGTTTAAACCTGCTATGAAATCAATTGTTATGAATGTGGTCAGTATAGTTATTGTATATATAGCACTTTACATCACGCTAGTTGTCTTTAACGATAACAAAGAAGCTTTAATTAGTATTTATAAAATAGATTGGATTATAGCTTTATTTGGAGGAATTGTAGCCTTCTATGTTGCAAATTACATATTTCAATCGAATCAAAACTTTTATAAATTACAGCAAACCAATCAAAAGTTGGAAGAGTCAAACTACTACTTGGAAAAGATGAAGAATCAACTTTTACATAGAGAACAACAATATAAATCTCTATTTGAATATAATCAAAGTGCAACCTTTACACTTGATTTACAAGGGCATTTTCAGCAAGTAAATAGATCCGCTGAACTCATTACTGGGTATTCCAAAGAAGATTTACAAGGGTCATCTTTTGTTCCTCTTATCGATAAAGAATGCATTGAGGATACACTTTGGAATTTTAAAAAGGTTAAAGAGGGCGAGTCTGTAACGTTCCAGACTGAACTTGTTCATAAGAATGGGACGATTGTGTATCTTACTGTTAATACGGCTCCTATTATTATTGAGGAAGAAATTATTGGTGTAATTGGAGTTGCACATGATATATCTGTACAAAAACAAACAGAGAAGAAGATTCAGGAAAGTGAAGAGCAATATCGCAGCTTAATTCACCTTTCGCCAGAAGTGATCTTTGTATTAAAGGATACAAAAATTGAGTTTATAAATGATAAAGCTTTAAGTTTCATAGGAGTAGATCAAATTGAAGATCTTCTAGGAGAATCAATATTTGAGTTTATCCATCCAGAAGATCGTGAATTAGTAGCATATCGAATCACTAGAGCAATGGAAACAAATGAGGTAAGCAAGCGATTGAATGATGTTCGATTCCTTCATAGAGCAGGAAACATCGTTCAAGCTAATGTTGGGACAAAGCTGATTGAATACAATGGTCAAAAAGCTATAATGGGAATAATCCATGACGTAACAGAACAAAAAGAGATTGAACAGCAATTGAAAGATGCCAATCAAATGTTACGAGAACTATCACAATTAGATGGGCTTACAGGAATTCCGAATCGACGCTATTATGATGAAACCTTAGCCACAGAGTGGGATGATGCGTTGGCTAATAGAAGAGCTCTATCCTTGGTCATGCTCGATATTGACCATTTTAAGTTCTACAATGACACTTATGGACATCTTCAAGGAGATACATGTCTTAAGCAGGTAGCTCGTTCGATAAAAGCTTCTGTTAATCGACCGCGTGATTTCGTAGCAAGGTACGGTGGTGAAGAGTTCTCTGTTATTTTACCAGAGACTAACCTGGATGGAGCACGAGCTGTAGCAGAAAAGATACGTTCAGATATAGAGCAACTATCCATTCCACATAAATCATCCAAAGTGAAACCAGTGGTCACAGTAAGTGTAGGGGTTGCTTCAGTTATCCCTCAAGAGCACATAAATAAAGAAGATTTGATACAAGCTGCAGACAGTGGATTGTATGTAGCAAAAGAAAACGGCAGGAACCAGGTTAAAGCGGATACGATTGATAACATTTAATATAAAATTGCTCTAAAGAATTTATTCTGATTTTATGTCGAATCCTTTAGAATCATGAGCTTACGATTAAGGCATAAAGGGGTATAAATATGCTATACTGAAACCATTCTAGTACTGCATTAATAAAGGTGGGTAACTTTTGAGCAGACATCATTATGCCATTATTGATATAGGGTCGAATACGGTTCGACTTGTAATCTATCTTCGGAATAAGAGTGGAAGGTTTAAAGAAGTAGAAAATGTTAAGGCTGTGGCTCGCTTACGTAATTATTTAGAAGATAGTGGTGAGTTGAGTGAAGACGGTATCCAAAGCCTTTTAAAGATATTGAAGAGCTTTAAAGAAGTAACGGATTCTTATGAATTAGACCAGCTTGTTTGTGTTGCAACCGCAACCATTCGTCAATCTACGAACCAAGACGAGATTATCTCGAGAGTGGAAGCTCAGATAGGTTACAATATGTTAATTTTATCTGAACAAGAAGAGGCGTATTATGGTTACTTAGCTGTGGTAAATTCCACTTCAATATCAGAGGGGGTTACCATTGATATTGGTGGAGGAAGTACGGAGGTAACCTATTTTGAAAACCGCAAAATTCAATATTCCCATAGTTTTCCTTTCGGTGCGTTGACGCTGAAAAACATGTTTGTCAAAGGTGACGTTCCAACCGAACAGGAAATGAGGAAACTAAGCAGTTATCTAAAAGATCAGTTCGAATCACTACCTTGGTTAAAAGGTCGCAATGTCCCATTAATCGGAATAGGGGGAAGTGCTCGCAACCTTGCTCAAGTAGATCAATCCTTAAAAGAGTACCCACTTGCAGGTCTGCATCAATACAGTATAAAAGACCATGATATCCAATTTATAAAGCAATATTTAATGACTTTAAACTTTAAAAAACTACAAAAGGTAGAGGGTCTGACAAAAGATAGAGCAGATATTATCTTGCCTGCTATTGAGGTTTTTGAATCTTTATATGATGTTGTGGGTGCAAAATCTTTTGTATTGAGTAGAAAAGGCTTGCGTGATGGTGTGTTTAATGAGCAACTTACAACAGATTTTGGCATTTCAATCTTTCCAAATGTAATTGAAGAAAGCTTTAATGAACTAGCTTCTGATTTTGATATCAACTATAAGCATGTGCTAAAAACGACCGATATAGCTATGAAAATTATTAATGAGCTTCAAGAGCATGGAGATGGTGATTTTTCTTTCACAGAAGAGGATGTAAGTCTTCTAAAAAGAGGAGCTTTTGTGTATAACTTAGGAGGTTATATTGATTCAGAATCTAGCTCCCAGCACACCTTCTATTTACTAGCTAATCGAACAATTGATGGACTCTTTCATAAAGATCGATTGAAGGTTGCTTTAATTGCTTCATTCAAAAGTAAATCAATTTTTAAACAATTTTTTCACCCATACAAGCATTGGTTCTTAAAAGAGGAGAAGAAAAAGCTTCGCTTATTAGGAGCTATTACGAAGTTTTCATTTAGTTTAGATTCTACTAGAAGAGGCATTGTAGAAGACATTCGAGTTGATATCCAAAAAGAAAGTTTGCATATGCAGGTGTATTGTAATCAGGAGTCTTTACCAGAAGAATATCAAGTAGAAAAACAGAAAAAACATCTTGAAAAAGCCATTAAACGAAATGTACACGTTTGTTTCCAACCATATGAGGGGTAGCATATTAAAGCTACCTCTTTTTTCTATAAAAGTTATGACATCAAGCCTAATATCGGATCATCACTTGGTTAACAATAACTTTATATCAAATCTATATTTCGCTTATAAACACTTGGTAAAATTCGTATAAACACATATGTCTTAATACAGAGGAAGGGTGATGGAGACGAATGGAACAAACAAATGAATTAGGGAATCCTCTTTACTACAATAATAGAGAATTGAGTTGGCTCGCTTTTAATGAGCGTGTATTGCAAGAATCCTTAGATAAACATAACCCTTTATTGGAACGCTTGAAATTTTTAGCGATATTTAGCTCGAACTTAGATGAATTTTTTATGGTTCGAGTAGCTGGACTAAAGGATCAGGTGAAAGCGGGTTTTAATAAACCGGAAAATAAAGCGGGATTAACACCTAAAGAACAACTCTCCAAGATCTCAGATAAAAACCATAAGCTAGTTGATATGCAGTATTCTACATATCAAAATGTGCTCCTTCCCATGTTAAAAGAAGAAAACATCTCATTTGTCTCGGTGGATGACCTTACTCGAGAACAGTATCGGGTAATGGAAGATTACTTTGATGAACAAATTTTCCCTGTCTTAACGCCTATGGCTGTCGATGCATATCGTCCCTTTCCTATGCTCCTAAATAAGAGTATCAATTTAACTGTTGTACTTGAAGATGAAGTTGATGTGGAAGAAGAAGGGCATAAAACGGCTATTGTACAAGTTCCTTCAGTGTTAAATCGATATGTAGAATTGGATGCTTCTAACGAAAAAGATCGTAAGTTTATAATGTTAGAGGATATCATTAGTCACTTCCTATATAAAATGTTTTCGGGTTATATAGTAAAATCCGTAACAGAGTTCCGAATCACACGAAATGCAGATATGACGATCCATGAAGAAGGGGCTCGTGATCTTCTAAAAGAGATTGAGAAAGAATTAAAAAAGCGAAAATGGGGTGCGGCAGTACGTCTTGAAATTAAAAGAGACCAGTATGACCCCCAAGTACTTCAGTTTCTTTTAAATGTTCTGGAAATCCATCGAAAAGATGTATATGAAGTTGATGGCCCTCTAGATTTAACCTATCTTTTTAAATTCTATAGTGATTTGGAAGAAGACAAAGACCATCTTGTGTTCGGAGGGCTGATTCCACAACCTCCAAAAGACATTGGATCTGAGGAAGATTTATTCGAACTTGTAAATGAACGAGATATATTCCTGCATCATCCTTATGAATCTTTTCAGCCAGTCGTTGATTTTGTTGAAGATGCTGCAGATAATCCAGATGTTTTAGCGATCAAACAAACCCTGTATCGGGTAAGTGGTGATTCGCCAATTATAGAAGGGCTGAAACGTGCAGCGGAAAAAGGTAAGCAGGTTACGGTACTGGTTGAGCTTAAGGCACGGTTTGACGAGGAAAATAACGTTCAATGGGCAAAAGAGCTTGAGAAATCTGGTTGCCATGTTATTTACGGAATGAACTATTTAAAAACACATAGTAAAATCACACTTGTAGTACGTAAGCAAAAAAATAGAATTGAGCGCTTTGTTCACCTTGGAACAGGTAACTATAATGACCAAACAGCCAAATTATATACAGACATGGGGATTATTACATCTAATCGTAAATTTGGTATCGATGCAACGAACTTCTTTAATTATCTAAGTGGATACACCGAAAAACCGAATTACCACCATATATCGATGGCTCCTTTTGATATTCGAAGAGATTTCTTAGCTTTAACAGATCAAGAAATTCAAAGTCATAAAAAGTATGGCAATGGTCGTATTATTGCAAAAATGAACTCCCTTACAGACAAAAAAATAATTATGAAACTTTATGAAGCATCGCGTACAGGAGTGAAAATTGATTTAATCGTCCGTGGAATTTGCTGTTTACGACCTGGTATTAAGGGGGTAAGTGAGAACATACGTGTCACAAGTATTGTTGGAAGGTTCTTAGAGCATAGCCGAATCTATTACTTCCATAAAAATGGTGAAGGGAAGATGTATCTATCTTCAGCCGATATGATGACAAGGAATATGGAAAAACGAGTTGAATTGTTATTCCCGATCTATGATGGAGGCATTAAAAAACGGCTACAGAAAATCTTGAAGATCATGCTTGAAGATAACATGAAAGCACGAGTCCAAGATTCAAATGGGAATTACCACTATGTAAAAAGGGACAAAGGTAAAAAATCACTTGATAGCCAACTAGAGCTTTTCTCAATGGCTTACACAGTCGGTGAAGATGAAGAATAAATGATGTTTTTAGCACCATTGTGGTCATTTTTCAATGGTGCTTTTTGTTGTTTTTACTCTTTTTTTCAACATATTTCGAATTTTTTTTTGTTTTCATGAAAAAAACTAGGGTAAAGTAGTTGAAGAAGAAAACGGAAAATCATTATAATAGAAGATGAGTTTGCAAACGTTTACGTCAGAGAAAGCGAACTTCTATTGGAGGTAGTAAATCGTGTCGAATAATGGGTCTAATGAAAACATTTGGGAACAATTTCATGGCCCCAACATGGGGTACATTGAAGAACAGTACGATCTTTACTTAGATGACCCTGCAAAAGTTGACCCGTCCTTAAAAGATGTATTTGATCAATACGGAGCACCTGATTGGATGGATGCTCAAGGCGGCGGAACTTCTGTACAAGGGCCATCAGCTGGAGATATTCAAAAGGTAACCTCAGCAATGAAATTGGTTGAGGCTATTCGTCGTTATGGACATATGGAAGCGGATATTTATCCAGTTGGACAAAAAGATGAGCGTTATTCACCTACACTTGATCTGAAAACATATGGTTTATCAGAAAAGGATTTGGAATCAATTCCAGCTAAATGGATTTGGAGTAAGGCTCCTAATCATATATCCAATGGTCTACAAGTTGTAGAAACGCTGAAGAAACGTTATTCAGGTAAGGTTTCGTTCGAAGTAGATCATGTAAATAATGATCAAGAGCGTGAATGGCTTCAAAATACAATTGAGAACGGAAATTATGTAAAAGAGTTTTCGGCAGATCAGAAGAAACAAGTGTTAAAACGATTAGCCCAGGTAGAAGGATTTGAACACTTCCTAGGCAAAACGTTTGTAGCACAAAAACGTTTCTCTATTGAAGGTTTAGATGTCATGGTACCTATGCTTGATCATATGGTTAAAGCAGCATCAGAAGATGATGTCGATCATATTATGATGGGCATGGCACACCGTGGTCGTTTAAACGTGTTAGCTCACGTGTTAGGGAAACCATACGATATGATTTTCTCCGAGTTTCATCATGCACCAAACAAAGAGTTAGTTCCTTCAGAAGGTTCAATCGGGATTAACTATGGTTGGACAGGAGACGTAAAGTATCACTTTGGAGCAAGTCGTGATGTTGAGAAGGATGAAGAACGAACGACTCGAGTGACACTTGCACATAACCCTTCTCACTTAGAGTTTGTTGATCCTGTTGTACAAGGCTTTGCACGTGCAGCACAGGATGACCGGAGTAATCGTGGTTGGGCTGAACAGGACACAGGAAAAGCATTTCCTATTATGATTCATGGTGATGCGGCATTCCCTGGTGAAGGTGTAGTCGCAGAAACTTTAAACATGAGTGATTTACCAGGATATCGTGCTGGAGGATCTCTGCACATTATTGCGAACAACCTTGTAGGATTTACAACAATTGAGAAGGATGGGCGCTCTACTCGTTATGCTAGTGACCTGGCTAAAGGGTATGAGATTCCAATTGTTCACGTAAATGCAGATGACCCAGTGGCTTGCTTATCCGCGATAAACCTTGCATATGAGTATCGCAAGAAGTTCCATAAAGATTTCTTAATTGATCTTGTGGGATATCGTCGTTATGGCCACAACGAAATGGATGAACCACGTGGAACACAGCCACAGTTGTATCAAAGTATTGACCAACATCCTACAGCTGCTACAGTTTATGCAGAACAACTTCAAAATGAAGGGGTTATTACTGAAGAAGAGTACAATAATATGCAAGAAGAAGTTCACCAAAACCTTCGTGATATTTATGAGAACATGAAGGAAAATGAAACAGGTGAAATGGATGAACCAAATGTACCTGAAGAAATGGTGAATGGTCTGGAATCCATTGAAACGGCTGTACCATTAGAAGACTTGAAAGCCCTAAATAAAGGGTTACTCAACCGTCCAGAAGGCTTTAATGGATTGAAAAAACTAGAAAAAATTCTTCAACGTCGTGAAAATGTGCTTGAAGAAGGTAATAAAGTTGATTGGGCTACAGGTGAATCATTAGCATTCGCATCAATCCTTAAAGATGGAATGCCAATTCGTTTAACTGGACAAGACAGTCAACGTGGTACATTTGCTCACCGTCATCTAGTGCTGCATGATGTAGAAGATGGCTCTACGTACTGCCCAATGCATGGATTAGAAGAAGCAAATGCATCGTTTGAAGTGTATAATAGTCCATTATCTGAAGCAGGTGTACTAGGCTTCGAATACGGATATAGTGTACATGCTCCTGAGACCCTCGTTCTTTGGGAAGCACAGTACGGTGACTTTACGAATGCTGGTCAAGTTATTATTGATCAATTCATTTCTGCTGGGCGTGCAAAATGGGGTGAAAAATCTAGCCTTGCACTTCTTTTACCACATGGATATGAGGGACAAGGACCTGAACACTCCAGTGCTCGTTTAGAGCGTTTCTTAACATTAAGTGCCGAGTATAACTGGACGGTAGCGAACGTTACGTCCTCAGCACAATACTTCCATTTGCTGCGTCGTCAAGCGGCGATTGGAAATAAAGATGCTGCACGTCCTCTTGTACTAATGACGCCGAAGAGTCTAATTCGTAACCAACGCGTTGCTTCAGAAGGAAAAGCCTTCAGTGAAGAGTCCTTTAAACCTCTAATGGAGCAACCAGGTCTTGGGAAGAAGAAGACGAAGGTGAAGCGACTTGTTATCGGAAGCGGTAAAATTATGATTGATCTAGAAGAACAAATTGATAATGAAAAAGACCGCGATTGGGATTGGCTGCATATCGTTCGTGCAGAACAAATTTATCCATTCCCTGAAAAACAATTAGAAGAGATCTTAGACTATTATTCCAATATTGAAGAAGTGGTTTGGGTTCAAGAAGAACCACGTAATATGGGAAGCTGGGATTTCGTGAAAGAAACCCTTTATCGTCTTGTGAAGCAAAACCAAGAGATCAGCTATATTGGACGTCCAAAACGTTCATCACCAGCTGTTGGGGAACCAAATATACACAAAACCGAACAGAACAGAATCATCCAAGAAGCACTAAAGCTATCTAAAGGAGGAGATTCCAATGAAGGAAATTAAAGTACCAGAGCTCGCAGAATCCATTACAGAAGGTACCGTAGCCGAATGGCTAGTTAGCGAAGGAGACCAAGTCGAGAAAGGCGATGCCATTCTTGAGCTTGAAACAGATAAAGTAAACGTTGAAGTGAATTCAGACTATAGTGGTGTCCTCGCTGAAGTTCTCGTTCAAGAGGGTGATGATGTAGAAGTAGGCGACACAATTGCCAAAGTAGACGAGAGCGGCGAAGGTGGCGGCTCCTCCGATAGCGAAGAAAAAGAAGAACCAAAAGAAGCGTCTCAGGACGATTCTAAGCAAGAGCAACAAGAAGAAAAGAAACAAGAAGCTAAAGAAGAACAAGGTGGAGAAGAGCAGGATCCAAACAAAGAATCCATTGCATCTCCAGCTGCACGTAAAAAAGCACGTGAGCTAGGCATTGACCTTAGCAAAGTATATCCTAAGGATCCACTAGGCCGTATCCGCCCAGAGGATGTTGAGGAAGCAGCGAAAAAAGGTAAAGAAGAACCTTCAAGTTCTAAAGGCGGAAGTGGCAAAAAAGAGAAGAAGAAAGAGGACAAGTCCTCTGAAAAAACAGAATTCTCTAAGCCAGTTGAGCGCGAGAAAATGTCTCGTCGACGTCAAACAATCTCCAAGCGTCTTGTAGAAGCGCAACAGAGTGCAGCAATGCTTACAACATTTAACGAGGTTGATATGACAGCTGTTATGAACCTTCGTAAAGAGCGTAAGGACCAGTTCCAAGATAAGCATGATGTAAAACTTGGTTTTATGTCCTTCTTCACGAAAGCTGTAGTAGGAGCACTTAAAGAGTTCCCACTTCTGAACGCTGAAATCCAAGGTGATGAAATTGTGAAGAAACAATTCTATGATATCGGTATGGCTGTTTCTACAGATGACGGACTAGTTGTCCCAGTTGTACGTGACGCAGACCGTCTAGGCTTCGCTGGTATCGAAAAAGAAATCGGCCGTCTTGGTAAAATGGCTCGTGATAAAGAGCTTGGCCTTGATGACCTACAAGGTGGTTCCTTCACGATTACAAACGGAGGAATCTTCGGATCATTACTATCTACACCAATCTTGAATACGCCACAGGTTGGTATTCTTGGAATGCACAGCATCCAAAAACGCCCTATGGTAATGCCGGACGACTCAATCGAAGTTCGCCCAATGATGTACATCGCTCTTTCCTACGACCACCGTATCGTAGATGGAAAAGAAGCCGTACAATTCCTAGTGCGCATTAAAGAAATGATTGAAGATCCTTATAACCTACTATTAGAAGGTTAAGGAATATGATTAAAGCCCATTGGCCAGTGCCAATGGGCTTTTACTATGCAATTAGAGGTTCTCAAGAGATAGCTAGCCATTCCTTCTTATGGTTTCCACTCGGTGAAATGGATATCTTAATGGCCCTTATTGCAGCAGTGATCTATTATGTTCAATATCGTGTTTCGATGAATAACATGCCTATTGAACAACAAGGACAGATGAAGATCATGGGTCTTTTATCGCCAGGGATCATCCTATTTAATTCTTTATCAGCTCCAGCAGCTTTACCACTTTACTGGGCTGTTAGTGGCTTGTTTCTTATTTTACAAACGTGGATAGGGCAAAAATTATATAAACCCGTAGAAGAATAGATACAAAAAGGCAGCTTTTTCACGAAAGCTGTCTTTTTTTAGTGAAAAAATTAAAAATACCTCCATGACAGTCTTGAAACGGATAAATTCCGCACAAGTTTTCTGAATTTTTAATCAAAATGACAATCTCTGCATACAATAATGTAAATACAAATGAAGGAGGGGTAAGGATGAGTGAGAAAAACTTTGTTGTTTCTGAAGAGAACTGGTCCCTCCATAGAAAAGGGTACGATGATCAACAGCGCCACCAAGAAAAAGTGCAAGATGCACTAAAAAATCAATTACCGGACCTGATTTCTGAAGAAAATATCGTTATGTCGAATGGAAAAGATGTTGTGAAGATTCCGATCCGATCCTTGGATGAATATAAGATACGTTACAATCATGATAAAAATAAACACGTAGGCCAAGGCGAGGGAGAAAGTCAAGTTGGCGATGTTGTAGCCCGTGATGGTTCGAAGCAAAAGGCACAAGGAAAAGGTGAAAAAGCCGGGGACCAGCCAGGTGAAGATTTTTATGAAGCGGAAGTATCGATTGCTGAGTTGGAAGAAGCTTTATTTAAAGAGTTAGAACTCCCGAACTTGCAAGAAAAAGAGAAAGATAACATTGTTACGACAGACATTGACTTTAATGATATCCGTAAAAATGGCTTACAAGGAAACATTGATAAAAAACGCACGATGCTTGCTGCCTATAAGCGAAATGCCATGGGTGGAGAGGCTACGTTTAACCCCATTTATCCAGAAGATATCCGTTATAAAACATGGAACGAAGTCGTGAAGCCAGAATCTAAAGCTGTTGTGTTAGCTATGATGGATACCTCGGGTTCAATGGGCGTATGGGAAAAGTATATGTCGCGAAGCTTCTTCTTTTGGATGACACGTTTCCTTCGAACAAAATATGAAACGGTAGATATTGAATTTATAGCCCATCATACTGAAGCTAAAGTAGTTTCAGAAGAAAATTTCTTCTCAAAAGGTGAGAGCGGCGGAACGATTTGTTCTTCAGCCTATAAAAAAGCCTTAGAACTTATCGACACAAAGTATAATCCGGAGAGTTATAACATTTACCCATTCCACTTTTCTGATGGGGATAATTTAACCTCAGATAATAAACGTTGCTTAAAGCTTGTGGATGAATTAATGGATTTATCAAGCATGTTTGGTTACGGCGAAGTAAACCAGTATAATAGGCATTCGACTCTCATGTCAGCCTATAAAAAGATTGAAGATCCTCGTTTCAGACACTTTGTTTTACGACGTAAGGCCGATGTATTCTATGCGATGAAACACTTCTTCCAAGAGGATGAAGAAAAAGCATATGTTTAAAACTATAAGTAACAGAAAAAGCCCTCTCATTTTTGAGGGCTTTTTTACATGTTACGAAAGTGTTTAATGTTAGCAATCAATCGGCAAGTTTTCTTTAGATAAAGAATAATAACATTAGATTTGAAGAACCTAAGGAAAAACAAAAAGGATTCTTTTACCTATGAGAAATGAGCCGATTTCTTTTTTACAACTATTTTTATTAATCATGATGAGTACAGGTTTCTATAATCATGTTATTCTAATGCCTATTGTGAATGAAGGGGGACGTGGGGCGTGGGTCGGGACGCTTCTTAATATAGTTCCGCTAGTAATTGTCATTTCTATAATTTACTTCGTATATAAAAAAACGAATATGGAACCATTAGTTAAGTATTTACAAAGAAAGATTGGACGAATTAAAACGATTCTTATTACGGTTCCTTTTATACTTTATAGTTTGCTTCAAATTTATATTACGACATTTGATACAGTAATGTGGACTAAAGTGAATTATCTAAATAACACACCGATTTTTGTATTAGTGATTAGTGCCATTTTTGTCATTTCTATATTAATTAGAGGAGACATAACGTCTCTGGCGATAGTTAGTGGAGTTTTACTACCAATTGTTGTGTTACTCGGGATCTTTGTATCTTTAGCTAATATGTCTAATAAAGATTATTCTTTACTTTTTCCAGCCCTTGTTAATGGGTGGGGGCCTATTTGGGAGAGTTTATTTTATAGTTTATCAGGGGCTTTTGACCTTGTGATCCTTTTGTTTTTACAAGGTAAGCTGAAGGGAGAAGTTAATTACTGGAAATACTTGTTGATTCCATTAATTCTTACAAACCTTTTAATTTCACCAACAACTGGAGGGATTGCACTGTTTGGACCTGAAGTAAATGCTGATTTAAGATACCCAGCTTATGAGCAATGGAGAGTAGTGACCATTGGAAGTTACATTAGTCATGTAGACTATTTTACAATATATCAATGGTTATCTGGGGCTATAATTCGTATTGCCTTATTCACTGTTATCATTCCAGATTTGTTAGTGATCAATAAGGAGAAAATAAGAAAGTGGGTGCAATACTCTGTTCTCATTATGTTGTTACTTAGTCTGTATATTCCCATGACAGATTACATGTTTTTCAACCTTTTAAAACATGTATTTCTTCCAAGTATGACGATAACCATGAGCCTTTATCTTTTATTCATTGTACTTACGGTTATATGGACATCCAGGAGGCTTAGAAAATGAGTCCGATTTTCAAACGAAATAAAAAAAGAAATCAACTAAATATGAGCTGTAAATCTGCTGAACTTACTGTGGATTTTATGAAAGAATTGTTCGATGGATGTAACGATGTACAATTTTATAATATAGAAAACCAAACAGGAGTCTATACAGCTATAATGTGTGAAGGGTTGTATGATCGCGAGCAATTATTTAATAAAATTCTTTATCCATTGGAAGAAAGAATGGATGGAAATGATGTAAATGCTAAGTTACAAAAGTTATCCGCAGCAAAGTCCGTTCAACTACAAGAAGATGTTTCTGCTGAACACATTGTAGCTTCTGTGTTTACAGGGAAAGTAATTGTGCTACATGAGCAAAGCCAATCTTTTTGGGAAATTGATATTATAAAACATCCCAAAAGGCAGGTTGAAGAACCAAGCACAGAAGTCTCGATTCGAGGTTCGAAGGAAGGGTTCATTGAAGAAGCCAGTATGAATATGGCTCTTATTCGAAAACGTCTTAGAACTACTACGCTGAAAGTCATTACTTATGAGATTGGTGAACGTACGAAAACTAGAGTCATGTTAATGTACATAGAAGATATTACCAACTTAGAGGTGATAGAAGAAGCTAAGTCTAGGCTTGAAAAATTAAAAGTAGATGGGATCGTAAGTAATGTAAGACTAGAGGAGCTAATTGGTGATCGAAAGAGACCACTGTTTCCTTTATTTTCTTACACAGGTCGTCCTGACTTTGTAGTGGACAGTTTATTGCATGGCCGGTTCGCAATTTTAGTAGATGGTACACCAACAGCCTTAATAGCCCCAGTTAATTTACTATTTGTTCTAAAAACAGCTGAGGATGCAAATATGACCTCAATTTTTGTAGGATTTGAACGGTTGATTAGATATGTAGGGTTTTACCTAGCTTTATTTTTACCATCGTTCTGGATAGCTATAATTAGTTATCATCCTGATCAACTACCTTTTACTCTCTTAGCCACAGTAACATTATCGAGGGAAGGCGTCCCATTACCTGCCGCACTTGAATGCTTTTTAATGCTTGCTTTGTTTGAGTTATTTCGAGAAGCTGGGGTACGTTTGCCAATGGTAATTGGACAAATTCTCTCCGTTGTAGGGGGGATTATTATAGGTCAAGCAGCTATTGCAGCTGGTTTTACTGCTCCGGGTATATTGGTAGTGAATGCCATTGCTTTAGTATCAACATTTACGTTAATTAATCAATCCTTAACAGGTTTAGTAGGGATTCTACGCCTTGTCATATTACTCTTTACATCATTCTTAGGAATGTATGGCTTCTTCTTAAGTCTCTTTGCTGTAATAGGCTATTTAGCTAATTTACGCTCTTTTGGTGTTCCGTATTTAGCTCCTATATCTCCTATGCGTCCTAGAGAAATATCAAAAGCCATTTGGAATCCTGGAGATAGTACAGAAAAGCGTCCAAGTATGTTAAAGACTAGTGACTCGTCTCGAAAGGAGAGAAATGAGTGAGACGTTTTATGTTAATGATATTGATGGTAAGTGTACTTTCAGGATGTTGGGACTTAAAACAATTGGAGCATGCTATCTATGTAACGGGGTTAGGGATCGATTATAAAGATGACAAAATGCATATTTATATTAGGAGTTTACCTCTCGAAAATGTTGGTAAATCAGAAGGGGGGAGCGGGAAAAAACAAGATGCTCCAGTATGGATTGGTCATGGCGTAGGAGACTCTTTTGATAGTGCTACAGACAACATTTACTTTACCTCACAACAGAGAATATCATGGTCTCATATCGGACACATTGTTTTTACGGAAGATGCGTTAAAGAGAGATCGGGTTATTGATGATGTAGTTGATGTATTAAATCGTTTTGCCGAGACACGCAGTGCTATTTGGTTATATGGAACTCAATCTGAAGTAGATGAGTTATTTAATAGTAAGCCTATCTTAGATTTATCCCCTTACTATGCAAAAGAAAATAATCCGAATAATGTGTACAAGCAATTTTCAATAGCAAAGCCTAAATCATTAAGACAATATTTAATTGAGAGATATGAGCCCGGAAAAATGGCTGAATTCCCTGTATTAAATACTAATCAGAATCAATGGAGTAAACGTGAAGAAAATCATCCTATCCAGGAGTGGGGTGGTTTAATGATTATGGACAAAGCAAGATTTAAAGGTGCTTATTCAATCAAGGATATTAAAGGTCTTAGGTGGATAGAAAAGAGTACAAAACGAGCCCCACTATACTTATATAAAGACGAGTCTGTATATGCATCAATTGTAGCTGATAGTCCTAAAGTAAACATAAAGCCTGTTGTTAAAGGAAGTAATGTTCAATTTAATATTGAGGTAGAAGTTTCAGGAACCATTATTGAAAACCCTCAAAAAGCTAAGGTTAAAGAACTTGAACAATTATCAACTGAAAAAATTAAGAAGCAGATCAGGAACACTTATTTAAAAGGATTAGAAAACCAAGCTGATATTTATGATTTAGGATATCGATTATATAAAAAAAAGCCTAAGGAATTTAAGAGGCTAAAGCTGAGTCAAGGAGACTGGTTAAAAGAAGATACGATAAAAGACATTAAAGTAGGTGTGACCTTGGAATCCGGAGGAAAGCTTAAGGTAGATAGGATGAAAAAAAAATAAAGGCCGGAGAGGAACCGGCCTTTTGATTATTTAAAAGGTTTTATCTATCACTTGTTTTAGTGTAGCGGCTGAATGCTTAAATTGATCTTGCTCTGTTTCATTTAGAGGAAGTTCGATAAGTTTACGAATGCCTTCGCGGTTTATAATCGCTGGTACACCAATATAAAGATCATCTTGACCGTATTCACCTTCAAGGAGAGCTGAGACAGTTAACACACTATTTTCATTACGTAGAATCGCTTTTGTTATCCGGACAAGCCCCATGGCAATGCCGTAATAGGTAGCACCTTTTTGCTGGATGATATGATAAGCGGCATCACGAACATTGACAAAAATATCCTCTAATTTTTCCTGTGTTTCTCTTTCGGTCATATCTACAATCTCTCTAAGGTTACTTGCTCCAATGGTAGTGTGACTCCAAACAGGAAATTCTGTATCGCCATGTTCACCCATAATGTAAGCATGGATATTACGAGGATCAATATCAAACTCTTCCCCAACTAAATAGCGTAATCGTGAGGTGTCTAAAATTGTACCTGAACCAATAACCCGTTCTTTAGGCAGTCCAGAGAACTTCCAAGTTGCATAGGATAAAATATCAACTGGATTGGTTGCTACAAGAAAGATCCCATCAAATCCACTTTCCATAACAGAGTCCACAATGCTTTTAAAGATCTTCACATTTTTTTCGACTAGATCTAAACGTGTTTCTCCAGGTTGTTGGTTAGCACCTGCTGTAATGACAACAATATCTGCATCTCGACAGTCCTGGTAATCTCCAGCATAGATTTTCATAGGAGAAGCAAAAGCTAAACCATGCTTCAGATCTATAGCGTCACCTTCAGCCTTGTCTCTATTGATATCAATCATAACGAGTTCTTCAGTTACACCTTGATTTAATAGTGCAAAAGCATAGCTAGATCCTACAAATCCTGTTCCGATAAGTGCCACTTTATTTGTGCTTTTCTGATTCATATCCAATCAACCTTTCTATCATGTAAATCTTATTGTGAAATGATTCACAATAAATATAACATACATAAAAACCTTAAGCACCATTGTTTTGTGAAATGATTCACAATATTAATCATCTTTCATAAGTTTGACACATTTGGGTTAAGTAAGAGTAGGGATTGTTTTATATTATATAGTCCTCAATTCCCCTAAAACTACATTGCGGTCTGCATCTTTAGCAACTTTATCACAAGCTTCATAAGCAAACTGTATATACTTCTCCATTTGTTCAAGATCCTGTTTTATTTTATATGCTCTTGCCATAGCTTCATAGGCAAAAGCTAAATCAAAATCTTTTATATGATGCTCCAAGCAAAGAGCTAAACAACTTTCAGCATGAAAAAGAGCTGGTTCAGCTCTTTCTACAACACTATAGACACGAGATACTTGCCATTCACCACGAACCAGATTTATGGGTTCACCAACTTCTCCCCAATGATAACGAGATGCGTGTGCCATATGAATCATAGACATATTATCTTCTTCAGTACGTTGTTCTTGATCAAGATAATCCCAAACACGATTAAATAATTGAGCGGCAATTTTTTTATGGTCATGATCTTTTACCGATGAATTCTGTGTCATATACATCACCCCTAATAACCTCTTATATAATAATTACTCTATCTATTTAAAAAATCCTCCTCAATACAATGTTCTTCTAGTGAATCTACTACTAGATTCTTTTCAAAAAGATATCAAATATTACGAAAAGGTTACATATATTTTAAAAAAAGAGGTTTTTTTACAAAAAAATGTTAAGAAAGGATTGACTTAATTCAAAAAAATGGTTTAACATAATAAAAAATATAAAGTTTTTTGAAAATTACCAAGATTACTAAGATTAACAATAATAAACGATTCAGAGGTGTTCTATGAGTAAATCAGAGCAATCAAAGGCAAAGGCACCTTTGCTAGAGGTAAAGGGATTAGAGACATCTTTTAATATCGAAGGCAAAGACTATAATGCCGTTGATGGAGTATCTTTTACTGTAGATCGTGGGAAAGTAGTTGGAATTGTTGGAGAGTCAGGCTGTGGAAAGAGTGTAATGTCTTTATCAGTCATGCAGCTTCTTCCAAAAGGAATAGGAAAGATCCGGAATGGTGAGGTTCTTTTTGATGGAGAAGAAATTCAATCATTTAATGAAAAGCAAATGAATCAGATACGTGGAAAAGATATGGCAATGATTTTCCAAGAGCCTATGACTTCTTTAAATCCAGTATTTACGATTGGATACCAGATTGAAGAAGTGCTCCACAATCACTTTAAACTAAGTAAGAAAGAAGCAAGAAATAAATCAGTTCAACTTTTATCAGCTGTCGGTATTCCAAGAGCAGCTAAAATTGTAGATGAGTATCCACACCAACTGTCAGGTGGTATGAGACAACGAGTTATGATTGCCATGGCTATTGCTTGTCAGCCTAAGTTGTTAATCGCTGACGAGCCAACTACAGCTTTGGATGTAACCGTCCAAGCTCAAATTCTTGAATTATTAAAAGATATTCAGACGAAAAATGATATGGGTATTGTACTTATTACGCATGATTTAGGTGTTGTAGCTGAGTCATGTGATGAAGTCATTGTGATGTATGCTGGGAAAATTGTTGAAAAAACAGATGTAGAGAGTCTTTTTACAAAGCCAAAGCATCCATATACGAAGCTAATGATGGGGTCGATTCCTAAATTAGAAGAAGATACAGAGAAGCTTGAAACCATTAAAGGGATCGTACCTTCTCTAACAAAAATGCCACAAGTAGGATGTCGTTTCGCTAATCGCTGTCCAAAAGCGATGCCAGAATGTACGGAAATCACACCGCAATTAGAAGAAAATGAACAGGGACATGAAGTTGCTTGTTTACTTTACGAAACAAGCCACCCTAAAGAAGGGGTGTTAGGATGAGTGTAACCGAAAATAAGAGTGTTAAAACTGAAAATTTATTAGAAGTTAAAGATTTAAAAATGCACTTTCCTGTTAAAGGTGGATTCTTTAGAAGAACCATTGGAAATGTAAAAGCTGTAGACGGTGTCACTTTTGATATTAAAAAAGGAGAAACACTCGGTCTAGTAGGAGAATCAGGCTGTGGGAAGTCTACCACAGGACGTTCCATCCTACGTTTGTTAAACCCATCAGGGGGTTCTGTCATATTTGATGATCAAGACATTACAAATGTGAATGGAAAAAAACTTAGAGATATTCGAAAAGATATCCAGATGGTGTTTCAGGACCCTTATGCTTCACTAAATCCAATGCAAATGGTAGGAAACATCGTAAGCGAGCCAATTAAAAACTATTACAAAAATAAAAAAGAAGAAGAAATGAAAGAAGAAGTAATGGAGCTCCTAAATAAAGTTGGTTTACCTGAGGATGCCTACTTTAAATACGCGCATGAGTTTTCTGGGGGTCAACGTCAACGGATCGGAATTGCGCGAGCATTAGCTTTAAGGCCGAAACTGATCATAGCTGATGAACCTGTTTCTGCATTAGATGTATCTGTACAGTCTCAGGTCTTAAATCTATTAAATGAATTGCAAGATGAATTCGATTTAACCTATTTATTTATTGCTCACGACCTTAGTGTTGTTAAACACATGAGTGATCGAATTGGAGTTATGTACTTAGGAAATGTCGTTGAGGTAGCGGATAAACACTCTATTTATAAAGATCCATTACATCCATATACACAAGCACTAATCTCAGCAGTTCCAGATCCTTCGAACTTCGGCCAAAAACAAGAGCGTATCGTTCTCCAGGGGGATGTACCTAGTCCAGAGAATCCACCTTCAGGGTGTCCATTCCATACAAGGTGTCCTAAGGCGATGGATAAATGCTCAAGCATTAAACCTCAATTAAAGGAGGTGAAACCGGGTCAGCACGTCGCATGTATTCTTTACGATTAATCATTACTTTAAAAATGAACAGGGGGAAATTATTTCATGAAGAACAAAAGTTTTTTATGGCTAATGGCCATGGTGTTAATGTTGTCTTTGTTTCTAGCAGCTTGTAACTCAGAGAAAACTGAAGGTGAAACACCAGATGATGGTGAAAAGACATCAGACGATGGTGGTTCGGATTCAGATGATTCAAGTGATTCAGGTAGTGACGGGTCAGATGACCAAGCAAGTGATGAACCAGCACAAGGCGGTACTCTAACTTACGCTATTGATTCAGAGCCAGAAGGAATCTTAAACATGGCTTTCTATGGTACAGCTACAGACGCTGATATCATGGGCTTTATGGTAGATGGTTTGTATACTTTTAACGAAAACCTTAAAGCTGAACCTAACCTAGCTAGTTGGGAAACTGAAGATAACAAAACCTTCACATTCAAATTTGAAGAAGGCGTTAAATGGCATAATGGTGATGAGCTAACAGTAGATGACTGGATCTTTGCACTAGAAACACTAGCACATGCAGACTACGAAGGTCCACGTTATGCGAACGTAAAAACTATTGAGGGTGCTCAAGCTTTCCACGATGGTGAGGCAGACTCTATCTCTGGTATTGAAAAGGTTAATGATTATGAAGTAAAGGTTACATTTGATAAGGCTCGTGTTAACAACCTTGTAAATGTATGGAGCTACCCAATGAACAAGAAGCGTTGGGAAGGTATTCCTGTTAAAGATATGATGGGTCATGAATTCACACGTACGAAGCCAATTGGTACTGGACCTTTCAAAATGGGTAAAGTTGTACCTGGTGAGAGCTATGAATTTATCGCAAACGAAGATTATTGGAAAGGTGCTCCAAATCTGGACAAAATCATCGTTAAGGTTATTGATAACAAAACCGTTGTAGGTGCTTTACAAAATGGTGATGTTGATATGGTACCTGTTCACCCTACACTGGGCAAACAAGTTGAAGAAATGGATAATGTAGATCTTGTAACGTATCCTGGTCTTTCTTACTACTATGTTGGTTTCAAGCTAGGAGTATTTGATAACGAACAGAAAAAAGTTGTTGAAGAAAAAGAAAAATATGCGAACTTAAAACTTCGTCAGGCAATGTATCACGCAATTAACCGTGAAGAGTGGATTGAAGCATTCTTCCAAGGTTATGGTTCTAAAGTTAATGGTCCAGTTCCATCTTCACACTGGATTTCTGCTGACGAGAGTGAATTAAAAGATTACCCATATGATCCTGAAAAAGCGAAAAATCTTCTTGATGAAGCTGGATACGTTGATACAAATGGTGATGGTTTCCGTGAAGATCCAAATGGTGAGGAGTTCGTAGTTAAATTCTCTCACTATGCAACTAGTAACCCAACCTTTGAATCTCGTGCAAAAGCCCTTACACAGTACTGGAACCAAGTAGGACTGCAAACAGAATTGCAAATGGTTGAAGCTTCTCTTTACTATGACAAGATCGAAAAAGACAGTGATGACATTGAAGTATTCTATGGTGGCTGGAGTACAGGTGCTGATCCAGATCCATCCGCTCTATGGAAATCTGATATGATGTGGAACTTCCCTCGTTGGGTAAATGAAGAAAGCGATAAGCTTCTGGAAGATGCTATTGACATTGAAGTTGTAGGTACTGATGCTGCTAAGCGTAAAAAGCTTTACTCTGAATGGCAACAAATTGTTAACAAAGAACTTCCTATGTTATTCATCGCGGAGCTTCAAGAGACTCAAGGTGTAAATAAGCGCGTAGGTGGCGTAGAGTATGATGTTTCTGGAAGCAACAACCCGAACGAATGGTTTATCAAACAATAACACTTAGAAATGCTTACAGATAAGGGGAATGTTTCATGTTAAAGTATGCACTTCGTAGAATATTAGGCATGATTCCGATGTTACTCCTTATTTCCATTGTTGCGTTTTTCCTGGCATTAGCTATGCCAGGAGATTCCTTCAGTGGGGAAATCGATCCGAATAATACTGACCCTGAATATATTGAGGAAATGCGAGAAAAACTCGGCTACAATGACCCAATTCATGTGCAGTATTTCCGATGGGTTTCTAATTTTGTCCAAGGAGACTTTGGAAAGTCTACTAAATATAAAATCCCGGTTAAGGATCTAATATTACAACGATTACCGAATACGGTGATGTTAGGTGTCATGGCAATGGTTTTCACCTACATATTTGCCTTTACTATGGGGATCTATGCAGGTAGACACCCACATACCAGAATGGACCATCTTATTGGAGGATTTAATTACTTTCTATTAGCACTCCCTTCCTACATAGCTGGTGTTTTCGCCATTTATTTCTTCTCGTTTAAGTTAGGATGGGTGCCGTTCAGTGGATCAGTTGATATTTCTGTAGATGAGGGTACATTAGATTTTTGGCTTAGTCGTTTTTACCATGCATTAATGCCTTCATTAATTCTTGGTGCTTTAGGAACAGCGACATATACACAATTTTTACGGAATGACATCATTGACAATAGTCAAAAAGATTATGTTCGAACAGCACGTGCAAAAGGAACTGCTGAATCTAAGATCTATAATAGTCACATTTTAAGAAACTCAATTATTCCGATTGTGACATTCTTAGGTTTTGACATTGTACAAATTGTAAACGGTGCTTTAATCACAGAAGCAATATTTACGTACCCTGGGCTTGGACAATTATTCTTAACGTCGGTTAGCTCACAGGATTATCCAACCTTGATGACATTATTTGTAATGTTCTCTTTCTTAGTTTTGGTTGGTAATCTTTTAGCCGATCTGTTGTATGGAATTGTTGATCCTAGAATACGAGTAGATTAGGAGGAGTGGCTATGGAGGTCGTTCATAAAAAAGACACACAAACCCAGTCACCGACAACTAAGCCACCCAAGAGCTTATCTCCTTGGGCAATGGCCCGTCGTAAATTCATGCGAAATAAACTGGCGATGATAAGTTTAGTTTACTTGATAATAGTAAGCATATTATCTTTTCTAGCCCCTTTCATAACAACTGCTGATGTCACTTTGGTGAATATTGGGCAAATGTCCTTAGCTCCTTCCACTGAACATTGGTTAGGAACGGATACTAGTGGACGAGATGTATTTACAAGGTTGCTCTATGGCGGACGTGTTTCGTTATTTGTTGGAATTTCTTGTACAACCATTATATTGTTTATAGGAACTTTAGTTGGTTCCATTGCAGGGTATTTTGGTGGTACAGTAGATAATCTACTCATGCGTTTTACTGATTTCATGCTAAACTTCCCTTTTCTAGTATTCGTAATTGTACTGAATGCTATCTTGTTTGGAATCGTTTCGGGCTTATGGGTTTTAATTGGTGTCTTAAGTATTCTTGGTTGGGGCGGTGTTGCTCGTCTGGTAAGAAGTAAGATTTTAGCTGAGAAGGAAAATGAGTATATCCTGGCAGCCATTTCGATTGGATGTAAACCATCTAAAATTATTATGAAACACCTTCTTCCAAACGTGTTAACAACCGTCATTGTGCAGGCTACTATTTTATTCGCAGGAATGATCGTAGCTGAATCTGGATTAAGTTACTTAGGGTTTGGTGTTCCACAAGAAGTACCAAGTTGGGGGAATATGCTGTCAGCTTCCCAACAACCTAACGTTCTACAAAACATGCCATGGGTATGGGTGCCACCAGCACTCATTCTCATCATGACAATATTGTCCATTAACTTTATTGGAGAGGGAATTAAGGAAGCCTTAAATCCTAAATCATTCCGATAAAAAGATATGAAAAAGCAGTGGATTACATATCCGCTGCTTTTTTCTGTTGAGTTATAAGACTAAGGAATCCACATATCAAAATGATTGAAAGTGAATATCCCGAATCATGGGATCAACCGCTCTTTTTTCAGTGGATGATATTAAAAAATGACTAAATGATGATCGCGTATGTATGCCTCAATTTCTTCCATGATTGAAACTTGTTCCACTGTTGTTGTCTGATGTTTAAATTCTTCTAACTTCCTATCAATGAAGGCAAGGTGTTCATCCGCTTTCATCAGAAACTGCTAAAATAGGAAATGAACAGTTCTTCAAACTTTTATGAGTAATACAAGAAAAATTAGGCAAACTACTCTTGATTACTTATAAGAAGGAGCGATTTTACATGAAGAAGCTGTTAGTGCCTTTATTTTTGGTAGGCTTGTTTTTCGTGTTCATGTTGCCAAATGTTACACATGCACAATCAGATACGTACACAGTCAAAAGTGGGGATACGCTTTGGAAGATCTCTAAGAAGTATCAAATCGGACTTTCCGAGATTATTAATGCTAACCCTCAATTTGAAAATCCTGACTTAATTTATCCTGGTGATCAAGTTACCATTCCACTAAAGCCAAATATTAAGTCGATTGAACAACAAGTTATTGAGTTAACAAACCAAGAACGTGCTAAACAAGGTCTTCCTGCTCTAAAAGCAGATTGGCAACTTTCTCGTGTGGCTAGATATAAATCTGCTGATATGAGAGATAAAGGATATTTCTCTCACAACTCACCGACATATGGTTCACCATTTCAAATGATGAAGTCGTTCAATGTGCAATACACGAAAGCTGCTGAGAATATCGCTGCTGGCCAAACATCTGCAAGAGCAGTTGTTAATGCATGGATGAACAGTTCAGGTCATCGTAAGAACATTCTAGATCGTGAACTTACTTATATTGGAGTAGGCTATGCAAAAGGTGGAAGTTACGGTCACTATTGGACACAAATGTTTATAAGAAAATAAAAGTAATATGAAAAGTCAGCTTAGAATGAGCTGGCTTTTTTTAATTATATAAACTTTCTAAAACACACATGAAAATCACTGATGTGGATAGTCTAAGAAGAGGCAAAAATAATTTGAAAAACCTCAAATTCCCCGACAGCAAAGGGGTTAAACATGTTTTTTAAGGTTTCTGGAAATGTTTGCATTTGCTAGACGTCCGACAACTTGATACAATCTTCTTCGGAAGGTAGGAATGAAAGCATTTTCATAACTCCTTAATTACACACTTTTAAAATATACATTAACGAAAGGGGAGGCTGGCTCATCATGGGAATTCTTCTTGGTTTGCTTGCTATTGCAGTTGTTCTTGGTATTGCATTTTTAATGTCCAACGATAGAAAAAACATTAATTATGTAGCAATTGGAATCATGATTGCTCTGCAACTTGTGACAACATGGTTCATGTTTAATACTAAAATCGGAAATATTATCGTAACATTTATTTCTGGTATTTTTGATGCTCTAATTAAATACGGTAAAGAGGGTGTTAACTTTATTCTTGGGGGCGTTGCTCGTGTTCCAATGGATAATGGTGAACCATCAAACATTTTCTTTTTCGATGTGCTTTTATTAATTATTTTCTTTGCTACGATTTTATCTGTTCTAACTTATTTAAAGATTCTTCCTACAATTATTAAATATATTGGTGCCTTTCTTTCTTGGATTACAGGTTTACCAAAGGTTGAATCCTTTAACGCGGTTAACAGTATTTTCTTTGGACAATCCGAAGCATTATTAGCTATTAAATCTCAGTTCCACCACTTAAGTGAGAACCGTCTTTACATTGTAAGCGCTTCTGCAATGGGTTCTGTTTCGGCTTCGATTGTAGGGGCTTACATGCAGATGATTCCTGAACAATTTGTATTAGTGGCATTACCGCTAAAC
This sequence comes from Pontibacillus sp. HMF3514, assembly GCF_009858175.1. Lineage (GTDB taxonomy): Bacteria > Bacillota > Bacilli > Bacillales > BH030062 > Pontibacillus. The sequence goes on from NZ_CP047393.1 coordinate 712,490, forward strand.
ATGTTCTCTGCATTAATCTTGGCTTCCATTATTGCTCCGGTTAAAGTTCCTAAGGAAGAAGATGTTGTAGATATTAAAGAAGTATCGAATGCAAAAAGCTTTTTCGAAGCTATGGGTAATGGTGCCCTAGATGGTGGTAAAATTGCTCTTATTGTAGCTGCTATGCTTGTTGCATTCATCGCATCACTAGAGCTTGTTAACTCAGTGATTTCAATGATTTTTGCAGGTGTAACATTACAACAGATTCTGGGTTATATCCTAGCACCAATTGCGTTCCTAATGGGTATTCCTTCTGGAGAGCTAATTCAAGCAGGAAGTCTAATGGGTACAAAGATTGTTACGAACGAATTCGTTGCAATGCTACAGCTTTCACCAATGATTGCAGATGGTGCTCTATCTGATAAAACAGTTGGTATTGTATCCGTATTCTTAACAAGCTTTGCAAACTTCTCTTCCATCGGTATTATTGCTGGTACAGTTCAAGGTATCGACAGTAAAAAAGGTGCAACAGTTTCGAAGTTTGGTCTTAAGTTGCTTATCGGTGCAACACTTGGGTCAATTCTTTCAGCCACTATTGCTGGCTTATTCCTATAAAATATTGGATAATAGAACTGGAATAAACATATACTTGTTTATTCCAGTTTTTTTATTTCACCTTAAGAAAGCTTGAAATTTTAGCACAGAAGTGAATCGGCGTAGTGAAAATTTTGAAAGAATGAAGTATAAGTGCAACTAAGCCTCTGTCTACGCCTTTAAAGGCTTGCCAATCGGCAAGTTTTCTTTATCTGACCTCTAAGATTATTGCATCAGGTTTAATCAAACATTTATTTGGAAATTTAACCTAAGAGATCAATACAAAAAAGGGGTGGAGGAACAATGCCAGATCAATATGGCTTATTCATTAATGGAAAATGGGTAGAAACCCAGGATAAAGCAGACGTGAAAAACAAATATACAGGGGAAGTATATGCTGAAGTATCTAAAGCAGGTGAACAAGATGTAGAGGAAGCGATCCACAGTGCTCATCATGCTTATAAACACACAGAATTATCACCATATGAACGCTACAAGATTTTAAATAAAGTAAGTGAGCTACTTCAGGTAAGAAAAGAAGAGCTTGCTCAAAATATTACAAGTGAAGCGGGTAAACCAATTAAACAAGCAAGAACAGAGATTGATCGTGCTACACAAACGTTTGAATTAGCAGCTGAAGAAGCAAAGCGCATTCATGGGGAAGGTGTTCCTGTAGAGGCAGCTCCTGGATCTGAAAACCGTATGGCTTTCACATTAAAGGTTCCTGTTGGAGTTGTAGGAGCGATAAGTCCTTTTAATTTCCCAGTAAACCTTGTTGCGCACAAAATTGCTCCAGCCATCGCTGCAGGAAATACGGTTGTACTTAAACCTGCAAGTGCAACGCCAATTTCTTCATTAAAGTTAGCAGAATTGTTTGAAGAAGCGGGTCTCCCAGCTGGGTTCTTAAATGTTGTTGTAGGTTCTGGTTCAACAGTGGGTAATCAAATGATGAAAGATAAACGAATCAACTTATACACTTTTACAGGTAGTGCCGAAGTAGGACTGAAGTTAAAACAAAATACCGGCTTAAATAAGTTGATTTTAGAACTAGGAAATAACTCTCCTGTCATTGTAGATGAAGAAGCAGACATAGACTTGGCTGCCAAGACACTAGCACAAAAGAGCTTTGCATATGCTGGCCAGGTGTGTATTTCAGTGCAACGCATCTATGTGCACGATAAAGTTATGAAAGAATTTAGAGAAAAACTTCTTGATGCAATTAATGACTTGCATGTTGGTGATCCATTTGATGATAAAACGGATGTAGGGCCAATGATTAGTGAAGATGAGGCAGAACGTGTTGAAGAATGGATCCAAGAAGCCAAAGGTCAAGGTGCTGAAGTACTTCTTGGGGGACAGAGAGATGGAGCATTGTTTGAACCAACTGTTTTAGCAAACACAGACCATAATATGAAGGTAGTTTGTGAAGAGCTCTTTGCTCCGGTTGTGACACTAATGTCCTTCTCTGATTTCGATGAATGCTTAAATGAAGTTAATAACTCTGAGTATGGATTACAAGGCGGTATTTTTACTAAGAATGTGGATAAAGCCTTTAAAGCAGCACGAAAAGTTGAAGTAGGAGGCTTCATGATTAATGATGCTTCTCAATACCGTGTTGACCTTATGCCATATGGTGGCGTGAAAAACAGCGGTTGGGGCAAAGAAGGTCCAAAGTATTCCATTGATGAAATGACTGAAGAGCGATTGATCGTTATGAATCTACAAAACTAAAAATAAAAGGTCAGCCTTTGGCTGACCTTTTAATATTTCAATTTTCTACAATATTTCCAAGGAAATAGCGAGAGAATAAACGTTGCGACAATTATTTTTGTTTTTGAATCGAGAGCAGTCGAAATAACAATGTTATGGCTCCGGCACTTAGTCCGATTATGAGCCCCATCCAATATCCAGCAGGACCAAAAGAGGTAAAGTTCGCAAACAAATACCCACTTGGTAAACCGATGATCCAATAAGAAATAAACGCCATAACCAAGGTAATGTTTACGTCTTTATATCCACGTAAAGCTCCTTGTAGTGGAGCGCCGAAAGCGTCCGCTAACTGGAAGAAAATTGCATAAAATAAGAAGTGCTTTGTCATTTCAATCACGAAAGTTTGATCACTATACATACGGGCTACAGGGTCATCAAAAGCATAGATGGCAATTCCGCTTAATATAGCCATCCCAACGGCTATGATGATTCCCATAAAACTGTATTGCCGTGAATCTTTTTCACGATTACCACCAGCTTCAAAACCCACTGCGATTGTCAGGGCCATTGATATACTTAATGGAATCATATATAGAAACGAAGCAAAATTTATAGCTGCTTGGTGGGCTGCAATGGTAGCTGTGTCATAAGCACTCATAAATAAAGTAACAGCTGCAAAGATACTTACTTCAAAAAATATAGCAAAACCAATCGGGACACCAATTTTCAGTTGATCCCACCAGGTTTTGAAAGAGGGTTTATTCATTTGAGTGAAGATGGAGTAACTTGAAAATGGGCGTACTCTCCATGTAACCCAAACGATGATCAAACAGGATATCCAATACGTAATTGAAGAAGCAACACCTGCTCCAACTCCACCTAAAGCGGGCATGCCTAATTTTCCAAATATAAATGCATAATTGGACACAATATTAATAGGTAGAGACAACAAAATAATAATCATCGTCATCCTTGTATGGCCCAATGCATCAATGAAACATCGCAGTAAGTTAAAGATGAATAATGGAATAATTCCTGTACTCAAAGCGACTAAGTAAAATTTGGAAATAGATCGTACGTCTTGTTCCAGGTCCATCATGGCTAAAACTGGATCTAGCAAGAAGTACCCAATAATTATAACGACAATAGCCATGGCAATGGAGAGATACAAGCCTTGTTGAACAGCATGGGGAACATCTTCTTTTTTATCTGCACCGGTTAATTGTGCTACGATAGGAGAAAGAGCCATCAGAATGCCGTTCACTCCTGTGAAAATGGGAACCCAAAGACTTGAGCCAATAGCAACTCCAGCTAGGTCTTTGGCGCCGGCTTTACCAGACATAACCGTATCAAAAAAGTTCATGGCATACATACCTAATTGAGTAATTAGAATAGGAAATAGGATGAGGAGAAACAATTTCATTTTTTGTTGTAGTGAATCTGTTTTGTACATATTTCTCCCTTCCTTTTCTGTGTGTTTTCTAATACGATAAGAGGGATTATAGCATATATTGTAGAAAAGCGCTTAAAATAACTGACTTCCTACTTGCTGAAGAAAGGACGACTGAATATGACATCGAAACGTATTTTATTTACAGGAGGCGGCACTGCAGGGCATGTGATCGTTAACCTAGCGCTCATCCCGATGTTTCAAAAAGAGGGATGGGAAGTGGACTATATAGGATCTTATGATGGCATTGAACGTAAGCTGATTGAACCTTTGGAAGGTGTCACATATTATTCTATCTCCACAGGAAAGCTACGACGCTATTTTTCAAAGGAAAACTTTAAGGATCCATTTAAAGTGTTAAAGGGAACGGGTCAAGCTTTATCCATTTTAAGAAAACGAAAGCCTCAAGTTGTATTTTCGAAAGGTGGATTCGTCTCTGTTCCTGTTGTAACAGCCGCTAAGCTAAACGGTATTCCAGCAGTGATTCATGAATCAGATTACACACCAGGTCTCGCCAATAAATTAGCCATCCCATTTGCGAAAAAGGTATTAGCTACATTTCCGGAAACCATGGAGCATTTACCTGAACAGAAGGCTGAATGGGTTGGTGCTGTAGTCCGTGATGAATTATTTGAGGGTGATCCTCAAAAAGGCTATTCACTATGTGGATTTACAAAGGAAAAGCCCGTTATGCTTGTTATGGGGGGAAGCTCTGGTTCGAAAAAGATAAATGAATCAATTCGAGGGAACCTTGATCAACTATTAGAGAAGTTTCAGATTGTACATCTGTGTGGTCATGGGAATAAAGATGAAGATATTCAGAGACAGGGCTATGCTCAGTTTGAATATGTAAATGAAGAACTGACCGACTTATTTGCGATAACAGATTTTGTTGTTTCTCGTGCAGGATCTAATGCAATATTTGAATTTCTTGCATTAAAGAAACCAATGCTTTTAATTCCGCTATCTCGCTATGCTAGTAGAGGAGATCAGATTGTGAACGCCCAATCATTTGTTAAACAAGGGTTTGCGCGTATGGTTGAGGAAGAAGAGCTAGAGGAGGATCGTTTCTTACAAGAAGTTGAACAGCTTCAAGAAGAACAAGATCAAATCCTGGAAAACATGGAACAGTATCAAAATGAGAGAGCTAAAGAAAAAGTGATGGAAATTATTAAAAATGCCTGAGAATACATCTTGATATGAATAAAACGAGCTTGGCTGCCAAGCTCGTTTTATTTTAACTCTATTTAAAGGAAAGCCTATTCGACGCTTATGAAAAAATTTTATATAATAAAGTGAGACAATAAGGGGGAGTTATATGAGTTCTGTATTTTGTCGTTATTGCTATAAAGATATAAATAAACGGGACGAACTTGTTACAGCAACTAATTATCTACGCATTAGACCGTATCACTATCTCTGTTTTGGAGAAGTGGAACAGGAGACAATCGCAACCGTTCGATCTTGGAAACCAATGAATGGCCCTATGGGGAATATTACGTTTGCCATTCTGCTGATATTTGTCGGTGTGATGGCTTTAACTGACGTATTTGAAGAGATCGGAAATTTACTTGGTGCTCTAGCATTATATCCACTTATTTTACGAATTTTATCGTTTTTCATGTATGAATTAAGGGTTCCCGTACACAAAGATGGAAGATAGAAGAAGTTTTGTTAGGGAGCTCCGCACGAAAGTGGCAGAGCTCCGCACAACATTGTCCCCCACACATCCTCATAAACATCCAGAATATTTTTCCTTTAATTTGAAATCCTATTATGGTAATGTATTAATGTTGCTTTGAAAAACCTCATGCTTACGAGCGCGGTGAATCACTCGTCATTCAATCACAGAGTAGTGAAAGGAGAATGACTCGATGAAAAACCATCCCGATTATTTAGAAGAAGAGGAACGTTTACGTTTTACAAAAGCGTATATGGATTCTGTCATCGCAGCTCAGGAAACCGACCAAGAGACGTTGAAGAAACGTCAGGAAAGCACTGTTGCTTCACTCGATTTTAAAGATAGTAGTTTGAAGTATCAGGATATGCTGAACCATGCAAATTTTATGCAGATGTCACGAGAGCAACTCAAGAACCTCAAAAGACTCCGGAAGAAACCGTATTTTGCCCGCATTAATTATCAACGTAAAGAAAAAGCAGAAGAAGAGATTTTTTACATAGGAAAGGTATCGTTATTTGATCGTGAAACCCAGCAGCCGATCATTTTGGATTGGCGTTCTCCGTTAGCGAATGTATATTATGAAGGTCGTTTGGGAGATGTCAGCTATGAAGCTCATGGGGAAACATATGAGGGAACCGTATCTCTTAAACGCCAATACTCCATAGAAGATGGAGAACTTTTGGACTTTCAGGATATCGATATCACCACGAAAGATGACTTACTTCAAAGTTCATTATCCCAAAACGCAGATCATCGTTTAACTGAAATTGTTTCAACGATTCAAGAAGAACAAAACCGTGTCATACGTGCTGATCTCCGTAAGCCAATCATTGTACAAGGTGCAGCAGGAAGCGGGAAAACAACGATTGCTTTACACCGAGTATCTTATTTTTTGTACACCTTAAAAGACATTTTCCACCCATATGAAATGCTGATTTTAGCACCCAATCGCTTGTTTATTGATTATATGAAAGAAATTCTACCAGAGTTAGGTGTTGATCAATCGCGTTCAACGACTTTTGTAGACTTTGTTCAGCTTGTTACGGAACATGGGTTTGAAGTACAGACTCAGCATGAAACCTTGATGAATGCGCTTGAAACACAAGAAAATCAAGAAGTGCTAAACATAGCTGAGTTAAAAGGATCCCCTCAATTTGAAAGGATTTTAGATAGGTATATCTATGAGATTAAGAAAGAGTTTATTGTTGAGGATGACTTTATGGTAGCTGGCTTTCGTATTGTAAATGGGAAAAGGGTTAAACAAATGTTTTTAGAGGACTATGCCTATCTTCCTTTTTACAAGCGAAAAGAAAAAATACGCCAAATCCTCATGAGTGATATACGCCGCAAGAAAAAAGTCATGTTAGATAAAATTCAAAAGCGATATGATGATGAATTGGACAAAGCGATGTATAGCATAAAAGATCCTGATAAACGAAAAAGGCGAGTTAGTTTCTTACTTGATCAAAAAGAATATAAGTTGAATGAGATTGAGACGGAATCCAAAAAAGGTGTCCGAACTTTTATGAAAAAGTTTCCGAATCGTTCTCTTAATTACTATTTTAAGCGGTTATATCAGGAAGATGATACGTTTCATTATGCTTTTGAAGAAGTTAGCGAAAGTAAGAGGGAGTTCATTCGCAAGCACTCCTTGCACCAAATTCGTAAGAAGAAAGTAGATGCTGAAGATTTAGCCACCTTCCTATACTTGCAGGCTGTGTTATATGGAGTGGAGAAGGATTACAAGGCGAAAAAGGTCGTCATTGATGAAGCACAGGATTATTCTTATATGGAGTTTGTCAGTCTAAAGAGAAGTTTAAATACCGAACTATTTACGATCGTGGGTGACTTGGCACAAGGGATTTATCGATACCGAGGTTTGAAGCATTGGCAATCTCTTATAGATCATGTGTTTAAAGCACCAAACTATTTAACGCTCCAAAAAACGTACCGAACAACGATCGATATTATGAGTGTGGCTAATCAAATTTTATCCTATATGGATGATGATCTTCCTCAAGCAGAGCCGGTTGTAAGGCGTGGAGAAAAGCCTTCGTTTCATACATTAAAAGATGATACAAATTGGGGAGAACGCCTCCATCATCAGTACACGCAACTTAAAGAGGAAGGATTTAAATCATTTGTTATCATAGGAAAAACGTTAAATGAATGTCATACCATATACAACGAGCTAGAGCCTCATTTCTCACAAGACATTCAAGTGATAGATGACCACGAGGATATGGAAAAGGACAAAGCCGTTATTTTACCAGTTTATCTATCAAAAGGATTAGAATTTGATTGTGTATTTTTAGTGGGGCTTGATGATGGTTATAATCAAAATGAACTTGACATGAAGTTGCTATATGTCGCTATGACACGACCCCTACACCGATTATTCTTTTGGGGAGAGTCTCCTTCAACATTTTTGTTGAATTTAGTTGAACCAGAAACTGTAGAGTGAAAGATAAAGCTTTAGAATCTATAAAATAAGAAAAGTTGTAAGTGTGGATATATCATCCGTGCTTACAACTTTTTAGTGAAATCGTATGCCTTAAGAAGAAATAATTTAAGTGTCCCCCTTGAGACGGGTAAAGGTGATATTGTTGATGTACTACCAATGATATAAAAGTAGGTACGTATAGATATAGTATTGAACTACGGAGACAAGTCAGTAAAGAGAAGGCTTAAGCCCATCTCAATTTTATTCTTTAATATATAAAAATAACTTATCCATTTCCATGAATATGAATGATTACTAGTTTATATGAATAACTGATTTGGGAATAGTGTATATAATCCCAAGTATGCAAAAATATAATGAACCAAATACTGACTATTAAAGAGTAATATAGAGGAAAACCGTCAATTTCAATATGAAAGCGATTTATATAACTTCTAGCTATACTTATTATAAAAAATGACGAAATGCGACACATTATGCGTTTTGAGTTTAAGAGACATTTTTCTGTAAAATATTAATTGTTGTCAAGAAAGGACAACGACATTTTGGAGGCGATAGAAAAAGTCGTATTTCCTGTTAAACGTTTTTTAGCATGATCTATTAAAACATCCTCATATACCGATTCAACGTATTTTTTACTACAGAAGTTCCTCTCCATCACGTACCTCATAAACGTGATGATCAATTTGACATAATGAATCTTCGTAACTTAAATAATGTTTTCCTTTCCTTATAGTCTGTGTTCTACATATTGTCTTTCCTGATTAGAACCTGACGTGTGCATAAATTTGAGAATGTATGTGCTAAAAAGCTTTAACTAATACGTAAAAAATGTGAAACTATTCACAAATTAAAAGGGAGAGTATTTTATGAAAAAGCAAGTTGTATTACTAATATCAGCTTTAATGCTTGTTGTACTAGCTGCTTGTGGAAGCAGTGAAGATGCAAGCGGTGAAGGATCTGCGACAATCACATTTGGTGACGCTGGTTGGGATAGTATTCGCGTACACAACTTCATTGCAGGAACAATTATTAAAGAAGGCTACGGACATGAAATGGAAGTCACTTCAGGTTCTACACCTGCTACAACACAAGGTTTACGTGAGGGTGACATCGACATCATGATGGAGATGTGGACAGATAACATTATTGAAGTCTATAACGAAGCTATTGAAAAAGAGGAAATTATGGAGCTTTCCGTTAACTTCGATGATAATGCTCAAGGATTCTGGGTACCTACTTACGTTATTGAAGGTGACGAAGAACGTGGCATTGAACCAATGGCTCCAGATTTAAAAACAGTAAAAGACCTAGGAAAATATCCTGAGTTATTTGAAGACCCAGAAGATCCAGGAAAAGGTCGTGTTATTGGTGCGCCGTCAGGTTGGGCTGTTGATGAAATCTTAGCTACCAAGATGAAAACATATGGTATTGATGACAAGATAAATTATTTCCGTCCAGGTTCTGATGCTGCAATTGTTACATCTCTATCAGATGCTTATGAGTCAGGTGAACCATGGGTTGGTTATTACTGGTCTCCAACTTGGGTTACAGGAATGTATGATCTTACTCTACTTGATGAACCAGACTACGATAAAGAAACATTTGAGGAGAACCGTGGGACAGAAATTCCGCCAAACCGAGTAACTGTTGCTGTTAATAGTGGCATGAAAGATAAAGCACCAAAAGTACTTGAATTCTTACGTAACTATGAGACAAGCAGTGAACTTACAGCAGAAGCACTTACGTATATGAAAGAAAATGATGCATCTGAAGAAGAAGCAGCAAAATGGTGGTTAAAACAACATGAAGACCTTTGGACAGAGTGGGTTCCAGAGGACGTAGCTAAAAAAGTTAAAGACTCACTATAAGAGGAAGTTCTTAGATGAAGAGGCGATACGAAGTGCCTCCACCTTTTGAACACGTCCTATAAGAATAAAAGTAGTTGGCCCACTTCTACTGGTCAACTACTTTTTTCAATTCCATAGAAAGATTACTTAAAAAAGAGAGGTGAATGAATTGTCTGAGGACAGACAATTCTCCTATGAATAGTTCATTTCCGGATATAAGGTTTAACATTGGGAAGTATGTAGATGCCTTTGTAAGTTGGTTGGATGAAACATTTGAACCGTTATTTCAATTTATACGTGACATTGCTTCACAGACGATTTTAGGTATTCAAGATTTCTTACTGTTTATGCCTTGGTGGGCATTCCTTTTAATTGTGTTTCTTTTAGGTTGGCGCTTTAAATCATTAGGTTCAGGTATTATGTATGCATTCTTTATGTTTCTTGTAGGGACATTTGGTTTATGGGGCGTTCTAATGACGACGATCGCGATAGTCATGACATCGGTTGTCATATCGTTACTACTAGGAATACCTTTAGGTGTGTTGATGGCATTTAGTAAAGGATTTTCAATTACGATGAGACCTCTCCTTGATGGTATGCAGACGATGCCTAGTTTCGTTTACTTAATTCCAGCGATTTTCTTCTTTGGATTAGGTAACGTATCAGCTGTATTTGCGACATTAATTTATGCTTTACCTCCAGTTATTCGACTAACGGAATTAGCGATTCGAAATGTAGATTCTGATGTGATTGAATCAGCTGAATCATTTGGTTCTTCTCGCTGGCAGATGCTTAAGAAAGTTCAACTACCACAAGCCCTTCCAACGATTATGGCGGGGGTTAACCAAACAACAATGATGGCTTTAGCTATGGTTGTTATTGCATCAATGGTTGGTGCGAAAGGTCTTGGTGAAAAAGTTCTAATCGCTATTAATCGTATCGACATCGGACTTGGTTTTGAAGCCGGAATTAGTATCGTATTCCTAGCGATTTTAATTGACCGTATTACAGGTGGTATTGCTAGCCGCTTCCAACGCCAAAAGGAGGCTAAATAATGAGTGAAAATATTAAAATGAAAGTACAAAACATCTCGAAGATATTTGGTCCTAAGCCAAAATCCATTATTCCAATGGTGCAGGAAGGTAAAGAGAAGGATCAAATCCTAGCTGAGACAGGTCATACAGTTGGTGTGTACAATGCATCAATGGATATTAAGCAGGGTGAGATTTTCGTTATCATGGGACTGTCGGGTAGTGGTAAATCCACACTCATTCGTTGTTTAAATCTCTTAAATAAGCCAACAGATGGCGGAATTTATGTAGATGGGGAAAATGTTGTTGAATATAATAATGCTAAACTAAAACAATACCGCCAAAATAAAATTGCGATGGTATTCCAGCACTTCGGTTTGTTTAGTCACCGTACGATCTTAGGTAACGTTGAGTATGGGCTTGAGATCCGTGAAGTTCCAAAATCTGAACGTCGTGATATTGCGATGAAAAATATCGAAATTGTCGGATTGAAGGGTTATGAAAATAAGTATCCTGATGAACTATCAGGTGGTATGCAGCAGCGTGTAGGTCTTGCGCGTGCATTAGCGAATGATCCAGATATTTTGCTTATGGATGAACCTTTTAGTGCATTGGATCCTCTTATTCGTCGTGAGATGCAATTGGAGCTTTTAGATATTCAAGAGCGCTTGCAAAAAACGATCGTATTCATCACACACGATGTGAACGAAGCATTTAAGATTGGGGACCGTGTAGCCGTTATGAAGGACGGTAAAGTTGAACAGATCGGAACGCCTGAAGATATTCTTGAGCACCCGGCAAACGACTATATTGAAGACTTTATCGCAGACATTGATCGTTCAAAAGTCCTTCAAGCTGAGCATATTATGATTAAGCCAAATGCTCTTGTTTCATTGAAAGATGGCTTAAAAGTAGCTGTTAAGGAAATGAAAGATAACGGTATATCAAGTGTGTTTGTTGTTGATCGCCAACGACACTTGCAAGGCATTGTTACAATTGATGATGCGATTGAAGGCATTCGAGAGAAGAAGACTCTTGAAGATATTCTCATTTCAGATGTGAACACAGTAAAACGAGATGAATATGTGAATGACCTTATTCCAAAAGCTTTAGATTCTAAGTTCCCACTTGCTGTAGTAAGTGATGATCATCGAGTAGAAGGATTTATTCTACGTGTTCACGTGCTTTCAGGATTAATTGGTGACGAATCAGAACAAGATGAACCTGTACAAGCTGGAGTATAGTTTTTCTATAAAAATACGCCAAACGGCATGTATCTTTATAAGAAGGAAGTCTCTTTTTTTCCCATTAAGAGGCTTCCTTTTTTTATATCCTTGAATGGTTGTGTTATTCTTTGAGGTAGCAATAATAATTTGGAGGCGGTTGATTTGAGTTTGAATTCTACGACAAAGCTTCACAACGGTGTGAAAATGCCTTGGATGGGGTTAGGTGTTTATAAAATGGATGTCGAAAATGGTGAAGCGAGGGATGCTGTGTTATCCGCTATAGAAGTGGGCTATCGTAGTATTGATACAGCTTCGTTCTATAATAATGAGGAAGGGGTAGGAGAAGCTCTACAGAAAACCAATGTGCGACGAGAGGATCTCTTTATTACAACAAAAGTATGGAATGATGAACAGGGATATGAAGAGACGCTTGAAGCATTTGAGCGTAGTCGAAAGAAACTAGGTTTAGAATATCTAGACTTATATCTTGTACATTGGCCTGTACCAGGGAAGTATAAGGATACGTGGAGAGCACTTGAAAAGCTTTATAATGACGGAAAAGTTAAAGCGATTGGTGTCAGTAACTTTCTTCCTCACCATTTAGATGAATTACTAAAAGATGCTACGATTAAACCAATGGTGAACCAGGTTGAACTTCATCCTCAATTAAATCAGCCAGAATTACGAGCGTATTGTGATGAACATGATATTCAATTAGAGGCTTGGTCTCCGTTAGCACGAGGTAAGTTTTTTGATGATCCGCTCATCCAAGAGCTATCTGAAAAATACGGAAAGACTCCTGCTCAAATCATTTTACGTTGGGATTATCAACATGGGATTGTAACGATTCCAAAATCATCGAGTAAGGAACGTCAGACGGAAAATGCTGATATCTTTGATTTTGAATTATCCGCACATGAAATGAATCGTCTTGAGTCATTAAACAAGGACGAGCGTATCGGCCCTCATCCTGATGAGTTTGATTATTCGAAATAAAAAATTTTCCATAAAACACATGTGATTATGAAAATCACATGTGTTTTTTTAAGGGGGGAGTTCCTCTGTTAAATGGCAGTAATATGGAATAACTGTTTTAGTGAGATAGGCGGTTCCGTTGCTATTGTGGAGTGCGGTGGGCTTGGGAACGGGTTGCTTTCCCCGGACGAACGATCGAGCCTCCTCATCCGCTACGCTTCTTGCGGGGTCTCGCTCGCCCGTTTTTCCGGAGGAGTCAACCCGTTCCCAAGCCCACCTTAGCCGAATGGTGATTAACGGAACCGCAGAGAGAATGTGAGGAAATGCTTACGGACATTTATTCCGTTATTTGCATCTAATCACCTTGAAAAACCCCAATTTGTCCCAAATAAGGTACCATATGTCCGTAACGACTCTCGAAATGCCTTAAAAGTTCAAAATAACGGAATAAATGTCCGTAAGGTTTAGAACTCACACACTAGGGTCCGTTATTCTTCATAAACGCAAAGGGGGGAAGGAAACGGCAAACTCCAGTGGTAGAAAGGGCAGATGAGACCCCACAGAGAACGGAGTGAACGAGGAGGCTCAGCTGGTCTTCCACAGGAGTATTGCCGTTTCACTGACCCCCTTACTCTCATACAAGCAACGGACTCCTCCGAACCTATATCTCGAATCCAAGTCTTCCAGATAAGGGGGCTTTAATGGAAGAAGAGCACTTTTCAAAGAAAAAGAGCTATCGATTTGAGTTTAACCTCATTTCGATAGCTCTTTGTTTATTATTCTTTTGGTAAAACCTTAGAACGAGTCAGAAAGCGTACTCCTTCTGGACCTTCGAGAGAAAACATTCCACCACGGCCTTCAACGACATCAATAATGAGCTGGGTGTGTTTCCAATACTCATATTGCTTTTTGTTCATATAAAAGGGACAACCGCCTATTTCTCCTAAATAAACATCCGATTTCCCGATCATCATCTCGTCTTCAGGGTAGCACATTGGTGAACTACCATCGCAGCAACCTCCAGATTGATGAAAGAGAAGAGGTCCGTGTTTCTTCTTCAGCTTTTCAATTAAATCAAGAGTAGCTTGCGTTGCCGTGACTCTTTCCATATTAATAAAATCCTAACTTTTGAGCGCTGTAGCTTACAAGCATATTTTTCGTTTGCTGGTAGTGGCCAAGCATCATTTTGTGTGTTTCACGTCCGATACCAGACATCTTGTATCCGCCGAATGCCGCGTGTGCAGGGTATGCGTGGTAGCAATTCGTCCATACACGGCCAGCTTCAATACCACGACCGAAATGATAAGCTGTATTTACATTACGCGTCCACACACCAGCACCTAAGCCGTAAAGTGTATCGTTCGCAATAGAGAGAGCTTCTTCATCATCTTTGAATGTTGTAACAGAGACAACTGGACCGAAGATCTCTTCTTGGAAGACTCTCATGTCATTTGTTCCTTTAAAGATCGTTGGGTTCACATAATAACCTTCACTTAGGTCACCTTCAAGTTTGTTTTGTGTTCCGCCAACAAGACATTCTGCGCCTTCTTCCTTTCCAATTTCAAGGTAAGAAAGGATCTTGTCTAATTGTTCACTTGATGCCTGTGCACCCATCATCGTTTCAGTATCGAGTGGGTTACCTTGTTTGATTTGTTTTACTCGCTCAATAGCACGTTCCATGAACTCATCATAAATGTCTTCATGAATAAGTGCACGAGATGGGCAAGTACAAACCTCACCTTGGTTTAGAGCGAACATAACAAACCCTTCAATCGCTTTATCAAGAAAATCATCATCTTGGTCCATAACATCCTTGAAGAAGATGTTTGGTGACTTACCACCAAGTTCAAGTGTTACAGGGATGATGTTTTGAGATGCATATTGCATGATTAGACGTCCTGTTGTTGTTTCACCAGTGAAAGCAATCTTAGAAATACGGTCGCTTTGGGCAAGTGGTTTACCTGCTTCAACGCCAAAACCATTCACTACGTTAATAACGCCTTCAGGCAGAAGGTCACCAACAAGCTCCATAAGAACCATAATAGAAGCTGGGGTTTGTTCAGCTGGCTTCAACACAACACAGTTTCCAGCAGCTAGGGCAGGTGCAAGCTTCCATGTAGCCATTAAAATTGGGAAGTTCCAAGGGATGATTTGTCCAACTACACCTAGTGGCTCATGGAAATGGTAGGCAATCGTGTCGCCGTCGACTTCACCGATTGTACCTTCCTGTGCGCGAATAGCTCCAGCAAAATAGCGGAAGTGGTCGATTGCAAGGGGAAGGTCAGCCATTAGAGTTTCACGTACAGCCTTTCCGTTATCCCATGTCTCAGCAACTGCTAGCATTTCAAGGTTTTCTTCCATACGATCCGCAATTTTAAGTAATATATTTGCTCTTTCAGTAGTAGAAGTTTTTCCCATGATGCTTTTGCCTTTTCAGCTGCATCGATTGCTAAATTAATATCATCCTCTGTTGAGCGAGCAACCTTACAAAATGCTTTGCCTGTAACAGGACTTACATTATCGAAATACTCGCCTTGTGATGGGGCTGTCCATTTACCACCAATATAGTTATCGTAACGTTCTTTAAACGTTACCTTCGAATTTTGCTCTCCTGGATTTGCATAAATCATGATATTTATCCTCCTTCAATAAATGGATATTCCACACACTGTAAACGTTTTCATTTTGGCCAAAAAAATTCTTCGCTTTTATATGTAAAAGGAAGTGTGTATTATCATTTTAAATATTCTGACTAGTTTATGCAAGAGATTTATTCTCAAAAAGAAAAAGGGCTGCCCTGAAATAGACAGGACAGCCCTTAGTATTAACTTATTGTATAATCCCATGTCTTAGGATTTTTGCATTAACGTTAAATTCGACTTCAATATCTTTAATCTTTTCTCGCCATTCTTCTTTTGTGAGTTTCTTTTTGCGACTTGCTCCATTATATTTTTTCCCAAAGCCAACTGGGTCGACCTGGGCTTCTTTTATGACCTCTACTAGCTCTTCCATCTTATTTTCAATATTTTTGGAAAGTTCTTCTTCCATAAGCTTTAATACTTTTGGGTTTTGTATCTGAATATCCTCGGAAATTTCTAATATTCTTGTCTTAATGTTAACATCTACTTTAAATTTTAATGCTTTTGGATCTACGAGTTTGATTTTTGTTTTGCTACTAATTTCATCCATCGCAATTTGAATTCCTTCTACATTTTTATGATTACGGTCACTTTGTAAGTATGGCTTGAATGGTTCTTCAGGCAGTGTTGTTTCTAAATGACCTGCGCGGAAGCGACTTTCGAGAAGTTTTAAATAAAACCCTTGTTTTACAGGTACCTTTTTTACAAAACGATCACCTTGGAATAAAGCAAGGTGGTAGATAACAGGTTTACCATCAGCCAGACCAACCATAGGTAATATCGGATCTAATCCTACGTCATGATAATCATGCATAAAACGATGAAGGGTACTTGATGGGAGTACTTCTTTACGTATGTTTTTTTCAATTAGGCTCTTAAGGTAGTTCCCGATATCAGCTGCATCTTCCATTTTGTTGGATTGTAAAATATCTTTCGCGTTTTCCTCTGCAACTGTTAAATAAAGTAGGTCTGAAATAGAAGCATCTCGGTTTAATGTGTCAAGTAACCTTGCTGTCCCGCTTTCGGCAGCCTTTTTTCCAAACACAACCAGTCTTAACTGACCCGATACAAGCTCCTTACTGGATTTAAGGTTACCGTCTTGGCGGATTCCTTTTGATGTTTTAGCAATACTCGTAATAATTTGTGATACGTTCTGTGCACTTGGATCAAATTGAAAAAATACCATTGTCCCTTGAACCAATCCTTCCTCTAAAACATCGTAGCCAATAACGGTTATGACCCCTAACTTTTCAATATATTTTTTTTCAACACACCCTGTTAGCAACAAACACACGACGAGTAAAGAGATCAGCTTTTTCATGTGTTATCGCCTCGCTTTTTTCTGGATTCTCTTCTTGATTAAAACGATAGGTAATAAAACAAAAGGATAAACAAATGCAATATAAAAACCAACCTTCCCAGTCCAATCTGTCAATGTATTAATATTAAGTCTGTATTGAAAAAAAATGGAGACTAGAAACAAAGTTCCTGAAACAATATAAACACTTGTCCTTTGGCGAATGTTATATAATCGTTTAACACAAAAACTCAGCAACCATGTGAAAATAATGATGTTTGGGAGTATGACCATCATCCAAAATGCAACAGCAATTAGGTCAAAACGTTCCATGAAAGGGAACCGAATAATTTTGAAAAAGGAAAGAGTTGCCCATATCAAGCGTTCTAATTGGTCACCACTAAAATATCCAATTGATACAAAGACAACCAAAAACGTAAGGGTTACAGTCAATAAAGTACCCAGTTGAGCACTAAGATGGACTTTATTTTTGTTTTTAATATAGGGATAGGCAAATAGTAAAATCTCTAACCCAATAAAGGAGAACGATGTTTTATAGGCCCCATACAATATCTCCTTGTAAGAGGCATCCATAATTGGTGAAAAGTGATTCATCTCCATTAATGAAATAGGTTTGTATAGAAAGCCCGTCAACCATATTGTTGCAAAGAAGAAAAGAAATGCAGATCCTGCAACAATACGAATGCCTCCCAAAACTGCGTAAACACCGAGACTGATCAAAAATAAACTGATCAACCACGTAGGCATCGTCGGAAAAATAAATACCTGCACAACTTCTACATAATTTAGTAGCACACTTAACAAGACGGCGAATACATAGATTGAAAAAGCTGTACCGAGTATTATATTGATCCATTTACCAAAGAGGTCTCTTTGTATACCAAATAGATCAGCGTTTTGATATTGTCTAAGGATTGTGATCATGACAAATACTGTAATATGCAACCAAATTCCAGCAATAATAATCGAAATCCAGGCATCATGCTTAGCAAACGTATATATGTGTGTTGACACTCCCATAAGCCCTGCACCGATTTGCATAGTATGGATTAAGAAGAACATATAAAAGGCTTCTATTTTAACTCCTGCTGGGATGTCCAGGTTTATTTTCATCGATATCCCTACTCGTCAATATCTTTTTTCTTCTTGGCTTTTTTCTCTGAATACATTTTGACTTTCTTTGGTTGGTTTCCTAAAGGTCTGTGAGTGCTTTGTGACCAAGGAAGTCTCATTAATGAGTTATCGAAATCCTTAAGGTGAAATGGATAAACAGGTGTTAGATATGGTCTTCCAAGAGATGTTAATTTCATTAAGTGAATAATGAGGAATGATAACCCTAAGATGATTCCGACCAATCCCCATAAACCTGACAATATAATCATTGGAAACCTTACCACTCGAATCGCTGTACCCATCATATAACTTGGAGCTGTAAAAGATGCTAAGGCACTTAAAGCAATAATAATAATTAAGATGTTACTCGTGAAACCGGCTTTAACAGCGGCTTGACCTAATACGATACCACCTACAATACCCATCGTCTGACCAACCTTCGTAGGCAGTCGTGCTCCTGCTTCTCGGAGTAACTCGATTAAGAGTTCGAGCAACAAAGCCTCAAAGACCGGAGGGAATGGTACATTGGCCCTTGATTTTCCAAGAGAAACCAATAATGAGGATGGAATAATCTCAACGTGAAAGGTGAGGGCAGCAACGTATGCTGGTGTAAGTAAAATAGAAATGAGCATCGCTAACATTCGTAATACACGAATGAAAGTCCCCATGTTCCAACGCATATATAAGTCCTCTGTTGATTCAAAGAAACTAAACAGAGAAGCAGGAGCTACAATAGCATGGGGACTCTTATCCACCAGAATCCCAACTTTCCCTTTAGTTAATGAATTACAGACCCGATCTGGCAGTTCTGTAGTAAGTAACTGTGGAAAGACACTGGATGACTTGTCTTCAATCATCTGAGCCAAAATGTTGCTGTCCGGTAAGTCATCAACTTTTAACTCTTTAATGCGTTGTCGTATTGTATTCACGTTTTCTTCATTTGCAAGATCTTTTAAGTAGACAATCCTTACTTCTGTAGGGACGTCCTCACCTACTATAATTTTTTCTGTTTGAAAGTCAGTCGTATCCAACCGCCATCGTAAGATATTCATATTTGTAATCAAAGATTCGGTGAATGCAATTTGTGGACCTAACACGAGAGATTCATTCTCAGCTCTTGCAACTGCGCGTCGTGCTAATTCTGGTGCTAAAAACATTATGGCTTCACTGTCCTGTTCAACATAAACACCTATCGAGCCTTGGATGATTGCTTTAGCAATAGGATCCATCTCATCTTTTGTTGCTCCTGTGCCAAGAGGGACTTTATTTAAAATAGATTGAGAATCCCATTGTTGATTTCCTGATAAGATTGTATCTAAAATACTTTTGTTTAGTTGGTCTTTATTAATTTGATACTGTAGGTAAAATACAGCAATTTTTTGTTGTTGAACGGTGAATGTTTGAAATGATAGATCAGGACTTTGGTTGAATGTCTCTTGTAGTTTCTGTTTAAGTTGATCTATAGTACAAGGGAACAACTGTGACGAGCTAGTTGTTTTTTGTGAACTGTTTGAGTTATTAGAGCTATTTGAACTTTTGTTACGAGAGCTCCTGTTATTCCTCGACCTACGCATGATTATCCCCCTCTACTCGTATGATAATTATCCATAGTATGAGGAAAATGGCGATTTTTATTAGAAATAGATAAAAGATTACAATAAAGTTTATGATTGCGATATTTGGAGGTAAGGTATGAGTTATGTCTTGTTGTGGATAGCGGGATTCGTTGCAGCGGTTCTATTCTTCATAAATTCCGCTATGTTTCCGCGACTTTTATACATACGAAAAGGAAAAAATCGAATACTAAAAAGAAATTTAACTCTTCTTTTACGTAAAGAGATGAAAATGCATGCGACTCTCGGTTGGATAGGTTTGGGGTTGGTTTTCATACACATTTCGATGCAATTACAAAGTTTTGCCTATCTATTCTGGGATTACAAAAGAATCCTAGGTGTAATAGCATTTCTTTTCTTAATTTTCGTCTTATGGAGCGGATGGTTGCGAAGTCAAAAGGCGAATGGGATGAGGAGAAGGTTCCATGCTTGGAGCTCAATCTTCTTTACGCTTATTTTATTGCTGCATCTTATATGGTAAGTCAGTTGAAAATTGATATTCGAAAAGGAAGATGATGATGAGTTTACAATTAATTGAGTCCTATATCCCAAATAAGCATTTTGAATCTGTTGATGAAAAGCTACGTGATCATCCTCATACTTCCTATTGGGTATCGAGTGAATCTAAGGAACGGATGCTTGTGAGGATTTTAGTTGATTCGGATGAGGTTGAAGATATATTAAATTATCTAGAAAGTGTAGCTAATGTAGCAGAAGGGTTTGAAACGCTGTTAATTCCAGTGCGAACCTACCTTTCTAGAGCAACTTTAAACGAAGAAGCTGAAGAGAAGAAAGAAGAGGAAGAAAAAGGAGAAGAAGGTGATGATCAGGCTTTACTTATGCGAGCGAGTCGTCATGAGTTAATAACATATGTAGAAAAAAACAGTTTAACTACCTTGAATTATACGCTTTTGATTTTTTTGTCAGCTGTAGTAGGGGCAATGGGATTTATTAAAGATAGTGAGGCGGTGGTCATTGGATCTATGGTTATCGCCCCTTTAATTGGTCCTGTTATCGCCACAGCTTTCGCAGCTATTTTGGGGGACTATCGATTATTAGGCAAAGCCGCTCTTACCTCCCTTTTAGGTGTGGGGATCGTTGTTGTTATTGCAATTGTTGTTAATTTCATTTTTGATATTGGCGTCGATACCGATCAATATTGGGCAAGAACAGAGGTTACGGCTTCTGACTTTCTACTTGCTCTTGCAGCAGGTGGGGCAGGGTCTATTGCTACATTAAATAGGAAAGCTGGTAATCTTGTTGGGGTAATGGTAGCGGTTGCTTTACTACCTCCAAACATTGCATTAGGTATGTCAATTGGAAAAGGATTATGGGGCCAAGCATATGGGTCTTTCTTGCTTGTAACTGTAAATATTATGTGTATCTTATTGTCTGCTGTAATTGTGTTTTCTTTAACAGGCATTCGTCCTGTACGTTGGAGAGAAGTGCAGCGAGCCAATGTGTCTCGATCCCTTTCTATTGTGTTCGTTCTGCTTATTGTAGCGTCCTTGATTTCGGTTATTTATTTTGGGCAGGATATAAAATTCGAATAATTTTCCATTCGACCCTAAGAAAAAATTTTCCTATCACGTATGTTATAAAAACATTAAAGTGAAGGAGAGGCGAAACCTATGTCATCATTACAACGAATTTGCAAGTGCTGTGGCTCACTTACACCAGTAACTCCTTTTATGTTTTGTGATGAATGCTTAGAAGAGCGTGAAACGGTTCGTCATTATCTTCGAGAACATCCAAAAGCGTCACCAATAGAAATTGCTCAACATACACATGTACAAATTGAAAAAGTAACAAACCTTGTTCAACAAGGAAGTTTAGTTTTACGATAAAAGCCGCTCTTTTCTTAGAGCGGCTTTTATTTATAGAAGGTTTATTCAACTTAAGCCCCCTTATGTGGAAGACTGGGTATAGAGATAAGGTGCGTATGGTTCCGTTGCTTTTATGGAGTGCGGCGGGCTGGGAAACGGGCTGCTTTCCCCGGACGAACGATCGAGCCTCCTCATACGCTACGCTTCTTGCGGGGTCTCGCTCGCCCGTTTTTCCGGAGGAGTCAGCCCGTTTTCCCAGCCCACCTTAGCCGTAATGAGATTAACGGAACCGCAGCGTAATAAGTGTTTCTGTTTGGTTGCACCTTAACAAGATAGAAGAGGGTTAGAATCCTGGATAAAGCGTTTTTATGGCATTTCTGATCTACATATAATACTTTTGATGCGCTAGAAGATCAACTAATTAGAGCTGGGGTCGTTAACCTACATTCCAATGGGGGGGAAGGAAACGGCAAACTCCCGCGGTAGAAAGGGCGGCCGAGACCCCGCAAGGAGCGTAGCGGATGAGAAGGCTTGGACGGTCTTCCGCAGGAGTATTGCCGTTTCAATGACCCCCACGCCTCACAAACGCAACGAACCCACCATCTCACTCAGAAGCTTATTCCAGATTACTGCCATTTAATTGAATATAAAAGAGATTTTGCACACATATCTCAAACAAAAGAACATATATATCAGATTGTGAGTTAATATTCACGAAATTAGATGAATATAATATTTTTCAATTTTTTCCTAAATTTTGTTGACGTAAGATTTTGAAAATTATATAATCGAATCATTCACTATTGAGAGGAGGTCACGTTAAAATGAAAAACTTTGTAGAGAACCGTTTGATTGCCATGAACTCTATATCGGTCGTGATCTCCAATCGTTTTCCTTTCTCTGTCTAGAAATATCTATGACATGTTCATAAGGGATTAGTGTCACGACATTCGTTCGTGACCTTTTTTGTGTGTACACAACACATACGTCTCGGGCGTATGTGTTTTTTTATGCCTTTTATTAGGTTGTTCTAGCTTCTTTTGGAGCTATTGCAATAAATTAATATTTTTAAGGAGGAGAATGGTGTGAGTTACTTAGCAGAAATGAAGATTTTAAATGATTGGAAGGCAGAAGGCGGATAGTTAAATCAAACTAAACAATTTTATAGTGAAGAGCAGGTGAACGATTATGTTTTCAGTTTTAGGTAAATTACAGTGGTTTTTTAGAGATTATTGGCTTCGATATTCAGTAGCGATTTTTCTGCTAATTATTGTAGCCGGGATAGATATCATTCCTCCGAAGCTTATTGGATCGGCGATTGATGCTATCCAGTTTGAAACGTTAACGAGAGCTAAGTTAACAGAGTTATTACTATGGTATGGATTAATTATTGTATCGAGTTACGCTATTTCTTACGTGTGGGCTTACTTATTATTCGGAGGGGCCTTTACACTTGAACGTAAAATGCGCTCAAGATTAATGCAGCATTTTCTATCGATGACATCTTCATTTTTCGGGAAGTATCGTACAGGTGACTTAATGGCTCGCGCGACGAATGATTTAAAAGCGATCTCCATGACAACAGGGTTCGGGATCTTAACACTTGTGGATGCTACTTTTTTCATGTTGATGATTATAGGCGTTATGATCGTAACAATCAGCTGGAAGCTAACATTAGCAGCGCTTATCCCTTTACCTGTTATGGCGCTTATCATGAACCGGTACGGTAAAACGATACATGAGCGGTTTACAAAGGCTCAGGATGCTTTTGGCGATATGAATGATGATGTACTGGAATCCATCCGAGGGGTTCGCGTACTGCGAGCTTTTGTTCAAGAAAAGCAAGATGAAAATCGTTTTGGCGATATGACACAAGACGTATATGAAAAGAACGTCGAAGTAGCCAAAATTGATGCCATGTTTGAGCCGACTATCAAAGTGCTTGTTGGTCTTTCCTACACGATTGGATTAGGATATGGTGCCCATCTTGTATTCCAAAATACGATCACGCTAGGTCAGCTCGTTTCCTTTAACGTGTACTTAGGGATGCTCATTTGGCCGATGTTTGCCGTAGGTGAGTTGATTAACGTGATGCAACGTGGTAACGCTTCTCTTGATCGTGTGAATGAAACATTGAGCTATGAAGCGGAAGTGAAGGATCCGTTACAACCGAAATCTGTTCCTTTACCAAAAACCATTGTGTTTGATGATGTGACATTCCAATATCCTGATACGGAACGTCCACAGTTACAAGGTATAAAACTGGATGTGGAACGTGGCCACACGATTGGAGTTGTTGGAAAAACGGGAGCAGGTAAGACGACTTTATTTAAGCAGTTGCTCCGAGAATACGCTGGCATGAAAGGAAACCTTACGATATCTGGTGCATCCATTCATGACCTAACACTAGAAGACACAAGAGGGTGGATTGGATACGTACCTCAGGATCAAATTTTATTTTCTAAGACGGTACGTGAAAACATTCAGTTTGGCCATGATGACGCTTCTGATAAAGAAATTGGCCGAATTCTAGAATTAGCTCATTTAAAAGATGATATCGATAATCTTCCGAATGGATTAGATACCAAGGTTGGAGAGAGTGGAGTCACCCTTTCAGGAGGTCAGAAGCAACGTGTTTCTTTAGCTCGAGCGCTTATTATGGATCCGGAAATTTTAATTTTGGATGATTCAATGTCTGCTGTTGATGGCAAAACGGAAGCGAACATTATTAAGCACTTAAAAGCTGAGCGACAGGATAAAACCACACTTATTTCAGCCCATCGCTTATCAGCCGTCCAACATGCTGATCAAATTATCGTTTTAGAGGACGGTGAAATTGTAGAGCGTGGAACACATGATCAACTGATGAAAAAAGGTGCTTGGTACGCCGAGCAATTTACCAAACAGCAAATGGAATCTGAAAGGGGGAATGCGTAATGAGTAAGCCGTCAACGGAAAAACGCCTCCTTCAGTATGCTTTATCTTTTAAGAAGACGATAATTATTGGGTTAATCTGCTTAACCATAGCCGTGGCGCTAGAGTTAACAGGTCCATTTATTGCGAAACGACTCATTGATGAACACATTTTGGGAATTGAAACGACTTGGTATCAGGTCCAGCAAAATGATGATGAGCACACAGTTGCTTATAACGATGGATTTTATAAGCGCAGCGATAGGATTGAGCCAGATGATACGACTTCTAGTAAGGCTACGATTTTGCAATCTGGTAAATCGTATTACTTTATAGCAGAAGAGGTTCCGACCACTGGAAAGAAATCATTTGAAGGCGGGACTTTTACCATTGAATCTCCAGATGGGACGATCACAGCTCCTGCAGAGAAATTAGAGTTAAATGAGCTTTATGGTTTTTTTAAGCCGGAAACGAGCTCGATTATATGGTTACTGGTCTTGTATGTAGTCTTACTTTTGATTGCCGCAGTCTTTCAATATAACCAAACCTATCTTTTACAGATGTCTTCAAATAAGATTATTAAAAAGATGCGTACAGATGTCTTCGCGCATATTCAACGAGTGCCAGTTGATTATTTTATCAATCGACCGGCAGGGAAAATTGTAGCCCGTGTGACGAATGATACGGAAGCCATTCGTGAGTTGTATGAACGTGTGCTTGCGACATTTATGACAAGTGCGATTTATATGACAGGGATTTATGTAGCGCTATTCTTGCTGAATCCGAAACTGGCAGCGATCTGTTTATTACTCATCCCGATCATGGCTGTCTGGATGAAGCTATATAAGATTTACGCAGGAAAATATAATGAAGTAATTCGTTCAACCATAAGTGATTTAAACGGGAATATTAATGAAGCCATTCAAGGCATGCCGATTATTCAAGCTTTCCGCAGACAAAAACAAACAACGGAGGAGTTTGAAGAGATGAATGAGCGCCACTTTACCTACCAAAGCAAGTTGTTAAAGCTAAACTCATTAACTTCTTTTAACCTAGTTAATGTCGTACGGAACTTAGCATTTGTTGCTTTCATTTGGTACTTTGGCGGTGCATCTCTTGGTGTAGGTACGATTGTTACAGTGGGTGTGCTTTATGCATTTGTTGACTATTTGAACCGATTGTTCCAGCCTGTCATTGACGTAGTAAACCAGCTCGCTCAGCTAGAGCAAGCTAGGGTTGCAGCAGGCCGAGTGTTTGAGCTCATGGATCATGAAGGGGAAGAAGTAAACAATACCTCGATCAATCGTTATAAAGGGAACATTCAGTTTGATGATGTATCTTTTGCCTACGAGGAAGATGAATATGTTTTGAAAAACATTTCTTTTAAGGCAAATGAAGGGGAGACCGTAGCCTTTGTTGGCCATACCGGGTCTGGTAAAAGCTCGATCATGAACCTGTTGTTCCGGTTCTATGACCCACAAAAA
Organism: Pontibacillus sp. HMF3514; assembly: GCF_009858175.1. Classification (GTDB taxonomy): domain Bacteria; phylum Bacillota; class Bacilli; order Bacillales; family BH030062; genus Pontibacillus. The sequence continues at coordinate 738,356 of NZ_CP047393.1, forward strand.
GGGAAGATTACGATTGATGGTATGGATACGACATCCTTATCGCGTCAACAAGTGAGAAGTCATATGGGGATTGTACTGCAGGATCCATTTATTTTTACTGGGACGATCATCTCGAATGTGACGATGGGAGATCCGAATATTTCCCGTGAACGAGCGATCAAAGCGCTTAAAGAAGTAGGAGCGGATCGTTTTATTGAGAAGCTTCCTTATCAGTACGATGAACCTGTAAAAGAGAAAGGGAGTACCTTTTCTGCAGGTGAGCGTCAGTTAATCTCCTTTGCAAGAGCACTTGCTTTCGATCCAGCGATTTTGATTTTGGATGAAGCAACTGCGAATATTGATACGGAAACAGAAGCGATCATCCAGAATGCTTTACAAGTGTTGAAAAAAGGAAGAACAACGCTTGTGATTGCGCACCGACTATCTACTATTCAGCAGGCAGATCAAATTTTTGTCTTGGATCACGGTCGCATTCTAGAACAAGGAAAACACGAAGAATTGCTTGCTGTGGAAGGGATCTATTACCAAATGTATCTCATGCAGCAGGGAGGACTGGAAGAAGTCGCGATTTCGTAGCATAATAGGAAGTGAGTGCTCTATGCATTCGCTTCCTATTTATTTTGCTTATAAGGAGACTTTATATGTCTAGGGAACATGAGCATGAACAACCTGATATTATAGATGATGATTTATATGAAGAGATTGATGAAGAAGAACTGATAGAACTAGTAGAGGATGAGAAACAAAAAGCATTGGAACGTGAGAAGAAAGAAAAGGAAGAAGATCGAAAAGGTCCTCCTGCTTTTCCAAAGTGGGCATTTTATTTAATTGCTTTTATGATGGCTTTAAACGTCATGGCTTTCCTACCTAAAACGTTCTCCATTCCAGCAATTGATTTTTTAATAAAATCTGCTGAGCTGTCTACTAAACAGGAGATCGATACGTACCAGGAATCGGTCGTGGTCATTGAGTCTGGGAATTCAAAAGGTACAGGTTTTTCTATATCGTCTGATGGATATATAGTGACCAATCATCATGTTGTCGATAATGAACAGCCTATTACGGTTGCTTTTCCTGAACAAGGATTGTTTAAAGGAGAAATTGTAGCTGGTTTTGAAGAGGTCGACTTAGCTTTATTGAAAGTAGAGAATAAGGAGAATGTTTCACTTCCCCATCTTCCTTTGGCAGAAAAGACACAGTTTGAAAAAAGGGAGCATGTTTATTTTATTGGAAACCCACTCCGATTTAATGGCATTGCCAATGAGGGAGAAGTGATTGACTATACAAGATTAAGTGATTGGGACCAAGATGTTCTTATGTTGGATGCACCGATCTATCACGGTAATAGCGGGAGTCCTGTAATCAATGAAGAAGGTGAAGTAATAGCAGTGGTTTTTGCTACTATCCGTAAAGAACAGTACGGCAAAGTCGGTTTAGCTGTCCCCATTACGTATTATCATGAAAAAGTTAGAGAACTTCCTGAAGCTTCAACCTATCCTCACTAATTTTAGGGTAGTTTGCTAATCTCCATAAAGTGGAATAAGACATATAGACATTTCACAAAAGGAGATGGTCTGATGTTATTTCCAACAAGTAAATTAGAAGGATTAAGAATTGATGCAACCGACGGTGAATTAGGTAAGATTAAAGATATTTATTTTGACGATAAAAAATGGACGATTCGGTATGTTGTAGCAGATACAAGAAAGTGGTTGCCAGGTAAAAAGGTTTTATTATCACCTGCATCGTTAAAGGATATTCCATTCGATTCTGACAAAATTGAAGTGAATTTGGATAAGGAGACGATACGTAACGCACCTCCAATAGAGGATCATGAGCCTGTTTCTGTGCGTAATGAAATGGAGTTGAGTCGTTATTATGGTTGGTCCCCTTATTGGGAAGGCGAATATCTGTGGGGAACCATGGGATATCCGCAGATCATGGAACCTGGTGCAACCCCTACGATGGTGGCAGATGACAAAATGAAACAGGAAAAGAGAGAAGAAGATAACCCAGATCACCCAGATCATAATCTTCGGAGTGTCCGAGAGGTGGCAGGCGAAAAATCCGGTTATCGTGTGTTTGCTCAAAACCAAGAAATTGGCCATTTAGAAGACTTCAGCATTCAACAAGAAACGTATAAACTACAGTATATGGTGATTAATACAGGAAGTTGGTTGAATGAAAAGCTTCGAATGCTATCAACGGACTGGATTGAGTCAATCGATTGGGAAAACCATATCGTGAAAGTAGACATCGATCCAGGCCAATTAAAACAAGCACCAGACTATGATTATGAACATGAAGTTACTAGAGATGTAGAAGAACGTATGCATCAGCTATATGCAAAACCATTTCAAATTTAATAGAGACAGCCATGAGCTCGCATCACGACTTAGTGGTGCGAGCTTTTTTGATGATCAGGAAATTATAAAATTTGTGACTTGTGTATAACTTTTCACTAAAGCGGGGCCCAGTCTTGTCCCTTCGTTGCTAAACGGGCGCTTGCGCTTTTGTTCTTCATCTATGAAGTAACAATTCTGTGACATATAAATGTAAAGTTCTTTCCATAACCCCCATATCACAACGTTCATTTATATTTTTAGCACATTATGTAAAAATAAGGGAAGGGAAAAGGCTAGATTCATAAAGAAATATAGTGTATCATACCGTTATTGAATAAGGTCTCAACCCCCGTCAAATTAGGAAAAACATGTCTGGATTATGACAAGCAGTGAAATGATTTTGTAACAAAACTGCAAAAAAATCTACAAAAACCACCCAAAAAATGATCAATCATAGCGAAATCTATAATAGCTGGAGGTGAAAAGGGTTGATCAGACGTCTGCTAAAAAAAGAACAAGAGGGTTCCCTCGAAGAGCAGGTTAACCTCGTCCAAAATGGTGACGAAGAACTCCAGAACCAGCTCTTAAAACAATATCAACCTTTTATCGCCAAAAGTGTCTCAGAAGTTTGCAAACGATATATAGACCCTTCAAAGGATGATGAGTTTAGCATAGGATTAGTTGCTTTTAATGACGCAATGAAATCTTATTCCAGTGATAAAGGAAGCTCTTTTCTATCCTTTGCCAAACTTGTGGTAAAGCGAAAAGTTATTGATTATATCCGAAATGATCAAAACAATCCAGTTGTGGCTTCTCTCGATCAAGAGTATGAAGAGGAAGACCAGATGGAAAACCCACAAGAAGTGAGAGCAGCGAAGGAGCAATATCAGCAAGAGACCGAAAGTTGGCATAGGCGAATCGAAATTCAAGATTTCTCAGAGAAACTGAAGCTGTATAAGCTCTCATTTCAGGAATTAACAGAAGTATCACCCAAACATCGAGACGCTAGAGAATCGGCAATAAAAGTAGCCCGTACAATAAATGAAGATGATGAACTAAGAGCGTTCGTAATGGAAAAACGCAAACTTCCTATGAAGCTTCTGACGGATAAAGTCGAAGTGAGTAAAAAAACACTTGAGCGAAATCGAAAGTTTATTTTGGCCATTTTCATTATATTAAATGAGGATTACGTGTTTTTAAAAGATTATATAAAGGGGGTGGGCCTGTGAGACAAGGAATTGTCATGGAAAAACACCGGAGATATTCTATCGTCATGACTCATGATGGATCTTTTCAAAAAGCTAAACCAATCCCGTATTCCATGCCAGGAGATGAAGTAGAATTCGAACCCTTTGAGGAAAAGCAGTGGTCATTTGCTGTTTTTCCCAAGAAATTAAAACCAAATTATCGCTTGGTTGCCATGGTTGCGGCTTTTCTAATCGCGATCCTTCCACTCTATTCATGGTTTGACTCCAACCGAGCTTATGCTTATGTCAATATTGATATGAATCCAAGCATTGAAATGAAGGTCAATAACAAGATGAAAGTTATTGAGATGATTCCTTTAAATGATGACGCAAGCTTACTCGTAGAGAAGATAACTGATTGGAAAAACAAATCTGTAGAAAAAGTGACCGTAACCGTTATTGAAAAAGGTGAAGAAATAGGTCTGATTAATAACAGTAAAAGCGTCATGGTTGGAGTTAGCTATAAGAAGCGTATGGACCAAGATAAACAAATCACCAAATTGATTGACCAGTACTTACAATCCAATTCCCTCAACTTAACTGTAGCTACCTTTGAAGTCCCTGACGAGATACGGAAGCAAGCCCAAAAAGAGAAGAAATCGATGAATGAGCTGTTTGCTAAACAATATGGCAATAATGTTATGAAAACTTCACAGAATGAGCAAAAGGGCAATGACATCGATGCTGAAGAAGAAAAGGCTATAAAAACCTTTTACAACCAAGGAAATAACGATGATAAGAAAGCCCCTGGTTCAAACAACAATAAAGATAATGAATCGAATAATGGTCAAACACCTCCAGGACAAGTGAATAAAGAGAAGCAAAAAGATAAGAAAAAAGAGGAAGACCAAAAAGACAAAGGCAAATCCAAATCATCTGAAAATCCTGTTGGGAAAGAAAAAGGCTGGGCCAAAAATAAAGAAAAGCAAAAGGAAGATCAAGATGACGAGAACCATCAGGAAAATGATCTTCCTTCTGGTCTGAATAAACAGAAAGAAGAACTAGAAAACCTTCTACAGTCTCTGCCTCCTGGAATCCAAAAGAAATTGGAGCAAGAAGGTTATGAAGACATAGAGGAAATTCTAGATTCTTTACCACCTGGCATTTTAAAAAAGATAGATCAATCCAATCTAGAGGATCTGCGAGAAAGTCTTCGTCGTATTGATTCTGATTCATTCTCAGACTTCAATCTAGACCAAGAAAATGAAGATGACGAAGGTGAGCGGGGAAAAGGTAAACGTCATCACGATAAAGATTCTAAAGAAGAACCTCCAGGGCAAGCAAAAAAAAAGCATGATTCTAAACGCGGAGGGAAAGATCACGGTAAAGACAAAGAAGAAAACGGTCACAAAGATCATAAACAAAACCGTGATTAGATCGTGATGACGAAAATGACAACCATTAAGTCTATGAGATACGGAGGAAAAGCCCATTGCAGTTGGAGAGCTGCAATGGGCTTTTTGTGTATGCGCATATTTTTTGTTTCTGATACTCTTCCATAGACGAAGAGACCATGAAGGCATTATTATAGAAGAATAGAAGTTCGGAAAAGGGGAATCATCATGAATTTCGTGGCGCTTGACTTTGAAACAGCGAACTCTTCCAGAGGGAGCGTCTGCTCTATTGGTCTGGTTGAATATGAAAATGGAAAACTGAAAAATGAATATTATCGTCTAGTGAAACCGAAGAGGAACTACTTTTCATCATTTAATATAAGCATACATGGTATAACGAAGCAGGATGTAGAAGATGCATACGAATTTGATGAACTATGGGAGAAAGAGATTCATGGTCTGCTAGAAGGGAAATTAGTTGTGGCGCACAATGCTCAGTTTGATATGAGTGTATTGCGTGCTGTTTTAGATCAGTACAACCTTCCGTACCCAATGTTAGCGTATAATTGTACGGTTAATATCTCAAAGAAGATTTGGCACCTGCCTCAATACAAACTCAATCATGTATCAGATTATTTAGGGATATCGTTGAATCACCACCAAGCGCTGGATGATGCCAGAGCTTCAGCTCAAATTCTGCTTAAAGCAGGTGAGCAACTTGAGGCAATAGATGAAAAAGATCTGATCGATAAAACAGGAACAACGAATGGGATGATGTATGGCACTGGCTATGAACCAGCACGTATTAATAAAAAGAAACCAGCCAAAAAGCCAGAAGCAAAAACCTTCGTTTCAGCAACAACTGAATTTAATACTTCGCATCCATTTTATCGTTCCTCATTTGTATTTACAGGTAAAATGGATGAAATGCAACGAGATGATGCTATACAGCAAATCGTAGATCTAGGGGGAGAGTGGCATTCTTCTGTAGAGCGATCTACAGACTTTGTTGTAGTAGGGAATAAATCATATGAGAAGTATCGTAATGGAGAAAAAAGTAGTAAGTTGGAACGTGTGGAGACGCTATTAAGTCAAGGGTTTCCGATTGAGATTATATCTGAAGCGGAATTTTTAAAGCGGTTATAATAAGTAAAGCTCACCTATACCGGTGAGCTTTTTTTATAAAGAGCATGATCACTCATAGATTCTTTGCTTTACGTTCCAAATGACGATCATCCTTCAAAAACTCAGGGTGGATCCCCTTTGCCTGTCCTCCAAAGTTCCCAAGGTTGATCCCTGCACCATAATAGTATGATTGCCAAACGATTTTTGTGCAATATTGTTCATGGTGCTCCTCATCAAGTGGTGTGAAAATACGATATTGGGCTGTTGGATGTTTCTTTACTAGAGCCTCTAAATAATGGGCAGCATCTACCCCAGCAAATTTATCTATTGGTGAATACACTGATATCAATCGGAATTTTTGAAAGTACTCCTTTAAGGGATCTGTTACAAGTCCGCTTGGAATGGAATGAACAACTTCTTGGTTGTGGTTCACCATTCCTACATGCCCCACAAATTTAGATTCGCTTTTCCCTATGGGAGTAAACAAAAGATCTCCTGGCTGAGCCTCAAGATCTGTTCCTGGATATACGGTTATGGATCCAGATGGTAATGGAGGTCGTTTCTTATTGGGACGTGCTAGAAATGTAGTGATTGTTGTAACTAACCCAAGTAATAGGAGTTCTTTTCTCATCGTTCATTCTCCTTTAATGAAACCTTGAATACATATCATCGTAAGTTAGTTAGAGAAAAAACGCAAAAACAAGGTAGTAGGAAAATAGGCCCTTTTTTATTGATGATGATCTTTTATCCATAAAAAAAGCTGATGATTCATACATCAGCTAAAAGAAACTAATTTTATTAAATGGATAGTATCGAAGAAAGACTTTTCCTACAATGTGATCAATAGGTACAGGGCCAATTGCGCGACTGTCATGACTGATATTACGGTTATCTCCCATTACATATACATGGCCTTCTGGTACGGTTACTTTTTCGAATGGAACGGCCATTTTTTCTTTGATGTAATCTTCTTCAAGCTTTTCACCGTTTCGATACACCGATCCGTCCTTGTAGGAAAGTGTATCGCCTGGTTCACCTATCACTCTTTTAATCAAGAAATTATGATGTTTGTCGCTACCTACAATAGTGTTTACGATAGCACTTTCGATAAAATCATCTTTAACTGTTCTTTCTCGGTTGATCCGTCTGTCAACAATAACGATATCAGCAAAACTAGGGTTATTCCCAAATATGTATGCACTTTTGAAAGCTAAAACATGATCGCCTTTCTCATCATTCTGTTGAAGATGAACTCCATCAAATGTTGGATCCATCGAACTTCCGCTTACTTTATAAGGCTGAAAAATAAATGTAGTAAGAAAAATGGCGATGAAGAAAGTGACGATAAACGCTTTTCCCCAAGATAGTACTTCATTTAATACTTTAGATTGTGTCATGTTGCACTTCCTTTCTTTGGTATATTCTATCATTTAAGACAAGGTGAAAACATTATAAAGTTGGGATTTAGTTCATTTAGGGTACAATAAGAACAAAGAGAAAGGAGCGATGGATTTGTCTAATCAGTCTTTAGGTGTACAAAACGGGAAACTAGCACCATGCCCGTCATCTCCAAACTGTGTATCTACACAGAGTGAAGACTCTTCAAAGAAAATGGACCCTCTTCCTTTTAAAGGGGACTTAACTGAAACAAAACAGAAGCTGAAAACCATACTAGTGTCATATCCTCGAACGAAGATTCAAAAAGAAGACAGAAATTATATTCATTCTACTTTTAAGACAAAGTTCTTGCGATTTACAGATGATGTTGAATTCTATTTTGATGAAGAAGAAAAGGTTATTCATTTTCGCTCAGCATCTCGTGTAGGGTACTCTGACTTAGGGAAGAACCGTTCTCGTATGGAGGAAGTTCAGAAGTTGTATTATAAATAAAAAAGCTACCATTTGGTGGCTTTTTTATTTTGGGGTTAAAGAGTGATCAGTCCTAGAGCGTTTCTCCTAATTTAAGCCCTTTTTCCTCCTTTGTGGTTTCCTAGGATATGACATCATAGTATAATAGGGAGGATTTCTACATATTCTTTGAAATAAGGAACTTTTGTTTCATTGAATCGTAGCAAAATATAGATAAATAGAAACAACTGATCGTTTATTAAAAGGGGAGAGAGAAAAACATGAGCCAAAATCAAACTGGCGCTAAGAAGAAAGGGATGAACAAGTGGCTGATCACAGCTATTGTCGTCGTCATCGTAGCTGGTTTTGGTGCAACAGCATATGGAGTTCTAAAAGAGAATAACCCTATGGCCATGTACCTACTAGCTGAAAAAAATACAATGGAGGACCAATGGGATCGTTTAGAGAAATATAACTTTGGTTCACTAGAATTACAGGATCGTATGCTAGAAGAAGCATATCAATCGAAACAAACATTGTCTATGAATTTGAATGTTGAAGGGGAGCAGGTTAATCAACAATTCCCACAATTGATGTTTATTCAAGGATTACTTTCAACAGCTAAAATAGAGATGAATACGAAAATCAACCCAAATACAGAAGAGACATACAACAGCGTAGACCTTTTGTTACAGGGTTCAAGTATGGCAAATGTGCAAATTTATCAAAATGTAAAAAACTTTTCTATACAGGCTCCATTTGTCTATGACAAATATTTCACAATAGCAAATGACCAAGTAGGTGCATATTTAGAAAAAATGGGAGAGCCTTCTAATGGCATAACAGAGATTCCAAACATTGCAAAATATAACCAAGCTTCTTTTACTTCAGAAGAAATGAAAGAAATTACTTCAGATTATATGAGAACGCTTGGACAGCAACTAAAAGAAGAGCAGTTCTCCTTACAGAAAAATGTAGCCTATCAAGATAAGCAATATGATAAAGTAACCGTTCAAATTAGTGAACAAGAAGCTCGCGATATGATTCGTACGTTGCTTATTAAACTTCGAGAGGACAATCGCATCTGGAGCGTAGTGAATACACAAATGCAACTTCAAGGTGGTCAACAGTCCATGGATGAAGATACCATGAAAGAAGATATTGATGAGGCAATTGAAGGACTAGATCAAATCAAACTTCCTGAGGGCATTCAAATTGAAGCTTACATAAAGGATGACCTTGTAGCTCATGAAAAATGGACATTACCAATCGAGGATACGAACGGTAAACAAGTAGATATTACAGTTTCTAGTGACTATTTAAAGCAAACACAAGAGAATTACTTATCTAAAGTCACTGTGGATGTGAATCCAGTTGCAGAAGATCAATTATTCCAATTCTCATATAAAGAGAATGGTAAGTCCACGAAAGATGGCTTGCATGTCGATTACATGATTGATATAAACTTTAAAGGAAAAACAGATGATTTTCATGGAAACCTAGCTCTAGGTACGGATTATAAGGAAAATTCGTCTAAGACGGAATTTGATTTAACAGTTGAAGGGTCTGATCCTTCTCTCCAGGAATTCCCGAAGGTTACCGGCTTCTTCAACACAGCTACAAAAGAAGAAAGCCAGAATCAGTTAAAGCGCAATATTGATTTAGGTTTAGATATCACGATGAACAATTCGATGGTGGGGAATACAAAAGGGCATGTAGAATTCCACATTAAACAAAATTATGCTTTTAATAATGAGATGAAATTCCCTGAAATGAATAACCAAAATTCAGTTAATATTATGGAATTATCAAAAGTTGAAATGGAACAAATTGGATTAGAAATCCAACAAAACCTTCAAAAATATATCGGATCATTCACCGGTGGATTTGGAGGATTTTAGTTTAATTGACTCTTAATCGACAAAAGGAGGAGTAGGATATGAACGGGTTCTCATTATGGGGATATGAAATGAGAGCGGCCCTTCGTAGGCCTGCTCCTCTTTTTTTATCTTTTTTTATACCACTCTTATTGTTAGGGCTTGTTCTGTTAAGTGTTTATTCACTAATACCACAAAATGAAGAAAACATTCAGGCTGCGATTGTAGATTTTGATCAAACATTTGAAACAAAGGCGCTAGTGAATCAGCTTTCTGAAGATGACGAAATGAAAAAAGCACTGACCCTTTTACCGATGTCTTCTGGAAAAGCAGATGAGCAATTTAGCAATGGTCTTCTTGCTGGAATAATTACTATACCAAAAGGGTTTTCAGAAAGTTTACGTATAGGTGAGAATGAGCCTATTCAGGTAGTGACGAATGAAGAGCAACCTCTATCAGCAAACATGCTTAAATTGTTGTTAGATAGTGGCGCAATGTATATTTCTGCATCACAAAGTGCTGTGAATACGGTTTATGATTTACATATAAAAGAGCTTTCAGATAGTGGTGAGCGCAGTCAAAAACTTCAGCAAGCGATCTTAACGCTTACGTTGTTTGCTTTATCTCGGAATGATGCATTCTCCCAAGAGGAATTGAGGTCAGGAAGTAGAATTGGCTGGAAGGCACATGGCCTCTTGGCAGTTCTTCTCACTGTCATTAGTAGCTTTGCGTTATTATTTCATTGGTTTGATAGCAAACATGCTCCAAGTAGTATGTTGCTACGACTTCGTTCTTATCACATTACACAGGTCCAATTGTTTCGTGTCCAATGGGGGAAATGGTTCTTCTTGATCTCGATTATAGGGTGTGTGTATTGGGGCTTAGCTACCTGGTGGAGTAACCTTCTTTCAGCTGAAAGTACACTTATTATCCTTCTAATGGCTGCATTTTTGGCATCTCTGATTGCGTGTTGCAGAAGCTTAATTACTCATATTGGCCTTCGTATGATCGCGTTGCTTCTCGTGACCTTCCTTGGGTTAGGGGCAGGCGGCGTGTGGGTTCCATCCTTGTATTTACCTGAGTATTTAAGTTCGGCTGCGTGGAATCCCTTTGGTATCCTGTATTCCCTATATTCGGAAAACATGATGGGAGAGGATTTCTCGAGAGTTCTTTTAGTAAAAATCATAGTTTGGACGCTCCTATTATTCGTAGCCGGATTGCTTTTTGCTTTAAGAAAGGAGAGACGCCATGCTTACGTATCTTACTTTAAACGTTCATAAGTGGAAGCGTCGTCCATTCCTTTTTCTTTTGCTTCTGTTGTTACCACTTTTAGCTTTTTTAGCTTTATATCCTTTATTTAAGAGCTCGGTTAGCGATATTGCTATTCCCGTTGCTCTAGTGGATGAAGACGAATCACAATGGTCCGAGATCGTTCAAGAGAGAGTAGCCCAAGACAATAGGGTGCGCATCATTGATATGGATCGTGAAAAGGCAAAGGTAGCGGTTCAAAAGGGGGATGTAGAAGCTGCATTTGTTTTGAATCAGGGATTTATGGAAGCTATTCGAAGCGGCAATATATCTGATTCTGTGCAGTGGCTTCGAACAGAACAGTCGGAGCTAGATGTTTTTGTGAAAGAGCAAATAGGTGCTGAAATAATGAGATTAGCGCTCAATGCCAAGGCCGCTAACACCTTGCAGAATTGGGGAGCGAATGTGGATTGGGAAGAAGCGTTTCAACATGCTGATGAGTACTGGGATCCCAATCCACTTTTTCAGATGGAGTACATCGTCAAGACTCCTAAACAAGGAGAGGCTCCAGATGTTGGATTAGCCCAATGGATGTTTGTCGTGATCGCACTCTTCTTTTTATACGCCTGGCTTTGGTTTATTTCGTTATTAAAAGGTATTGTCCAAGATGAAAAGGCAGGGCGGACGGCTCGAGTGTTATTTTTACGCAGCTCATTGACTGGGTATTACTTCATGCATTTCATTACTTTCTTTGTGGTTATAAGCGGATCCTTTTTCTTGGCTTTAAATGGTTTGTTTTATGTGACGAATACAAGTCAGGAACTAATGACAACTTGGAACGTGTGGAGTGCATGTGTATTATTTGGGACGATGCTTCTAACGTTAATCGTGTTTTTACTAGGCAAGAGAAGCTCTAAAATGCTGGTAGTGATTACGGTTTTTACCTTCATTTCGTTCACAGTCAATCTATTGCCTATGCAGCCACCAGGTGTAATGGGTGCGCTTTTTCCACATAATTGGCTTACTGATTTGAATCCATGGGAAGCAGGAGGAATGTAAATGATTCAACTAGAAAACGTATCAAAAACCTACAAATCGAAAACCGTGCTCCATCCTGTATCCATGAATATAGAAGAGGGGAAATCAATTGGCATCATAGGTCCGAACGGTGCAGGAAAGTCTACGTTTTTAAAGCTCGTTGCTTCCCTAGAAAAACCAACCGATGGTACTTTATCGTTTAATGGTGTACCTTATCGCAAAAACGTGAAGAATTTACGTAAACATATTGGATATATTCCACAGGATATCGCTCTTTATGAAGAGTTAACCGTCAAAGAGCAAATCTCATTTTGGAAGCGAGTATCTTTGGAAAAACCGGATCCTTCGTTTATAAAACAAATGATACGAACGCTAAGGTTAGATGAAGTGTATAAGCAGAGAGTTGATCGTTTATCAGGAGGATGGCGTAGAAAAGTGAACTTGCTCGTTGGGTTCATGAATAACCCTTCGATTTGTTTGCTGGACGAGCCGACAGCTGGGATTGATTTAGCTGCAAAAGAAGATATTCTCACTTGGCTTCAATCGTTTCATAATCAAGGGAAAACGCTTTTGTATATTAGTCATGACTGGTATGAGCTGAATCAATTAAGTGATGAATATTTGCTATTCGCAAAAGGCCGACCGATTGTAAGAGCGACTCGTGAGGAACTGTTACGTGAAAAGGATTTGATTATGGAACAATATCCAGAAGAACAGGAATTGCAAAATATATTAAAGTTCTTTAAATAAGAAAGCCGCCTACTCATAAGAGTAAACGGCTGGTAAGTGTTAGGGATTCAGACATTGATACTTCGATTCTGTATAATAAGCAATAGCTTATCATCTGGAACCTTTGCAGTACAATGTTACAATTAGGGTGTTTAAATGTGTTGGCTTGTGATTGCCACATGCTACCCAGGGATTATGTGCTTCCCTAACTGGGCGCTTACGCTTTGATTTTAAAAGGAAAGGCTAGCGGCGGTGCTCAATTAAGTCGATGGCACCCAAGACGATGTGTGCTAATCCGAAACCAACTAACGCATCAGCGTATCGTTCTTGGCGGCTACGTCTACTTTCTAAGCAATACGCCGCAGCCGTAACAGCCGTACCGAGTACTACAGGTATTATACCTTCACGAATATTCAAACCTAAGCCCCTCCTTTACAACCTCAGATTTTGAGGTTCATTGTTAATGTGTGAAAAGTGGCGGGATTTCATGTGTGATAATTTTTATGAAAAATGGTGGAGAATACCTGATATGGATGTAGGAGGAGTAACGATGACGAAGCAATGGTGGAAGGAAAGTGTCGTATATCAGATATACCCTAGAAGTTTCAACGATTCGAATGGGGATGGAATCGGAGATATTCAGGGGATTATTTCAAAATTGGATTACTTAAAAGAGCTTGGCATTGATGTCGTGTGGTTATCTCCTGTATATGAATCGCCCAATGATGATAACGGTTACGACATCAGTCATTACCGAAAAATCATGAATGAGTTCGGGACGATGGCAGACTGGGAAGAGATGCTCGAGGAAATGCATAAGCGTGGCATTAAATTGATCATGGACCTCGTTGTGAATCATACATCGGATGAACACCCATGGTTTATTGAATCCAAACAATCAAAAGACAATCCGTATCGTGATTATTACATATGGCGTTCACCTCAAAATGGTCATGAGCCAAACAATTGGGAGTCTGTATTTTCAGGACCTGCATGGGAATATGATGAACAAACAGGCGAATATTATTTACATATCTTTTCGAAAAAACAGCCAGATTTAAACTGGGAGCATCAGCCATTAAGAGAAGATGTTTATGACATGATGAAATTTTGGTTAGATAAAGGGATCGATGGATTTCGTATGGATGTGATCAACTTCATTTCCAAGCATCCGGAGTTGCCAGACGGTGAGCAGGGTCCACATGATGCGTATGGTGATGGCAGCCCTTATTTTATGAACGGACCACGCATCCATAAGTTCTTACAGGAAATGAATCAGGAAGTGCTATCGAAGTATGATGTAATGACCGTAGGCGAGATGCCAGGTGTAACACCAGAGCAGGCCATTGATTATACAGCTGACCATCGTGGTGAGCTCAACATGGTCTTCACGTTTGAGCATATGGACTTAGATTCAGGATCAGGTGGCAAATGGGACTTGAAGCCGTTACAGCTTACAGACTTAAAAGATACACTAGCTCATTGGCAAAAAGCCTTAGAGAGCCAAGGGTGGAACAGTCTGTATTGGAATAACCATGACCAACCTCGCATTGTATCTCGTTTTGGAGATGACGGGGCGTATCGTGTCGAGTCCGCCAAAATGCTTGGAACATGTCTGCATATGCTGAAGGGAACGCCTTATATTTATCAAGGTGAAGAGATCGGTATGACGAATGTTTCTTTTGCCTCCATTGAAGATTATGAGGACATTGAGACGCTTAATATGTACAAGGATAAGGTAGAGGAACAAGGAGTGGCCGTTGAAGAAGTGATGAAGAGCATCCATGTTAAAGGTCGGGATAACGCACGTACTCCGATGCAATGGAATGCTTCTGAACATGGAGGCTTTACTACTGGGACACCATGGTTAGGTGTGAATCCGAACTATCCTGAAATCAATGCAGAAGCGGCGCTGAATGATCCACAGTCCATCTTTTACTACTATCAAGCGTTAATTTCATTACGGAAACAGCACGATATCATTGTGTATGGAAGCTTTGATTTGCTTGATCGAGATCATGAGAGTTTGTTCAACTACGTGCGAGAGTATAAGGGAGAGAAGCTACTTGTGTTGAACAACTTTACTGGAGAAGAGCAGTCTTATCAGGTGCCAGAAGCATTTAGCAGTAAAGAAGCAAACTTACTGATTTCGAATTATGAACATGAGGATGTTTTAGCGCTAGGAGGTATTGTTCTTCAACCTTATGAAGCCCGAGTTTATAAAATTGGATAAGAATATGGAAAACCGAGCTGAGGCTCGTTTTTTCTTCACCTGTGAAATTATGGGTTTTTCAGCGGATGTGCATTCTTTATCAGCGATCGCTGATACATTCACAACATAAAAAAAGCAGACCAACGTCTGCTTTTTTTTTCAACATCATGATTTCCCCATAACCCCGTAAAAGAACAAATGCAAAATTTCATCCGTAAACTTTTGCACAGACTCTTCGGTTTCGAATAGATCTTTTCGTTTTTGAATGCCCTCATAGAACATATTCATGTAAAACATTAAAATATCGACTGAGATGTTCTGCTGAACGTAGCCTTGTTGCTTGCCTTCCTCTAACAGCTTGATGAATAGAGGCATTGAATGGGTTTCCATGATTTCTTGGATAAAGGATTGTAGCTCAGGAATATCGGAGATGAACGTTTGTATGAAGTCAGGATTAAAGCTAAGGATATTGTCGCTTTTAATTGTAATAATCGACTCAATTTTTTCTTTGAAATCTGATTCAGGATCTTCGACAAGCTTTTCGAACCGTTCAATTTGCTTCATATAATAATCTTTTATTGATTCAACGAGCATTTGCTCTTTGCTTCCAAAATAATTATAAATCGTAACCTGAGACACTTGAGCTTTTTTAGCAATTTCCTGGATGCTAACCTTCTGCACACCATGAGTTGTAAAAAGCTCGAATGCGGTATTTAAGATTTTGCGCTTTTTTTGTTGCGTTCGTTTTTCAAAACCGTTCATAGGCTCCACCTCTTCCTATCTATCATACCTTGGGTTTTGAAACAGTTCAATTCATCTATTTCAAATTATGAGCGATTGCTCTTAAAGTAGGATTCGATATACTCTGCTGAACGTTGAGCAAGACTGTAGACCGTTAAAGTTGGATTAGCTGCTGGAGCTGTTACGAACGTTGGGGCACCTGCAACAAAAAGGTTCTCAATATCATGTGTCTGTCCATAGCTGTTTACTACGGAAGTTGCAGCATCGTCACCCATTCGGCAGCCTCCCATTAAATGAGCATGAGCCTCTAGGTGATACATGGGTTCACCACCTGCAGATCGAACGACTTTTTCCATCATTTCTTTCGCTTGTTTTCGAATGGAGAGGTCTTCATCATGGTGTGAAAATGTAACCCTAGGGACAGGTTGCTCAAAACGATCTTTTTGCCCACTAAGCTCCACACGGTTTTCCTTTTGAGGCTGAACCTCACCTAACATCGCAAAGCTCGTAAAATGGTTATAGTCTAGCATCCGTCTGCGCAAATTCTCCCCTACGCAAGACGCGTCATTTTCGAAAAATAATGAGGCTAAGCGAACTGGCCGCATTCCGTATGAATTTAGAATAAAGCCTTTATGATAAAAGTCCATAGTCAGTGCTTGAACAGGGTTTCCGCGGTACATCCTGATTTCTTCTGGAAACTTGGCAATATGGTGATCATTCATATTTGTCATGAGGTAGCAGCCTACTAGACCAGACGAATTAGCCAAACCTTCTGGGAAATCATTGTTTTTCGATTGAAGCAACAAGCGAGGTGTTTCCACAGCATAGGCTGCTACCACCACAATAGAGGCCTCGATCACATGTAGTTGATCATCTAGTATGTAATGAACGGATTTCGCTTTACGATCATCTCCTGTTTCAATTTTAACAGCTGTTGCTTCGGGGATTAGTGTAGTCCCGGCCTGCAAAGCTTCTGGAATAAACGTATTCAATGGAGTGGTTTTGGAGTCGGGCATGCACCCTTCTTCACAAAAACCACGATTAATACAAGGATGGCGTTCATCATAGGGAGCAGACAAAATGGCTAAAGGGGAGACCGCGTGGTTAACCCTCATTTTTTCTAACCCTTCTCGGAATTTTAGTGTGTTATTTGAGAGATCATGGTGAGCAGGGAAAGGGAAACGATCCCCAAATTCCTTCCATGGAAAAGATGATGGGCCAGCAAGATGTAATCGTTTTGTCATGTCTTCATAGAAAGGATTAACGTCTTTGTAAGAGATTGGCCAGTCTGCACTAGCAAAGTCATTAGGATGGAAGCGTAAAAGCTGTGCAGTATAATGCACAGCGCTGCCACCAACTCCTTTTCCACTCGTGCTTCGGTATAAATCAATCGGGTCATCCCCTTTACTAATCCGTGGCTCATCCCAGAATAGCTTTTCCATCTCAAGTTCGTCACTCGCAAAATCTTTTTGAGGATCCCTATGCGGACCAGCATCTAACATAGCAACGTTCAAGCCTTTGTTGGAAAGGTGAGAGGCAATTACAGAACCTGCAGCACCTGCGCCTATAATACATACATCATGAGAGGTTTTCGTCATGAGGTTTAGCCTCCCAGCTATCGAATTGCTTTGGACCATATGCGTAATACCCTCTAGGATAGGCTGGACCTCCATAACCAATATTCGACCAAACACTCGGATCGGAGTAAATAAGCTTTAATAATTCGCTTGTTAAGGTTGTGTAAAAGAGGTCGCAACTGACATTCTTCCATACCGATTCTTCACCGAGCTGGTGCTTCCAGCTAATAATTTTTTTAAGCCGTTCATCATCAGACATTTGGAAGAAAGGTTTTTGATCCGTTAAAACGCACTCTTCTTCAGCGTGTGCTAGACCATATAAAATGATCTCTTCCTTCGAGAGAAGAGAGTTCTTCGGATAGGATTTTAATTTATTTTCCGTTAAACGATGATCCAAAATTAAAGAAATACTAAGGGTTTGTTCCCCGACATGGGAAGGAAATAGAGTTTTTGAATAAGCTTGTAACGTACGCTTCATTTCAGGTGTTAAGACATTTCCTTCAGTTGGGTGCGTACGATTCTGAATCACCTGTTGTGTAATCGGATCCCATTCGCCTTTTTCACTCATCACGTCATAAGTTGGATAATATGTCTTTTTCGGGTGTTGATCTTTCATATATAAACGCTCCTTTAATACCACAGGTTAAATAGTTGAATGAAACAAAAAGCAGCAATTGTAAAAGGTAAAACAAATGGAGGCCCTGATTGGAAGTTTTCATATTTAAAGCCGCCTGTTCGTTTCGATATCCCGATGAGATGGAGTGCACCTCCGTAACATCCAGCAACAATTCCGATGATCATAAGAAACGTGTGGATCCACCCAGCCCATGTAAGGGAGTAAAAGGCGATGAACAAGCTAGACAGGGTGAAGAATGGAAGTGCTACTACAGGAATCCACATTTGCCATTTATGAAATTTTCCTCGGTGATGCCATACTGATACTTGTAACCAAATCATGATAAACCCGATTGCTAAAATAATGGACAGCACTCTCCCCAAACTCCAGCTACTCCAATCCTCAAACATAAGGTGACCTCCTCAAAACGTCTCCTGCGCTTTTCTTTCTATTTTGTAACAATTCAGGGTAAACTATACTTCAATAGAAAGGACTAGACAGAGCGAATCGTTTTTGCTTACGATAAAGATATAGAACATAATCTGATGAAAAACCTCGTTGTTTTTCACTGCTGAAAGGAAATGATTCCATGTCCAAATTGGATCTTTCGCAATTTGAGAAAAAGGTAGAAGTTCGTAATCTAAAAAAAGAAGATATTGATAGCATTTTGAAGCTTCAAGACATCTGTTTTCCGAATATGGATCCATGGAAGCGGGAGCATCTAGAGAGTCATCTAGAGCATTTTCCAGAAGGACAAATCGTTGTTGAAGTAGAAGGCGAGATTATTGGAAGTTCTTCAAGTTTAATTGTGAATTTTGATGAGTATGATGATAAGCATACATGGGATGATATTACTGATGAGGGTTATATCACGAACCATGATCCAGAAGGGTATAATTTATATGGCATTGAAGTTATGGTTCATCCTGAGTATCGAGGTATGAAAATCGGTAGACGATTATACGAAGCGAGAAAAGAATTGGTCCAGCAGTGGAACTTAAAGAGTATGATTATTGGTGGCCGTATCCCGAACTATCATAAATATGAAGATAAGATGTCTCCACGTGAATACGTTCAAGAAGTCATGAACCATAATATTTATGACCCTGTTTTGACATTTCAAATCATGAACGGGTTTACGGTTATGCGCATTAATCCAAACTATTTACCAGATGATAAAGCTTCAAGAAAATATGCGACGTTAATGGAATGGAACAATGTTGACTACCGGCCTACAACGAAGCGATATTTTAAAACCTCTTACCCTGTACGCATCACAGCCATTCAGTACATGATGAAAGATATTGATACCTTCGAGGAATTCTCGCGACAGGTTGAGTATTACGTTGATGTTGCAAGCGATTTCGGATCCGATTTTGCCGTTTTCCCTGAAATCTTTACAACTCAACTCATGTCTGTGATCGATGAAAAAATTCCATCAAAATCTGTTAGAAAACTCTCCGAATACACAGAAGATTATATTGAATTGTTTACGGAGTTAGCAGTCAAGTATAATGTGAATATCATTGGTGGTTCCCATTTCGTAGAAGAAGAGGATCAAATGTACAACATTGCCTACTTGTTCCGAAGAGATGGTACCATTGAAAAGCAATATAAGATTCACGTTACACCAAACGAGCGAAAGTGGTGGGGGATTCAGCCTGGTGATACTGTAAAAGTGTTTGATACGGATTGCGGTAAAATTGCCATTCAAATCTGCTATGACATTCAATTCCCAGAGCTAACTCGTTACGCAGTAGATCAGGGTGCAAATATCATCTTTTGCCCATTCTGTACGGATGAGCGACAAGGATATCTGCGTGTTCGATACTGCGCTCAAGCCCGTGCAGTGGAAAACCAAGTGTACACCGTGGTTGCCGGAACAGTTGGTAACCTAACACAAGTTGAGAATATGGACATTCAATACGCACAATCCGGAATATTCACACCATCCGATTTTGAATTTGCACGCGATGGCATTGTAGGAGAGTGTCACCCGAACATCGAAACCGTCGTTGTTGGTGATGTTGACTTAGAAGTATTGCGCCGACAGCGTAAGTCAGGTACGGTTCGCCAATTACGCGATCGCAGAAAAGACTTATTTGAAATTAACTATAAAAACATATCAACTGAAGTTGTACCAAACGACTAGAACAAAAGGATAGAGAGGATGAAAGATTATATGATCAAGAATCAAACAGCGATCATCACAGGAGCATCCCGGGGCATTGGAAAAGAAATGGCTCGCCAATTCGCCGAAAAAGGTGTGAACTTATCCATCTTAGGAAGCTCAGATGACATCCATCAAACGAAAAAAGAACTTAAAAACGAAGGCTACTCTAATATTGAATCCTTTCAAGCAGATGTAACGAAAGAAGATGAGCTTGATCATGTAGTAGAAGCTACGAAAAACGCTTATGGAACGGTCGATATTCTAGTGAACAATGCTGGAATTGGCATGTTCAAACCAGTAGAAGAGGTAACGGTAGAAGAGTGGAGAAAAGTTTATGAGGTGAACGTACAAGGCGTCTTCCTGTGCTCGAAAGCTGTGATTCCGACAATGAAAAAGAACAAGTTCGGTACCATCATTACTGTTTCTTCAGACGTTGGGCGCTACACCATTCCAAATGGGTCTCTATATGCCTCCACTAAATATGCGGTACAAGGGTTCATGGGATCTATTTCACAAGAACTTCGCGAACATGGCATTCGCGTAGGTACAATCAACCCTGGCATGGTAGACACGTATTTTGGTGACTCTAAACAAGGACTTCCGGAAAAAGAAGACTGGCTAAAAGTCCAAGACATCGCAGAAGCAGCTGTGTACATGGCAAGCGCTCCGAAACACATGATGATTGATGAACTACAGCTTCACCCATTAGTACAAGATTATCCAAGACCATAAGTGAGAGGTAGAGGGGAAACCTGGCTGGAGCCAGGTTTTTCTTTTTTGGTGGAATGTAATAGGCCAGCCTAGAGGGATCAAAGCCGAATAAAGCTGATTCGGAAAAGAAAGTGCCATCAGAGCGAATAAGTGAAGAAGCGCCCCAGAAAAGTGAGGAAGTTGAGCGAATAAGTGAAGAAGTGCCCCAGAAAAGTGAGGAAGTTGAGCAAATAAGTGAAGAAGCGCCCCAGAAAAGTGAGGAAGTTGAGCGAATAAGTGAGGAAGCGCCCCAGAAAAGTGAGGAAGTTGAGCGAATAAGTGAGGAAGCGCCCCAGAAAAGTGAGGAAGTTGAGCGAATAAGTGAGGAAGCGCCCCAGAAAAGTGAGGAAGTTGAGCGAATAAGTGAAGAAGCGCCCCAAAAAAGTGAAGAAGTTGTGCAAATAAGTGAGGAAGCCCCTGAATCTCTATTCTCAATCCCCCCACACAAAAGCGCTTTCTTACCCACACCTCCACATTTTTGATATACTATTCATAACGTTATTACAGAAAGTTTGGGATCCCATGTTTGATGAACGGCAAAGGTTAGAGACGTTAAAGACGATCGCGGAAACGTTAAATCAGTGCCAGCATAAAGAGGATATGCTTCAGCAAGTGCTGAAGCAGCTCATTCAAATCACGCATTTTGAAAGCGGTTGGATTTTTCTTGAGGAAGAAGATATCCATCTTGTTGCTGATGCATCACTCCCACCAGCGTTATCTCATGATGACAAGGAGCCGATGTGCGGTGAAGACTGCTATTGTATCAATAGTTATAAACAAGGCTCCCTAACAGAAGCGACAAATATTATGAGCTGTAAGCGAATTAAGAAAGAAGTTGAACTGGGAAGAGAGGACACGAACGGTATTACGCACCATGCCACTGTCCCACTCAAAACTCCTACGGAAACGTTCGGGCTTTTGAATGTTGCAGCACCTAACCGTTCGACATACGGAAAAGAAGAACTCGATCTGATTGAGGCAGTAGCGCTCCAAATGGGTACTGCACTCAAACGAATTGAACAATACGAAAAAGAAGAAATGCGCGTACGTCTTTTGGAACAGTTACATACCCTTTCTAAACGTGTACGAGATGCAAAAAATATAGAAGAGCTTAGTTATATCACCCTTGAAGAGTTACGCAAATTACTTCCAATTGATGCAATGTCCATACATATTCAAGGATTCCATTTAGGAGATGAAAAAGTAGAGGAACATGAGCAACTTTATCATCATTATGAATTATCCGATCAACAGGATATGCTTAACATTCGTTTTCGGAGAATATTAAAACCAATAGAATCTGATACATTAGAGTTAGCCATTGAATACGTCGATTTATCTTTTCGAGATCTCCGACTTCAGGCTCGGGAAAAAGAAATGGCGCGTTTTAACGAGCGAGCACGCCTTGCGCAGGATCTTCACGACTCAGTGAACCAGCTTCTATTTTCTGTAGTTCTAACAGCTAAAGGTGCTAAAGCGATAACGAAAGAAGATGCTCTAACCCAACAGTTGGACTCGATTCAAACCATGAGTTCAGATGCTCTAAAAGAAATGCGTACGCTTATTCAACGACTAAAACCACATGGATTAGAAGAAGGCGTGCTATCTGGTCTCAAACAACACGCAGACAAAATAGGTCTGGAAAACAACGTCTCATCAACAGGGACACATAGCATGCCATATGCTATAGAGGAAGCCTTATGGCGTATCGGGCAGGAATCCCTTCATAATGCTAAAAAACACGCGCAATGTGACAGTGTTTCCATAACGCTTCATAAACAACAAGATCATGCCATATTAATCATTGAAGATAATGGGAAAGGGTTTGATCAAAAAGCGTATGAAAACTATCCATCCTATGGGCTAAAGGGTATGTGTGAACGAGCGGAAACGCTTGGTGGCGAATGCAAAATACAAAGTGAGATCGGCAAGGGAACCACAATAAGTGTCACTATCCCATTTTCGTAAGGGGGAAGAAAGATGGCGATAAAAATCCTGATAGCTGACGATCATCAGGTTGTGCGCAAAGGTCTTGTGTTCTTTTTTCAAACACAGACTGATATTGAGGTTGTAGCAGAGGCCTCAAACGGAAAAGAAGCTTTAGACATGATCAAAGCTAAAGAGATTGATGTTGCACTTTTTGATGTACAGATGCCCGAAATGGACGGAGTGGAAGCTGCAAAAGCTATTCGAGCTGAAAATGATCAGGTTAAGATCATGATGCTAACGAGCTTTTCCGACTATGATTCCGTCATCCCAGCGATTCAGGCTGGAGCGAATGGCTATCAGCTGAAAGACGTGGAACCTGATGAACTAGCTGAAGCGATTCGAAGAGTAGTAAAAGGGGAAAGTACGATTACAGCAAAGGCAGCCTCTCATTTAATGACACACGTTACTGGAGATAATGAAAAAGAAGAGAGAGCGAAAATCGACTCATTAACCAAACGAGAAAGTGATGTCCTTGAGGAGATCATGAAGGGAAAAAGCAATAAAGAAATATCGAGTAGTTTATACATCACGGAAAAGACGGTCAAAACGCACGTATCCAACATCTTGTCTAAACTTGAGGTACATGATCGTACACAGGCAGCGTTGTTTGCGGTAAAGTATTTGAAAAAAGCGTAATGATTTCAGTCTAAAGTCTGAAAAAAGTCTGATGTATATCAGGCTTTTTTTGTATCATAAATTCCTTCCATTCATCGATGTAGCAAATCACATGGTAGGGTACACTGTTTGTAGAGATCAAAGGAGGACTTACGTTGAATATCGTAGTTATTAATGGAACACCAAGAAAATATGGTAGAACACGTATAGCAGCAAAATATGTTGCAGAAAAATTAAATGCAAAATTAGTGGATTTAAGTACATTAGAACTTCCTCTTTTTAATGGGGAAAAAGAACAAAGAGATAACGCTGAAGTTCAACTTCTCGATAAAACCGCTGATAAAGCGGATGCGTTCGTGTGGTTATCTCCTGAATATCATAGCGGAATGAGCGGAGCTTTAAAAAATTGCTTAGACTTCTTAGGTGGAGATCATTTTCGTCATAAGCCTACCCTGCTTTTTTCAGTAGCAGGTGGAGGAAAAGGCGGAATTAATTCCTTAAACCAAATGAGAACGATCGGTCGTGGCCTTTATGCCAATGTTATCCCGAATCAATTAGTTCTTGATCCGCATTGTTTCATTCGCGAAGAAGATAAACTAACTGATGAGGCGAGTGAGCAAGTTGATTTTGTACTTGGCGAATTCAAGTGGTATCTTGACCGATATACAAAATAAAAAACAACCTCTCCTTTCCATAGAGAGGCTGTTGTAATATTGAAGCTCTATTGTAATGTAGGTTGCCCTTCATCCATCATAGTATAAGAAGGAGTATGGAGCATAGCGTGGTCAATGTAATGCATCAAATTATGATGCATAGTCATGACTTGCTGATCATCTGAGGAATAGTGATACGCATGCAAGAATGTCTCGATTTTTTTGGATAAGAAGTCGTCCTGTGTTCGTACCATTAAGATCAGCAAATCATCCCATTGTCCCCAAAGTGTAAAATAGAGCGCTTTATCATAATCGGCAATATAGACTGACATGTGATTGACCCCTTTCACGAAGGGTTATTTCTATTGTTGCCGTAATACTGATTAAGCACCCTATGACGTTTATGGTGGTCTTGCTAAAACTTGCTCAGTTTGATTTGTGTATAGTTCTTCCCAGACGAGCGAAATCTAATGATGACAACCTTACAAAGGAGAGAGTCATCAATGACAAGTCGAAATGGTGCAAAAGGAAGCCAAAACCAAAGTTCACCAAAACGCACAGGAAAGCTTAAGGGCGGTAAATTGAATGAAGAATTTGGAAAAGAAATCACTTCTGGCGATCAAAATAAAGGCAAAGAGTATCGTTCCAAAAAAGGTGCGAAATCTCAGCTGAAACATCCGAATAATCACTAAGAACTAACAAAAGCTGCGCATATATTGTGTAGCTTTTTTTCGTGTTTTAGGAAATTATAAAATTTGTGGTTTGTGTATGTAATGAGAGCGAGGCCAAGTCCAGCTCTAGCGACCAGCAACGAAGGGACTTCCCTCGCCTCCGTACGATAAGTCAACATCAATTCGTTCAACTTATCGTTTTTCCTTTACACGTTTGGGACATGAAATTTTAACAAGGAAGAAAGTCGACGTAGTTAAAATTTCTAGGTGAAAGTACCACGGCAACTAAGCTTCTGTCCGCGCCTGTCGGCTTGCAAATCAGCAAGTTTGGTTAATCGTACTACGAGCTCAGTCCAGTCCCTTCGTTGCTAAGCGGGCGCTTACGCTTTTGTAATGTTTTCATGAATCAAACTTCGGGAATATTTACTGTAAATGTAAATTTATGAAAGGTTGGTCATTTATCAAACGAAATGCGTTTACCATTATGTTAATCATTTTGGTCGTAGTTGGACTTATTGTTTTTTATAATGAGCTTAAAAATGATGAAGAACAGCCTGAAATATCTGGAGTTAGTCTATTTACTCCTATATCCGAAAAAAGGCAGTAGTCCAAACTCCTCCTTGAAGAATAAAGAGATGATGTTCTTCTCATAATAAGAACACATCACAATATTTCTTCAAGGAGGAAACACATCATGAAGGTGAAAGTATTAGGAATGACGTTACTGTCTGCAACGGTGTTATTTGGTTGCCAGGCAGGAGACGATCAAGAAGCAAGAATGGGTAAGAAAGGGAATGACTACGAAGATAGTGCGTACAACACGCAATATTCCCCTAACGAAGACGGGTTCAATAACATCGATTATGACAATGGTCCTTATAATGGAAACCGTGATGGTCAGGACTATGACAAGATGAACAATGATAACAATAATCGTTACGATGTTGCTCGTAAAGCTGCAAAGAACATCTCAAGTCAGGTAAGTGAAGTTGATCGTTCTTACGTTCTTACAACAGAAAACAATGCATATGTAGCCGTTGTAAAAGAAGATAACAATACACGTGAAATCAACGATAGCTTAAAAAGTAAAATTGCTGATATCGTAAAGAACACAGATCCTGATATCGATAACGTATATGTTTCAGCAAATCCAGATTTCTTTAAAATGACTGGTGACTATGCAGACGATGTAAGAAATGGTGACCCCGTTCGTGGGTTTTTTCAAGAGTTTGGTCAGATGATCGACCGTCTATTCCCAGAAGCTGAGTAATATAGGTGAGCGCTCGTTACGACGAGTGCTCATTTTTATTTTTTAGAAGTAAAAGCTCATATCTGTGAATGGGCGATCAAAAATATAGACGAGCGCTCATATTTTTGGCAGATCAATCAAAAATCCTGGTCATTCGCTCACATCCAGTGTTCCCCGCCCCATAAAAATTTGTAATCGCTCATATTCACAAAATATTACTCATAAGAAAAAACGAGAGCCTCATTACCCCTCGCTTTCTTCCGTATTTGTAGGATAAGACACAATCTCAAGTTCATTATCTCCATCCAAAATGTAAGCAAAAAAGATATTCGATGTATTGCTAAAACCTTGAGAAGCCAGCTGTTGGTTCAACCAATCCTCATTTCGATTAATCAGCTTTAAATTACGCTTCTGTATTTTACCTTCTACAATCATGGTTAAAGGAATCCCTTCATATTGCGGCTCCATGCCTATATGGCTAGGTGTAAGTGGAGCATATTCTCGTTTTGGGACAATACTGACATCACCGTTCGGTTCCAAAAAAGCATACTCGATATCTTTGACACGAGGGTACCCTGATGTCCGTAAGACGGATAACAATTCGGTTAGAGAAAAATGACTGCGTTTTAAGTTCGCAGGAAGGATCTCTCCGTGACGAACAAGCACAGTCGGTTGTCCAATGATCCAATGTTTGACTCCATCGACTAAACTTAATCTAGACATCAAATAGTGGGTTAGTCCAATCGCAATGATCCCGATAAACGATTGGAAGTATGTATCAATTTGAATCGGCTGAAATGCTACATATGCCAAAAAGAAAAGAGCTGCAAAATCATGGGGCGTAAGTTGTGCCAAAGCAGATTTCCCAAGCATCCGCACAACAAATATATAGATAACAAATATGATGACTAAAGGAGGCAAAAAACTAAACATAGGACACCCGCCTTATTTATCGGATTTCCTCCTCTAGTGTTTGTGGATCATAGGGGATTATGTACAAAAGTCGAGAAAGTGACAATATGGTGAACTGAATACGTTGTCAGGAAGAAATTGCTATACTATAAGAAAGGAAGGGGATGGTGTTTTATGAAGGTTCAATGCATGACATGTAAAAAACATAGCGAAATCGATTCGAAGCATCCACAGTATCAAAAGTTAAAACGTGGAGAATCAAAGTTCTTTGTCTGTTCTTCCTGTAATCAAAATATCCAAGGTCAAGCCAGCGCAGACACAAACATCAATGTGAATGACTTGGATCAACATGATGCCATTCTTCGTGGAAAATAGAACGAATCCAAAACACGCTTACATGAGCGTGTTTTTCTTTTTGGATAAACACCTCATATTGTCAGAAACTATAACTAAAAAGGATGGTTCACAATGAAAATATTCTTAAGTATCATCATCACATTATCCATCATCTCTTTGCCGCAAGAAAATTTATTCTCTAAGGAACAACGTCAATATGAAGAGACACCATCTTACGCTAAGTGGGGGCGTCTTGCCATGAGTAAAACCAAAGAAAAATATCCTGAGGCTGATATCATCGATTATCTTCATAGAGGAAGAGAGGTGAAAGAAACCTACTCAGTAGAGAAGTTCAAATTGTGGTTACGAAAAGAGGATCGTGAATTTGGCGTGTTTATTGATTTGAAGTTTGATACAGAGACAGAAAAGTTAATTGACATTACATTTACCGAAACATCAAAATAATTTTAGAATACAAATAGCACAAATCAAAAGTTCATTCCCACGCATCTCCCTCATACACTACTTATAAGACACGTATGAAGGGGAGATGAGCGTGAACCAAACAGAACATAAAGCGTTGCAACGTTCGATTGAGGAAATTACCGAAATCGCCGAAGGGTTTGGCCTTGATTTTTATTCGATGCGTTACGAAATATGTCCCGCTGACATCATATACACGTTCGGAGCTTATGGGATGCCGACACGATTCTCACATTGGAGCTTTGGGAAGCAATATCACAAAATGAAGCTGCATTATGACCTTGGGCTCAGTAAAATATACGAGCTCGTCGTAAACTCTGACCCATGTTATGCGTTCCTTTTGAACAACAATAGCCTGATCCAAAACAAATTAATCGTCGCACATGTACTCGCACACTGTGATTTCTTTAAGAATAACGTGCGCTTCCAAAATACCAACCGAGATATGGTTGAAAAAATGTCAGCAACGGCAGAGCGTATCGCCCACTATGAAAAAATTCATGGACGTAAAACGGTAGAAGAGTTCATTGATGCTGTGCTTGCCATTCAGGAACATATCGATCCTTCGTTACTACGACCAAAACTAGCCTGGACTTGGGATGACGTTGAAGAAGAGGAAGAACTCGAAGGCCCACGTCCGACACCATATGATGATATTTGGAAAATTGATGAGGAGAAGAAACAACCTCAAAAGAAAAAGAAGAAAAAGAAATTCCCACCACGACCTGAAAAGGATCTACTCTTATTCATTGAAGAATATAGCCGTGAATTAGAGGATTGGCAGCGCGACATCCTCACCATGATGCGAGAAGAAATGCTGTATTTCTGGCCGCAGCTGGAGACGAAGATCATGAACGAAGGCTGGGCTTCCTATTGGCATGCAAGGATCTTGCGTGAGATGAACTTAACAAGTGACGAGTCCATTGAATTTGCTAAGCTCAACGCTGGGGTTGTTCAACCTTCTAGAACGCAGATCAATCCTTACTATTTAGGCCTGAAGATCTTTGAAGATATCGAGGAGCGATACAATAACCCAACAGAAGAAATGAAAAAGCTAGGGGTTAAGCCTGGATCGGGTCGTGAGAAGATGTTTGAAGTACGTGAAATTGAGTCAGACATTTCATTTATCCGAAATTATTTAACAAAAGAATTATGTCACAAGGAAGATCTATACCTATTTCAAAAGCAAGGTCGTGACTACAAGATTACCGATAAAGATTATGAAGAAGTTCGGAATCAACTCGTTACCATGCGTGTGAATGGTGGTTTTCCATATCTAACTGTACAGGATGGGGACTACTTGAAAAATGGTGAGCTATACTTGAAACATCATTTCGAAGGTGTGGAGCTTGACTTAGGTTATCTTGAAAAAGTAATGCCATACATTTATCAACTCTGGGGACGCCCCGTGCATATGGATACGATGGTGGAGGAGCGACATGTATTATTCACGTATGAAGGGAAGAAAGTGAACAGGAAGTTTATAAAGGAATAGAAAAAAGCAGGCGACGTACCTGCTTTTTTCTTTTGGAGTTTATGGAGAGGGCTATTCTTCTAAATAACTTTGAAGAACATCTGCTAAAATCTTCGCTGCTCTCCTTTCCTCTTCAAGTGTATTATCAACCCCACCTATAAAATGGAGACTATGAATCTGACAAAATAGTGAACAAGAAGAAATGTTGTTTCAACAATAGACTTAGTGGAATGAGTGAAAATGGGAAAATCTATTCTACTTAATCTAAGGAGGAAGAACATTGGATCAAAATGAAAATCAAGAAACCAAAACAACCATGCCCCGTATTGGTGACCCAGCTCCGCAGTTTAGTGCAGCAACAAGCCAAGGGAATATCAATTTAGAGGATTACAAAGGTAAGTGGCTTGTTTTATTCTCTCATCCATCTGACTTTACTCCAGTTTGCACAACAGAATTTGTAGGTTTGCAAGAGATTTACCCTGAATTAAAGGAAGTAAACACCGAATTATTAGGACTTAGCGTGGATAGTGTCCCTTCTCACATTGCCTGGATTCGTAGTATTGAAGAGAATTTCAATACCAAAATTGAATTTCCAGTCATTGCGGATTTAGATAAACAAGTCGCTATGAAATATGGCATGATTATGCCAGGGGAGAGCCAAGTTGAAACAAGCCGTGCGGTATTCGTGATTGATGATAAACAAATCATCCGTTCCATTATCTATTATCCACTAACTACGGGGCGAAACATGCAGGAAATCCTTCGTCTTGTCAAAGCTCTCCAGACTACCGATAAGCATGGAGTAGCTACGCCAGCTAACTGGACTGAAGGGGAAAAAGCCGTCGTTCCACCTCCGAAATCTCAAGAAGAAGCAGCAAAACGAGCACAAGAAGAAGGTATTGAGTATATCGACTGGTATATTTCTAAAAAAGATGTGAAATAGTGATGTGAACAAAGAGGGTGTCCTGTTTAGGGCATCCTCTATTTTATTTTGAGTCTGCTTATCACTTTAAAATGATCGATGAATGGTACATAAAAGGGTATCCCCTTCCGTCGTTTTAAATAAAAGAATGACTCAAAATTAGTAAAGTTTATTAAACTGTGTACATTTTTTGAATGTTATATGGATGTATTGACAATATACCTTTAGGGGTATATTATTAATTGTGCAACGCAATATTTGAATACCTTTTAAAAGGAGGTTACGAATTCGTGCAGTTGGTACTTGTGTTATTAATAATGTACACCATATATGTTTTGACCCAACGATATTTACCTGTTTTTCAGGCTTCTTATATAGACGATTTTAACCAAACCGATAGCGATCTTTCTGTCATTGATCTTAGAGATTATATTGATTCATCTCATTCACCTATACAGGGGGCTATAGACATACCTCTTGCTTATTTGAAAAGACATTCTACTCAAATACCTAACCAGAAAGTGATGGTTATCGCATCTGATTCAGTAGAAAAAAATATAGGGGTTAGGGTACTGAAACGAAAAGGTTTTGAGGTTGTAGGTTTTTACTATCCAAATGAAAATATAAATGAGGTACCCAGGGATATCATTAAAATATAGATTTTCTGCTAAAAGGTGGTTATGGAAATGAAGGAAATAACAGCAACAGAAGTTCTAGAGCGTTTAAACAACGGGGAAGATTTGAGTATTATTGATGTTCGTGAATTAGGTGAGGTTGCTTCAGGCAAAATTCCGAATGCCAAGAATATCCCGTTAGCAGAATTAGCAAAGCGCAAGAATGAAATTGATCAAAATCAAGAACACATTATTGTGTGTGCCTCTGGAAACCGAAGTAAAGCAGCTTCAGGTTTGTTAGAGAGCATAGGATTTGAAGTGAATAATATGCTGGGTGGTATGAAGCAGTGGAATGGGAAGACCAACTAAAGGGTTTTCCACATGTTGCTGAGCAGCATATTAAAATAAATTTTTTTAATAAAAATAATACCTTAGGGGGTAAAATGATGGCTGTAAGAGAAATGTATGCAAAAGAAATGACGACAAAGGTTTTGAACAAGGAGAATTTATTTATCTTTGATGTACGAAATGTGGCTGATTTTAATGATTGGAAGATCGAAGGGGAGAACTTCCAATACTTAAATATCCCGTATTTTGAGCTAATCGATGGTGTTGAAGAGGTTATGGATCAAATTCCAAAAGACAAAGAAATTGTAGTTGTATGTGCAAAAGAGGGCTCTTCAAAAATGGTAGCGGATATGCTTTCAGAAGAGGGGCTAGATGTAGCTTACTTCAAAGGTGGAATGAAAGCTTGGAGTGAGCACTTGCATAAAACAAAGGTGTATGAAGATGAGGATATCTCAGTATATCAATTTGTACGAGTAGGTAAAGGGTGCTTATCCTATATGGTTGTATCTGAAGACGAAGCGCTAATCGTAGATCCTGCAAGATTCGTTGATGAATATATCGAAGCAGCAAAAGAAGAAGGCGCTACGATTACTCATATTGTAGATTCTCACTTACATGCGGATCACATTTCAGGTGGTAAGGAATTAGCTGATGCAACAGGTGGCGCCTATTACCTTATGAAGAGTGAAGGAGCAGTATTCGACTTTAAACCATTTGAAAAACATGAAAGAATTGAATTTAAAAATATTGAATTAGAAGTGTTAGCTGTTAAAACACCTGGTCATACCCCAGGTAGTGTTTCCTTCTTTGTGAATAAGAAGCTTCTATTCTCTGGAGATACGATCTTTGTAAGTGGCCTAGGACGTCCTGATCTAGGAAATAAAGTTCGCGAATGGGCGAATGACTTATATAACACCGTTTATAATAAAGTTTCTGAAATTGCGGATGATGTGATTGTGTTACCTGCTCACTACGCAGATTTTGATGGTGAAATGAACGAAGATGGTTTCATCGGAGATACCTTAGGAAACATACGTGAGAGAAATGAAAAAATGTTTACAGCATCTAGAGAAGATTTCTTAAATGATGTTGAAAAATCAGCTAGTTCAGTAAAACCACCAAACTTTGAAGAGATTGTTATGATTAATCGTGGTATGGAAGAGGTTGATTATGAGCGAAAACAAGAACTAGAAATTGGTCCAAACCGTTGTGCGGTACACCATACTGATTAATTGATGGATATAAAGTGAAGGAAACTCGAGCTCGAGTTTCCTTCACTTTTTTTTAATAAATTCAAGTGATTCAGCTACTTGAACCATTTGTTCCTTTGTAACGTCTTTATCGGATTTGAATGAGTAGTAGCTTAGTTTGTAATGAGTATTATTTTGCTTCCATGCAAGGATTTGTGGCCCTTGTTCTGTGTACCATCCTTTTTGATCAATTATACTTACCTCTGAAAAATTCTCTTTATTAAAATTGACTTCACTCGTTGTTACAAATAGTTCAATCATCTGACCTTGTTTTCCGATATACTCAATAAAATGACCTGGTTGTCCTTTAGGTGTGGGTTTTACTTGAATAAGGTCTAGTTTAAATGGTAATTGAGTAGGGAGAGCCGAGTTGAAATTTTCATCTTCTATTTTATTTAGTACCTTGGATACATTGTAATCCTGAACATCAGAGCTTTGATTGGAGCAACTGATGAGTAAAGGTACGATAAGTAAGGTCATCAAAGCCCTCTTCATCATTCATTCAACTCCTTAAAGTTTATTGTGAATTATAGTAACAATAAAAGTTAAAAAGTTACATAGATATTTTTTACGAAAATCTCCTATTAGGTTTTTGGAGACGTTTATGAATTGTGTAAGCGCCACTTTTTTATTTAAGGCTCAATATGCACAGGTGTACCAATAGGGATCGTTCTCGCAAGTTCCTCTACATCTCTGTTGTACATCCGTATGCATCCCTTTGAAACAGCTTTTCCGATTGATGAAGGGTTGTTGGTTCCGTGTATACCGTAATGTTCTTTTGATAGAGACATCCACATCGTACCGAATGGACCACCAGGGTTAGGAGCTTTGTTGATGATGATGTAATCCCCTGTAGGAGTACCACTAAGCATCCGTCCAATTGCTATAGGATAACGCTTCACTGTTGTGCTGTTCTTCCTTTGTAAGGTTAATGTACGGTTGTTAAGAGAAACGAGTATTTTATACGACTGTGTTTCAACATCAGGAAATCCTGGAATCGTAATGACTTGACCAGGATAAATCAGGTTTGGATTTGGTATTTGATTGGCTCCTAACAAGCTTGATAGCGAAATGCGATAATCCTGTGCGATTTGTGACAAGGTTTCTCCTTTTTTTATGGTGTGTTTCATATTCATCCTCCGCATATGGGTTTTATTCTAGCTTATTCAGTTTTATTGAGATGTGGAATTGAATATTGTTTGGATCGCTTGGTTCTAGCTAGAAATCGCCCGAAAAGTGGGAAGACGGCCCGCATCGTGCCAAAATCGCCTGAATCTATACAAAGAACGCCTGTACCGGCCGGAGATCGCCTGCATTTCTTAAAATATCGCCCGTACCATGGCAAGGTCCCAGCAACTAGAAAGATATATATTGTTCACGAAATTCTTTTGGTGTTAATTCTGTGAACTTTTTAAAGAGAGAAGTAAAGTAACTCTGATTACAAAAGTGAAATAAGATTGCTATATCTGATATAGAAGTTGATGTATATAAAAGAAAATATTTTGATTCTTCAACTCTTTTTCTATTAATAAATTGAATAATGGATTCCCCTACCTCTTTTTTGAAAAGGTGCGACAAATAACTAGGGCTAATATAACTCTGGCTTGCAATTACTTCTAATGAAAGTTCCTCTAATATATGATCATGAATGTATTGAATAGATTGATTAACAATTTGACCATAAGGAAGTGTCTTTTGTTCATTTAATAATTCGATAAAATGAGTAAGCATATCGTATTCTAATTGATATAAACTATGAAAATCTTCTTTACGCTCAATTTCAAGAATATAAGCATCACTTAGATTAAACGCTGTTTCAGGGTCGACACCTCCGTAAATGATCGCCCGCGTAAACAATGTAGCAGAGCAAATTAATGAGTTTTTTAATGAACGAAGAGAAGTTGGTGCTATCTTTGGTTTTTGGTTCTGATTGATACTTTTTAATATATTTGTTGCCTTAGTAAGATGACCATTTTTCATTGCTTCCATCAGTTGTCTTTCAAGTATATAAGATGGATGAAGATACTGATTTCTGTAGTTTTCTAGGCGGATTTGGTTGAATTGATCCACCATAGATTGATTAATAGATGAGCTCATAAGACCCCCCTACAATTGTTAAAATATTTAGTATATTTTCAAAGATTTTAGTATAATTGTAAGCGATTCCATACTAAAATCAAAGTCATACATTTATAAAGATTTTAATAAGGAGGTCAATGAAGATGAAAAAGAAATTAATCATGTTCATCGCATTTGCTATGTTTGCGTTAGTCATGGCAGGTTGTAGTGGTGATAGTTCTGATAATGCTCAGAACTCAGAAGACACAAATACTGAAATTAACGAAAATAGTAATGATAACTCTAGTAATAGCGGTTCAGGAGAAAAGACTGTCATCAAGTTTGCTGCGCAGAATGACAACACACCAGCAACGAAAAAAGCAATTGAGAAATTTAATAATAGCCAGGATAAGTATAAAGTTGAGTGGGTTCAGATGACTAATGATTCTCAGCAAATGCATGATCAGCTATTAACTTCTCTATCTAGTGGTTCAAGTGAATACGATGTCCTTTCTATGGATGTTGTATGGGCAGGGGAATTTGCAGGTGCAGGTTACCTTGAGCCAATTGACATGAACATGGATAAAGCAGGTATGAAAGCTAGTCAATTCAACTCTGGTTCTATGACCTCAGGTAACTATAAAGGAAAACAATATACCTTACCATATTTCCCAGACTTAGGTTTGTTGTACTTCCGTAAAGATATTGTATCGAAGGAAGATGCGCAAAAGCTGATTTCTGGTGATTATACGTATGAAGAACTAGGTAAAATGGCAGAAAAATATACAGGTAAAAATAACACAAAAACAGGTTTTGTTTACCAGTCTAAACAATATGAAGGCTTAACCGTAAACGCTGCAGAGTTTACTAGTCAGTTTGAAAATACTAAAAAAGGCCTTCAAACCATGTACAACTTCACAAAAGCTGATTGGACGCCAGATGATATATTAAGCTTTACAGAAGGTGAAACTCATACAGCTTTTGAAAATGGTAATGCTGTATTTGCGCGTAACTGGCCTTACATGTACGGGCGCTTGAAAAACCCTGAAGATAGTGGTGCAAAAGTTGCTGTTGAAAATGTGAATGTAGCACCACTACCAAATGGAGGAGCTGTAGGCGGTTGGTTACTAGGTATTAATGCGAATTCAGAGAAGAAAGAGGGAGCTTGGGAATTTGTGAAATTCCTAGCAGGAGAAAAAGGGCAGAAGATCATGTCTACTGAAGGTGGATATCTACCAGGATATAACCCACTTCTTGAAGACAAGGACGTTTTAAATTCAAATGAATTATTAACATTTAAAGGTTTCAAAAATGCACTACAGTCTACTATTGCTCGTCCAGTTACACCAAACTACTCTAAAGTATCTGATACAATTCAAGTCTCTACTCATAAATACTTGAGTTCAGGTGAAGGATTAGATGCTGCTGTTAAAAAAATCCAAAGTTCACTAAGTAAAGAGTAAAAAGATCATAAACAGGTGAAGAAGGGCTCCGATAAAGAGTCCTTTTTCTTCTACCACAATGAATGATTTGGGAAGGGGGACATGATTGATGAAAAAGATGGGATTACGAGAGTTTCTTTTTATCCTCCCTATTCTCATTTTAATAGGAATTTTTTCTCTTTGGCCTGTTGTTCAATCTTTTACATATAGCTTTTTTGACTATCAATTAAATGATCGAACGAAATCAGGTCTATATTTGAGTGAGCGTTTTAATCCTGATCTTTATCATGAAACAGCTTTTTATGTAGATCGCTTACTAACACAAGACATGGAGAAATTTTCAGAAGAGAATAAGCAGGAAGTAAAGGAAACACTCAAACAAATTAATGAGATTGATAAGCAATTTGAAGGTCAAAAGGAAGTAACAAAGATTGATGGGGATACAACCAAGAAAATAGAAACTGCTTATGAGCAGACGAAAAAGCTGGTTAAAGACTTAAAAGATCAATATAAACTCACAGACCCGAAAAACTTACCTTTGCTTGTTGAAGACATTAACAATAGTCTTGTCCAGTCAAATTTCATTGGATTTAATGGTTACGTAAAAGCTTTAAAAGATGATCGTATTCATACAGCTACAATCAATACATTTATTTTTACGATTATATCTGTATTTTTTGAGCTCATCCTTGGACTCGGTATGGCACTCATCATGAATAAAGCTATGAAAGGCCAAGGATTTATTCGGACAGCTTCTTTAATTCCGTGGGCAATCCCAACAGCAGTGGGGGCTTTAATGTGGAGTTACCTTTATGATGGAGGATATGGAATCGTTGCACTCATCTTTTCGAAAATTGGCTTGATTGGTGCTCCTACCGACTTGCTTCAAACAGGAACTGGAGCAATGTCAGCTGCGATTCTTGCTGATGTCTGGAAAACGACTCCATATATGGCCATTTTATTATTGGCAGGGTTACAAACCATCCCCAAATCCTTATATGAAGCAGGTGCCATTGATGGAGCTACTAAAATACAGCAATTCTTCCGTGTAACGCTCCCATTATTAAAATCATCCATCTTGGTTGCTTTACTTTTCCGTACGTTGGATGCTTTCCGGGTATTCGATTTGATTTATGTTTTAACAGGTGGAGGACCTGGGGGAGCTACTGAAACACTATCCATGTATTCCTATAAGGTCATGTTTGGTCAAACCGACTTTGGATACGGTTCAGTTATTGTGATCATTATGTTTGTTTTTGTAGCCATTATTTCAATTATTTTCGTACGTGTATTGGGTACAGATCTAATGGAGAAAAATTAAAGGAGGGATCACGTTGGCAAAATTCAATACGCACCCCAATCGTTCAAATCGTAGCTGGCCATTTTGGATTATGTTAACCATTTATTTAATCGTTGTTGTCTTCCCTTTTTTCTGGATCCTCGTGACCTCCTTTAAGAGTACAGGAGAAATTTTTGGAGATAATGCATTTGGCATTATTCCAGATGATCCAACATTAGAACATTACAAACAAGTGATTTTCGAAAAAGGGATCTTTCGAGCGATAGTGAATAGTTTAATCGTTTCATTTACTACAACTATTTACATTATAGGTGTCGCCACTTTTGCAGCCTATGCTATTTCACGTTTTCAATTTAAAGGTAAAAGTATTCTTCTAGGAATTGTATTAGCCGTATCTATGTTTCCTCAGATGATCATAATAGGGCCAGTATACAACCTATTTATAGATTTGGGATGGACGAATAGTTATTTCATCGTTTTACCTTATTCAACCATAACATTGCCAATGGCTGTTTGGATTTTAGTGACGCATTTTAATCAAATTCCATTAGCGCTTGAGGAGTCAGCAAGAATAGATGGGGCAACACCTTTTCAAACGTTATATAAAATTGTTTTCCCATTAGCTGCACCTGGAGTGTTTACGACAGCTATTATTGTGTTTATTATTGCGTGGAATGAGTTTGTGTTGGCTATTACAATAAATGCCCAACCTGAATATCAAACAGTTCCGGTAGCTATATCCTTTTTACAAACTCAATTTGAAATTTTATGGGGTCAAGTGGCAGCTGCAACCACCATCGTAACGATTCCTACTCTATTAATTGTATTGTTCTTCCAAAAGCAGATTGTCTCTGGATTAACAAGCGGTGGTGTAAAGGAATAGTCTTGTAGAAAATATAATTGACAAAAAAAACCGATTCAATTATGATAAAAGTAACAAATGAATCGTTTTCTCCTAAAGGGGAGTAGCTTTTACAGCAAAGTCGTCATTTCGGAGTTTCCATACTCTCGGCTTTGTTGGCAACGTACCGTTGTTAGCAAGACCTTTACCTGTGTGGGTAAAGGTCTTTTTATGTCGAAAAACCTTTACCAAATGTGGTAAAGGTTTTTTATTGCCCACATAACTAGAAAACGACCTTTACAATTGAAGGAGGAGTTTGAGTTATGGAATTCGCAGTTTTGATGGAGTACGGATGGGTATTATTACTTTTAATAGCATTGGAAGGTTTATTAGCTGCAGATAATGCGCTTGTTCTGGCCATTATGGTTAAGCACTTGCCAGAGGAGCAGCGTAAGAAAGCTTTATTTTATGGGTTAGCCGGAGCGTTTGTGTTCCGATTTGGTTCATTGTTTGTGATCTCATTCTTAGTAGATGTATGGCAGGTTCAAGCAATCGGAGCGGCGTACTTGTTGTTCATTGCGATCAACCATATCATTCGGAAAAAGCTTGGGAAAGAGAAGGATCCAGAACAAAAAGAAGAAAAGCCTAAAGGATTCTGGGCTACAGTTTTTAAAGTAGAATTAGCAGACATTGCATTTGCGGTGGATTCGATTTTGGCGGCAGTTGCATTAGCGGTAACACTTCCAAATACAAATCTTCCACAAATCGGCGGACTAGATGGTGGTAAGTTTCTGGTGATCTTTGCTGGAGGATTGATTGGACTTATAATTATGCGATTCGCAGCAAATATGTTCGTGAAGTTACTGCAATCTAGACCAGGACTGGAAGTTGCAGCTTTCCTTATTGTAGGTTGGGTAGGTGTTAAACTTGCTGTTTATACACTATCACACCCAGAATTAGCTGTTTTATCAGAAGGCTTTGCAAAATCTCCAGCTTGGAAAATTACCTTCTATGCTGTACTGATTTTAATTGCTTTAGGTGGTTGGTTCTTTTCAAAAGATAAAAGTGAAGCAGTTGAAGGCGAAGTATGTAGGGAGAATGGATAATAGAAAAGATCGACAGTCATCGTTGAGCTGTCGATCTTTTTTATATTGCTCGTCTAATGATATGTACTAACACTGATCTGCCCTTTATGATTCAGGGTTGCAAGTAATATATCTTTGGGAGCTATACTTTTCATCTCAGGTTGATTGAATAACCATTCTTCATTTTTACCGAGAAGTTCAAGCTCATTATAATTGATTTTTCCTTCTTTAATAATAATCCTAGGAAGATCAAAAGGTTGAGTAAACATCCCCATGTCAGAAGGTGTGAGAGGTTGATATTTTGGTTCAACAAATATGGAAATGGTACCACCTGGCTCCCATAAAGCCAGAGCCACTCTCTGAATATCCTCGACTTTCTCCTTTCTTAACTCTGTTAACAAACTCTCAACCGTAATTCGAGCTTTTTTTAAATTTCTGTAGTAAATGGTTCCCTTCTCAATTAAGGTTATAGGTGGTGGATCAAAAAGCTTTTTAAAAGGCGACCATCGTAAGCTTAAAAATACACCAAACAGGTAAAGTACGGTTAAGACACTCATGGTTACCATGGACCCCGTTAACCCTAGTCCTTCATCTGATAAGGGGTGGGCCATAATGTTTCCGAGTAATAATGCCATAACAAAGTCTAAAAAACGAAGCTGGGATATTGAACGTTGCCCCATAATTTTGGCGATAAACACTAAAAAGAAAAAGCCAACAACAGCTCGTAACGCCCATTGCAAAAGGGTAAGTGATTCTTGGCTTCTGAAAAACTCAAACAAATTCATCACTTCCTAATCGTATGGCTATCAATGAAACGTCATTTTTGTCTTCTACATCATGAATCTAAACCTCCTGAGTTTTTCCCTCTAATAAACCCAACGACCATACTAAAGATAGCCATCAAATAAATGGAGAAGGAGTAAAGGGTCCAACTCTTACCGACAAAATCTGTGTTTTCAATAATGTTCTCATGTGTTAAGTTACAAACCGTCCAAATGATAATGGCCATTGGAACAATATAGGCGTTATAGCCTAATGTTCTTCCAAGGTGTTGAATTCCCAACATAACAATAATAAATAGGACGGCAATCTTCGCAAATAATACAAATATCCATACTATTCCAATGAGAATCTCAATACGCTGAAACACAGCCGTAAAATGAATGTCTCGCATTAAGGCGTAGGTTGGGTATGTCTCCCTTTGAATCATATAGGATCCTTCAGCTCCAATAGCGAATGCTACAAAGGCAATAAGGACTCCGCCACCTACAAGGAGCCCGCTTATATACGCGGTTTTTATTTTTCTCTTATCTTGTACAAAAGTAAACAAAGTGCTAAGTAAAATTAACTCAAGAAACGGAACTCCTAAAGTATTGTATCCACCTTGAATCACAGGAACCCAACCTCTATAAAGGAAGGGTTTAAAGTAATTCATATCAACATTAGGTAGTAAAAGGATGAAAGATACAGCAAATGCAAAGTACAACAAAATACTCATCGTTTCATTGGTTTTTCCAAGAGACTTTAAACCACTTACCGCAGAATACATAGCAAGTGCTATCATTAGGGTCTGATAAAATTGTGGTGATGTATCAGGTTTAATCACGACCATAAAATCATCTGTATTCCCTACCACAAGTGCACAAAGGTGAATTGTAAACAGAATAATAATGAAATTTATAATCGTTCCTGCCCATTTTCCGAAGGCATGATCCACGATTTCAAATAGAGAACAATAGTTATTTTTTTTAATTAGATAGAGAATGAGAAGATTAAACAGAAGACCTGCTATTACAGCTAATATCATGGATAACCAAGCATCCTCATAGGCAACGGATCCCGTTGTAATAGGTGCTAAAAGAAGTGAGCTACCAATGATAAAGTTCGTTGTTATAAAAAATAGTTGGATATGTGTGATGGTATGTTTCATGTGGCTTCACCAAATATGCTAATGTGAATAGGTTCAAAAATGGAACGAATCAATTGGGTGATAGGGAATAAGTTGTAGCCATTGAGGTATCCAATAGCCAAAGTGATTGCATAAATCCATACAATACCAAGTACCCATTTATTTGTTTTGTTGATCTGGTTCATGCACACTCCTCCTTCTCGTACCAACTCCAGACAATTCAATATTGCTTGTAGCATCAACTTTTAAGCTAGATGTGTATATGGTGTACCAATCCTCTTGAATTCTCTTCCAGTCCTTTGGTTTATGTCGGTATAAGTACTGACCAAACCCAAAAGAATCTACTTCATTCTCTTTAGATTTTTCAATTGCCATATGGATATAGCTGACCATTTGGCTATTAATTGTATCTCGTAATTTTGTTAAATACTTAGGATCGTTAATTTTCCCTTTACAGTTCACTTCTCTTAAAATTCCTCTGCCATCTAGGGCTACTGTAATCGTGACTTGAGAACCGTTAACTTTAGCATCTTTTTTGGTTTTTATATCCTTTAGGAGTAACCCAAACTTTTTTTCTTCTTCGTTAGGGCAATTAGCTGTTATAATTAGTGTTTCTTTTACTCTGTCTTGTAAGAGTGCCCAGCCTTTTGACTCTTTAATTGTGTACCAATCCACTAGTTTATCTTTTTTATATAAAGGAATTCCTGTTAAATCATAAGCATTTTGATTGGCATGGATATTTTTTAGAGCTTCATCATTCGAAGCTTGAGCATCAGGGTTAGACCGACTAATTCCCATGGTTACAGGGTCATGGTGATGTCCATATGCCCATTGTATAATGTCCTCAAGATAAATCCCATCCTTTAGGCCCATAGGACTGTAAGTGTTTTGAACTCGATTAATAGTACCTTCACTGGGGTTAGCTGTTAAAGAAGTGTACACAGACATAATGTTTTTAGCTGTATCATTCTTAGCTGTAAAAACCATAATCTCATCACGAACTTCGTTATCTCGTTCCATGTAATCAACCATATAAGAAAAACCTACATCTCTTGCAAACTCTTCTCCGAAAACGATCATTTGTATGTGAGGGAAAAACAATTTCCTTGGTAATAAGTTTCTTGCCTTATCCACTGTTTCAATCATTGATTCTGCCGTAATTGTGTACGTATAAACAGCGTTTCCGGACCCCCCCTGTGGTGCACTTCCTTGTCGCTGGGTAGATCCACCTGGATATACGACTTGAAAATGTACAGAAACCTTATCATCCTCTGCCTTGTCAAAGCCTATAGCAGTTACAATGGCTTGAATATTCAGCTCTTCACTGCCTGTATTTGTACAGCCCAAAAGAATAAGTAGAAGAAGGGTGATAGCACTGTAACGAATCATTGCTCAAATCTCCTTGCTCGTTTTTTTACTTTCTGAAGGAACTTATACAAGGGTGTTTTATCCCACCACTGAGGAAATCGAATTAATACATCCTTCATGCGTGGCAACGAAAAAGGAGCCACAGGAGCTAAATAGGATTTCCCGAAGCTTGTTACATTGGAAAGGTGTATGATCATAGCGACGGTTAAAACAGACATTCCAAAAAATCCTCCAAACGTTGCAAAAAGGATAAACAAAAACCTTAACAAACGGACAGTACCACTGAAAGAGTAATAAGGAGCTATAAAACTCGAAATAGCAGTTAATGAGACGACAATGACCATGGCTGGAGATATTAAGCCAGCTTGTACAGCAGCTTCCCCAATTACGAGCGCACCAACAATGGAAATGGCGGAACCGATTGGCCTCGGCATTCGTATCCCTGCTTCACGAAGTAACTCAAAAATCATCTCCATCATAAAAACTTCCAAAAACGCTGGGAATGGAACCCCTTCTCGTTGAGCTGCTAAGTTTATGAGTATGTTGGTAGGTAGCAACTCCGCATGAAACGTAGTGACAGCAATATAGGTCGATGGGAGGGCTATGGAAACCCAAAAGGCTAGTAGTCGAATAAGTCGAAGGAATGTAGCCAAATCAAACT
Source organism: Pontibacillus sp. HMF3514 (assembly GCF_009858175.1). Lineage (GTDB taxonomy): Bacteria > Bacillota > Bacilli > Bacillales > BH030062 > Pontibacillus. Next base: position 781,396 of record NZ_CP047393.1, read on the forward strand.
TTTCGTAGTAATCCTCTGCACTATGGAAAAAGGATACAAAAGTTGCGGGTGTTATTAAGACAAAAGGACTGCCATCTACAACAATAATAATTCGGCCATCTAAAATCTCACCAGCTACGGAATCCGGGCGTTCGGTTGCTTTAATTGTCGGAAAAGGTGTGTACCCTGGGTCCTCTATGAGCTCCTCGAGCATTCCACTATCTAAGATTTTATTCTTATCTACTTTTCGTAGACGTTCCATTACGGTAGATAATACGTCTTGGTCTTCTTTTCCTTCTAAATAAGAAACGACAATTTTAGTGGATGTTTCCTTCCCAACCTTCATAGGGATAAAGCGTAATTTTGGAGACCTAATCCGCCTTCGAATCAAAGAAATATTAGAATCTAAATCCTCGATAAACCCTTCTCTAGGTCCTCTTACAACGGTTTGGATTTTGGGCTCTTCTATTTTCCTGAATCCTGGGTTTTCTTCCACAGGAATTTCTAGCGAGAGAGAAGAATCTTGAATAAATAAGACGACTGCTCCATCTAAAATGCTGTCCACGACCTCTTGGAATCGAGAATTTGTTTTAAAGGCGCATGTCACAGCAATATGCTTTTTTATCAAATGGATAGAAGATAAGTTATGGTTGTATTGTTCGGTTGGTTTGTCCCAGTTAATTAGGGGTTGAACAACAAATTCATTAACACTATTCTCATCCGCTAACGACTTTAAATAAGCATAAGCATAGGGGACAGGGGAATCTTGTTCAATTCTCGCTACAAGGTCTGGACTGTCACCTAACAAATACTTCAATTGTTCGATATTTGCATGGATATCATGATTAATTTGGATTTGAGTATAATCATGAACATCCGTAATTATATGATTTTGTTTTTTTGATTTTCCTTTTCTGGAACGCATAGGAATCACCCGGGTATAGTTTCTGTGAATATCAGGAAATTATGCTGAAATGAATAGTTTTTTTTCTGTATGACTTTGTAATGGAATAAGGAGTTTAAGAGGAAACAAACTAAATTAAATAACCCCTGAGTGGCATCTAACTGCACTCAGGGGTTATTATTAAATGAATTTTGACGAGGTGCTACTGTCATTTTTACTTGTCTCTTCAACCTTGGGAATACGTATGCTATCTAATAAAACATAGCCCAATACAATGCCTGCCACGATATGAAGCATAGGAAACCCAAAGCTCGTAGCATAGGATAATAAAGGTAGAATAGGAATTATGGATGTATAAACTAAGATTAGACCTAGGGTGAAATAGAGGCAAGGTACTCCAACTACTATTAATTTCGCCCAATCCACTCCCCATTTTGTTCGTTTTCTTTGATCCCATATACCTGGGATCTTTAACAATATCCCAATACATACAGGGAATAACGTTCCAAATATGACTTGAGGAATTGGATTATAAGTCATCTCGGTTTGTTGTTTAAAATGAAATTGTAATTTTGTGCCGAAATATAAAGTTATACTTATTACAACCATCCATAAGGCAAAGTAGATAAAACGTCTCATATCCATCTCCTTTCTTAATCTCTTATGTATATTTACGATTTGATTCAGAATAAGTTTCTTAATATTGTAAATAAATTCATTTCCTTATCAAGGATCATATTTTATACTGTGTGAAGAGAATTGAACTTGGGGAAACGAGGTCTTAAATATATGAGTCAGCAAGAATATAAACTGGGCGTTCTTTATACAGCAGGAGCTTATGTGTTGTGGGGGATATTGCCTCTTTATTGGAAAATGGTTCAGGTTGTTCCGGCAGCTGAAATTTTGGCCCATCGTATTGTATGGTCATTCTTGTTTATGCTGGGCATCGTCTTTTTCACAAAGAACTGGTCGAAATTCAAGGCAGAGTGTAAGGATATTGTAAAACATAAAAAGAAATTAATTGGCATTACACTTGCATCAATTATGATCAGTATCAACTGGGTTACTTATATATGGGGAGTGAACTCTGATCACGTCGTTCAAGCGAGTTTGGGGTATTATATAAATCCGCTCGTAAGTATCGTGCTTGGAATGATTGTGTTGAAAGAAAAATTGACGAAGGTTCAGTATGTTTCCTTTTTCCTAGCGGCATTAGGAGTTGGCAATCTTATCTATCATTTTCATCAGGTACCATGGGTAGCAATTTTCTTAGCTTTGAGCTTTGGGATGTACGGATTGTTGAAGAAGACGGTTAAGCTGAGTGCGATGTTTGGCCTAACGATTGAGACGATGATCGTTACACCCGTTGCCTTGTTATTCCTAGCGAATACACACTGGGGTGGGGGAGGATCACTTACCATTTCCCCACTCGTCACTTGGCTATTAATTGGAGCAGGGGTTATGACGGCTATACCACTATTATTATTTGCAAGCGGAGCACAACGCGTTCCGTTATCGATGGTAGGTTTCTTGCAGTACATTGCTCCAACGATTATGCTGCTGTTTGGGGTTTTCTTGTACGGTGAGCCATTTACAAATGTTCATTTGGTTTCTTTTACATTGATATGGACAGCGCTTTTGCTTTATACAATCAGTAAGACACGGTTGATGTCACCTCGGGTCGCTACAAGTACGAAGGTTAGAGGTTTTAATATTTTACGGTAAAGGTCCAATCTTTTTTAGTTTGGACCTCTTTTATGGTCAGTTAGGCCACAAAAAACAAATAAACAAATATAATCCCTAAGTCAGCTAAAACATGACTGATAATCCCGCCAACAATCGTATTCCATTTTTGCCTCATATAACTCCAGAATACTCCGGCTAGAAAAACAGGAATTACAGAAAATACATTCCATGGCCACTCGAACATTGGGATAACCGATAAAAAATGATAAAGGCTATAAAAAGTGGCAGTAAATAAGGTGACGATGTATGTATGAAAGTGTGATGATAACTTTTGATGCATAAAGCCTCGCCAATAAAGTTCCTCTAGAATTGGATTGATTACAACAAGAATCAGAATGAGCCATAGGACAATGTTACCGGAAAATCCCCATTCCTTTAGTAGTATCAACAACTCTTCAACATTTATAACGTATTTTTGTAGCCACGCCAGCCCTCCAAAAATGGAGATGAAGGCCAGGACGCCACTTCCTATACCTAATTTCATAGATTGAGAGTTTTGCTTAAATCCCATATATGAAGTTGCCAATTGAAATGATTCATTCTTTATCCACATTCGTTCTATAAAAGGAAGAAACAATAGCCATCCATAAAATAGGATGAACGTAAGAGGAACACTACTCATGACCTGGAGTCCTAGGAAGATCATGAGAGTTGGTCCAAAAAGCAATAATAGTATATACATGTCTTATCCTCCGAGTGAGAAGTGGTTTACCGTATTCTACAACTATTTATATCGGAAAAGCATAGGTGCTTTGATGAGTCTTTTGTATTCTTTTTTCTTTTTGCGTTCGTCATTGCTTTGAATAAACAAGTAGGAAAAAGCTTCCCACATGAATATCCAGCCGCCAACGGTAAGGCTCTCTAAGATAAAATGTTGGAATAATTTCGGATCGATATCATTCTTCAATAAGAAGGATGTAATTGTAAATAATGAAGAAACACAAATAAACATGATAGCTTTCTTATTACGTTCTCGAAGTCGGCGCTTCGTTATGTACCAATAGTACTCAAAGAAGTTACGGATCCCATTAGAGATCGTCTTTTCTAACTCTGGATCCTTTGTTTCTTTTCTGATATTAAAACGTAAGGATATCTTTTTATTAATATCAATATCTCGGGAGCACTCCTCAATAAAAGCCTTTAAACTACTGTCAAGGTCACGAATGTTATAAACTGATGAGTCCCAGTTGTTAAAAATGTCATCGTACTCTTGAATCGCTATTTCTATAATGTAATCCCCAGACTCTTCATCAACGGTATAAAATTGATCTAAATAATTTTTTCGCTTCATGATTAGCCTCCTTTCATTTTGTTATTATTTGTACCCAATTTTCATAATGCTAAATACCTCGGGAAAACTATATGCAACATCTAAATGGAGGTGAAGGGCATGAAGTCAGTCATTATAAGTTACATAATATGCACAATCCTTTTTACTCAGGTACAAGCAGAAAACATACGCTCTTCACGTGATCACGCTATCCACAAAATATCACTAACACAAAAAACCTACAAGTTTACGGCAAGTCGATTCACCCAACCTTTATCTACCTCAATCAAACTTGATGTGCCGATCATCCGACAAATGCCGGAACTTCCAAGAGGATGTGAGGTCACGAGTCTCGCTATGATTCTACAGCATAACGGGATTAATGTAGGAAAAAATGAACTTGCCAAAAAAGTAAAACGAGATCCCACACCCTATCAAGTCAAAAATGGCCAAGTGAAGTTCGGGAACCCTAATCGTGGCTTTGTAGGTGATATGTACAGTTTTCAAAAGCCAGGACTAGGTGTTTATCATAAGCCTATTCACCAGCTTGCACAGGTGTATGCCAAAGACCGAGCTGTAGACTTAACCGGGAAAAGTTTCAACGTGATTTTGGAGCATGTATCCCAAGGGGTTCCTGTATGGGTGATCCAAAATTCAAGCTTTGATCGTTTATCTAAAAAGCATTGGATGAAGTGGCAAACCCAGGATGGTCCAGTTGATATCACCTATCATGAACATTCGGTGGTCATTACAGGCTTTGATGAACACAACGTTTACATTAACGATCCGCTCACGGGGACAAAGCACCGAAAGTTAAATAAAAAGGCATTTATCCGTGGTTGGGATCAGATGGGGCGTCAGGCGATTGTGATTCAGAAGGGATAATGATGAAGGAAAGCAAGAGGAATAGTTCTATAGAAGGAATGAACTGGTAAAGCATTGTGTTATACTAGTTGGCAAATAGTGTTCGCGATATTAGGGCGGTCGGCTATATCCCCAAAAGAAAGGGGGTGTGGCCTATAGAACTTTACCATATCCTAATGATATTGTTTTCAGCAGGTATGTTTCTTGTTGGGTTGTTAGGTTTTGTGGTGAAGCTTATTGTTGAGTTAACAAAAGACCAAAATAAATAGACCCCCTAATATTGGCGTATCGGGCGAGGTCTATTTATTCCAATAGGCTGATCCCCTTGAGGGAACACTATTTTGGGCGATCGTAGTTGCTGCTACGGTCGCTTTTTTATTGTATGATTCTTCTACTTTTATATTACCACCCTTGAACGAAATCGTCGAGTGGTCCCACTTCTACTGCAAAATCTTATTTGTAATGCTTTTCAAATAGGCTTCGCAGACCTGCTTTGTCCGATCATTTCGTTGAATCGTTTCATCCATTAGTTCTTCTTTTAACTCCTCATAAAGCTCAACTATAGTGAGTAGTGCTACTGCGCAATCCTTTTCATCATGAGCTGGAGCACAAGCTACGAGGCGATCGTAATATTCGCCAGCTTGTTTTTCTAAGTGACGAGTTCCATTTGGTTTATATCCGTTTTTGATTTTAACCATAGGTCCGATAATATGGTTCATGAAAAAGTGAATTGTTCCCAAGAGATCGAAAATTTCTCCACGACCTAATTTTACAGAGCAATAATGAATCCATGGCCAAAAACGGTCTTCGATGTATTGAAAATCTGGGTAAGGGAATGAAGTTTTTGTTTGCACGATTACTTGTGAAAGAGCAGAGTCTCGCTCCCACAAAATAGCAGGATCCTCAACGCGAACCGAGAGCTCATCTAGTGTAATAAATTTATAATCAACATGTAGCAAAGGATCGTTATATAAGCATACAATTAAACGAGGCTCATCTACATGCTCACCTGTAAAAGAGGATAATAAATCGCCGAACTGACCTGCAAAAGCGTCACGGTTATGCATGATCTCTTCTTTGTATTTAGGATCATACACAATCACAAAATCCAAGTCCGAAAATTCATCCATATCCCCGAAGAGCCAAGAGCCTCCCATAGCTACGCCAACGAGACGCTGATCCTGTTTGGTTTTTTCAATTACTTTGTCGACAAATGATTGATGTATTGGTAAAGCGTTCATTCCACTATCCCCCCTATTCGAAAAGTTTATCTTTAACTTTATCATATAAACTGAAAAGCTACTAGAAGAGATTTCCATATTTAATGAAGAAGAAGTTTAAAATGTGAAAATGCGGGATAATGAACAACTTAAGCTTATATTGAGGTGAATGTTATGAAGGATGTCATTTTGTTTTTAGCCAAAATCGTAGATACATTTCATGATCTGTTTTTATATTTATCTGAGACCTTTGGATTAGGGTTAACCGATAAAGAACTTCATTTTTGGATTGTTGGGTTCTTTGGATTTTTAAGCTTCCTCTTGGTACATATTGCTTTTCGTGTTCTCTCGAAATGGAGTATTACAGCGATCTCGTTTATATATACATTTACGATGGTTCTTGTATTTGTGTTTGCTCTAGAAATTCAACAAGGAATTACAGGAAGCGGGAATATGGAGTTTGATGATGCAGCCATTGGTGTTGTTGGATTCTTTGTTTTTTTTGGTGTGTATGTATTGATTCGAGGGATAGCGTTTGGTATTAAAAAACTCCATTATAGAAGGAAGCATTCCGTTGATACGTAAATAAAAAACGTTGGGCTTGTAAGTGAGGTCCAGCGTTTTTTTGTTTAAATACCAATTCATGTGTGATCACGTTACTATAAGGGTATTTCAATTGTATTACAACATATGACTTTTTGATGATACACATAAGGGAGAAGGTTTGATAAACTATTGTGAACTATATTTGTGTACATTAAAACAATAGTTGGAATAGGATAAAATATACTCCCTTTCAGACAGGAGGATGCATGATGACAATGAAACCATACGTTTTAACACAAACGGAATATGTGAACAACGAAGAGCTTAACTATCCATTTGAAGAGCGAGGCTTACAATTCGGGGATGGTGTGTACGAGGTTGTCCGAATATATGATGGTGAATATTACTTGATGGATGAACACGTAGAGCGACTGTATCGCTCAGCTGAAGCTATAAAGATAGAGGTTCCATTTGAAAAGGCAGAGCTGTATCAAAAGCTGAATCAATTGTTAGAGATGAACCATGTAACGGGAGATGCGAAAATGTATCTTCAAATCACACGTGGCTCAGCTCCTAGAGATCACGTCTTTCCTGAAGGGGTTGTAGCGAATCTCTACGCTTATGTGAAAGACGTACCACGTAAGCTAGAACCAATGCGTGAAGGCGTCTCTGTCATTACGCACCCTGATATTCGTTGGGAACTATGCTATATCAAGAGCTTGAATCTGTTACCAAATGTCATGGCGAAGCAAGAGGCAAAAGAGCAAGGAAGCTTCGAAGCGATCCTACACAAAGAAGGGAAAGTAACGGAGTGTAGTTCTGCAAATGCTTATTTAGTCAAGGACGGTACAATTTATACACACCCTGCTACAAAGAACATTTTGCATGGTTGTGTGCGTATGCGTATTGAGGAATTTTGTGAAAAGCTTGATATTCCGTTTAAGGAAATTCCTTTCACCCTTGAGCACATTCAAGAAGCGGATGAATTGTTCTTATCAAGTAGTACAGCAGAGGTTATGCCAATTACACAAGTAGATGATAAGTTCATCGCTGATGGGAAACCAGGTGTAATAACCCGTCAACTACAACAAGCATATGAACAAGATGCTGGGATCCCAGAATATCGATCCATTTTTGAAACGGTTTTGCGACCAGGTTTCGAAGAGCCCGAGCCACAAGCTGATGCGAATTAATATACACCCCACTAGGCTATTTTGATAGCTTGGTGGGGTTTTTCAATCGATAGCCCCTTGCCTATTTCCTGAAAATACCTCAAAATCTAATATTATGAATGTGAATAGGAAAGGGAGAGAGTATGAAACGGGCTTTATTTTTATCTGTGTTTTTGGTTTTGTTTTTAGTTGGGTGTAACCAGAAGGGTAGTTCAACTCCAGTCCTAGTGGATCTTCAGGAAATCGATGAGGCGATCGGGGATTATGTTAAAGATACATATGAAGATGACGATTTTGTTTCCACTGTTATTGAAGAAGAGAAAGAAGAACCAAGATATTTTTGCTCGTATATGACTTCAGGGTACGAGACTCTCTCTAGTATGAAAGTTGAGGTGTATGGAGGTGTACTCTGCCATCATACTACCGAGGACTCAAAATATGGAAAGCAAGCTTTTGTAAGTCCAATAATGTTTACGTTAGATCTTCGGGCTACTTTAGGCTACGACGTAATCAGCCATAAGATCCCAACAAAGGTGGAGCCTTGGGGAGAATTTGCTCCAGAAAAGTACTTGTATGATAGTGGAAGTTTAGCTAGTAGATTAGAGGGCCGTGTCTATGAAAAGGCAAATGAATTCTATCACAGATAAACAGAAACAATAAAAGAAAAAAGAAGGTGAGACAGGTGAAAGATCATATCCTTCACCATATCGAGCAAATTGAAAAACAGCATAACGTCAAAGTTTTATACGCTTGTGATGCGGGTAGTCGAGCTTACGGACTACATGCCCCTCGAAGTGATTATGATATTCGATTTATTTATATACATAAACCAGTGTGGTATTTATCTATTGATCAGCAGCGAGATGTGATTGAATTGCCTGTAGATGATTTACTCGATATGAATGGATGGGATCTGCAAAAAACACTGAAACTGTTCCGGAAATCAAATCCACCGTTGTTTGAGTGGTTGCAATCAGAACTTGTCTACATCTCTGACTCTTTTTTCTTAAATTCGATTAAACAATTGGAGGTTGAGGTATTCTCACCAGTTCCAGTGCTATTTCATTATTTTCACATGGCAAAAGGGAATGTGAAAGATTATCTAATGCAAGATGAGGTAAAAGTGAAAAAGTATCTTCACGTATTGCGTCCGATCTTGATGTGTAAATGGATTGAGACCTATAAAAAGGCACCTCCCATTCATTTTGATAAGCTGTTAAATGATTTGTTACTACATCCTGGTGTAAAACAGGCCCTTCATTATTTGAAAGAAGTGAAAAAGAGTCAAGATGGGCAAATATATGTAGATCGTAGTCCTATTTTACATGCTTTTATAGAAAGAGAAGTTGAGCATCTCGAAACATACATTCAAGCACAAGATACAACGAAAAAGGAGATCACACCTCAGCTTAATCAGCTCTTTCTAGAAACCCTTCAACATACATGGGGAAAATAAATGATGAGTACTATGGACTGCGGTCACAACTAAGTGGCTGGTTTGAGCGGCATGGTTATCGAGTGGAAGTGAAGCGGCTGAGTGATATATTGCATGTGGTATATGCTGTGAAGGAGCAACTGTCTGAGTGACGCCCAAGCCATTAAAGGTGCGCCTAAATTTCCCATACCATCATTAATCTCAGCAAGAAGGTGAAAGCTCCCTCTCTCAAGAGAGAACTTTCACCTTTTAACTTCCAAGACTTCTATCATCTCATGATCAGGGCCTTCGTAGAATACAGTTCTCCAACCATTCCCTACTGCAATAGGACCTTCTCTAGGGAAGAGACCTTTCTGCTTCAGCTCAACCCTCAACTCATCTACACTTTCCACCTGACAACACAAATGGTTCTCAGTCTGCACAGGTTGTGATTCACTTGCAAACAGTTCAAGCTTCACTTCTCCCTTTTCCAAAAAGAGAATGGATTCCTCTCCCAAAGAAAATCGTTCGCCAGCCTGAAAACCAAAATACTCGTTATAAAACCGATAGGATCGCTCTAAATCACTCACGTGAATCCCTACATGATGCACCTTCATCATGAGTGATCACCAAGTAAAATGAGGTTCATGTCTCCAAACTCATGCCAAAGGTAACCTTTCCTTAAAGCATTTTGATATGCATTCATCAGTATATCCTTCTTAACAAAGGAAGTGAGCATATCGAGGTGACTAGCTTCGGGTTCGTGGAAACCTGTCAGCAAGCCATCTACAGAGCGAACTTGATACCCATGACCAACATATAGCCGTGTTATTCCATGGTGAGCACTCAGTCTCCCATCATCATTGATGCAGGATTCCAGTGCTCGAACCACTGTAGTGCCTGCTGCGATAACGCGTCCGCCACTTTTTCTAGTCTCATTCACTAGGTGTGCAGTTTCCTGTGAAACGTGAAATGCTTCAGGATGTGCTTTGGGGTTTGGCCAGCGATTTTGTTCGTAATAGCTTAATCCGGTATGCAGTTGAACATAGCCAATTTGGACACCCATTTCCTTAAGTTTTTTCAACAACCTCCATGAAAAAGCTCGACCTGCAGAGGGCATTTCAACGGAACCTGGGACAGATGAATAAACGGTTTGGTACATCTCAAGTGGCCAAGGAGTATCAATATACTCGTACCGAATTGGTGTACCGAAACGATAAATAAAATCGAATAATTCAGTTCCTTCTAATGAAAATGAGAGGACAACAAGGGGAGGTTCACTCCCCAGTCCTGACACGGTAGCTTCAACGCCACTTTTTTGAAAACGAATGGGCGTGTTCGTTTGAATGAGATCTCCAATGAGTAAGGCTTCCCACTCATGAGAAGAGACTTTACGTGAAAGTCGTACCTCAATGTCATGATGTCCTTGTTTTGCTTTTAAAACAGGTGGGATCGTGCGGCTATTGTTGAGGATCAGCGTATCACCCTCACGAAAGTATTGTTCCAAATTGAAGAAATGATCATGAGTGATTCCTTGACCATCAAGTACCATAAGTTTTACGTGATCTCGTGCACCAGTTCGGAGCTCGGCAGGAATAGATGCATTTAAAGACTCTGGTATGTCAAAAGAATAAGGAACACCCATTATGCATCACTCTTTTCTAGAGAGAATGATGGAGCTTGAAGGCGTTCTCCATTTACATGGGAAGAATCATCAGAGCTTAAATATACAAATACATCTACACGCTCAGTTGGGTCTGCTAATTCATAGTTACAGTCTGGAACAGCAATATCATGCATGTCAGTGTTCATTTCGCCTGGATCGACCATATTCATTCGAACACCACTTCCATCAAGTTCATCTGCCCAAATTTGTGTAAGACCTTCAACACCAAATTTTGAAATCCCATAAGCTCCCCATTCACGAAAGCCTGTATTCCCTGCTTCTGATGTAACATTTATAATTGAGCCAGAATTACGAGCTAACATTCCAGGTAGAACTCGTTTGGTAACGAGGAAAGGATTTGATATATTCACACGTATTACATCTTCAAACTGCTGAAGTGGATAATCGGCAAGAAGACACGGTCCATGCCCAAATTTAGATGCGCTATTAATTAAGGTGTCAATGCGACCAAAGCGATCCTCCACTACGGATATAAAACGCTCAACATCATTTGGATTCGAAGCATCAGCAGATACTGCTATCACTTCAGCTCCTAGTGCCTCAGCTTCATTTTTGGTTTCCAGTAAAGCTTCTTCACCTCTTGCACAAATTCCAAGCTTAGCTCCTCGATTAGCAAATTCAAGTGTTAAAGCTTTCCCTAACCCTTTTGAAGCTCCTGTAATAACCACAACTTTATGATTCATACGACATGCTCCTTTGTATTGTTTTTTCAATCTGTAACTCTATTGTAGAAATGTTATGAGTAAAACAAATCAGAGCATGGATTGAACTTTGAATCGTAGAAAGGGAGGAAGAGAATATACAACTTTTGATGGAGATGAAAAAAACTAAATATTTTGAAAATTTTAATAGGATGTGGTTCTTATTCGCTTCCTTTCGCGATAAAATAATATTAATATCCTTTGAAGTACGTATAAGGATGCTTATATTTTATGAAGGAGGGAAGAGAATGACTGAGAAGGTTGATATCACAAGTAAAGTCATTGGCAAAGTGAAAGGTGATGGATTCGAGTTGTTCTTGAATGGTTCGAAAATTGGGGAAGTCACATTCCGCAATAACCAAAAAGAGTATATCCTTCTTCAAGGTTTCCTTTCAGAAGATCAGCGTATTTTTCAACTTAAGCCAAAACAAGAACCTGTCACTCAGTATGTTGAGGGCTGTGAGATGGGTTGGTGCTAATTAATAAATCACTCAATAGATTGTTGGCCTTTCTCGGCTGACAATCTATTTTTCATCTGATAAGAACAAAAGCGCAAGTGCCCGTTTAGCAACGAAGGGACTGGACTGAGCCCGTAGTAAGATAAAGGAAACACAAATTGTAAAACAATTTGATGTTGACTTATCGAACGGAGGCGAGGGAAGTCCCTTCGTTGCTGGGATCTGGAGCTGGATGTGGCCCAGCTCTCATTAAAAAGTTATACACAAGCCACGCATTTTATAATTTCCTAGACTATAAAAAAGTGAACGCCAAAAGATGACGCTCACTCACTAAGCTTTTCAACAAATTCTGTGATGTTATAAAAGTATTGGATAATTGGGCCAAGGAAAATTGCTGTAATAACAGTCCCTATTCCAACTACATCCCAACCACCAAGGAAAAGACCTAAGAGAGCCAATGCAGCTTCGAACAATATGCGTACAAATCGTTTCGACTGATTAGTTCTTTCGTTTACAATCATCATAAAATGGTCGACTGGAATGTGAGGAAAAGGTGCTCGTAAATACATGCCAATTCCTAAACCAAGCAGGATCACACCGATTGTAAATACACTCCACTGAGCCCATAAGACATCCATTCGAATATTTCCAAGTACTTGGTAGAGCCATAAGTTTAATGTTCCACCACGCAATAGGATAGGAAATAAGGACTCGAACCGAGGTCTCTTCTTCTCGATCCAAGAATTCACAAGAACTAAAATAATAAAACCGACAATTAAAAAGTAACCTACTTTTATATCGAATCGTTCGGATAACCCTACTGCAACACTATCCCCAGGAGCGACTCCCGCTGCGGATATGATTAATAAAGCTAATCCTAAACTAGAGATTATGATCCCGAATAAATAGAGTAGAAATTGTAATTTCTTTCTCTTATTTCCGAAGTAATGATGCCACATTTGAGAGATTCTTTCCATGTTGAACTCCTTTTTTACAAATTCCCCTTTTAGAATCAGATTTAAATGGGTATAGAAATAAGTAGTACCAATTTGAGCTAAGTCTCTATATTAGAATAAGGCAAATAGAATTGAAATAAAATCTTTTTGCCATCATGAAACATATTATATCCAATAAGACCTACTTTTAGAAAGGAGGAAGGAAAATTTAAATTATTGTGGAATTGCTTAGAAGGCGGTTAAATGATTGCAGTACATATACTAGAATACGTTGTTCTGTGATCTATGAATCATACAACAAGACTGATTTTCTTTATAGATAAAATCTTTTAAGATGAGGGGTTATACGATATGCGTCCTCGAAATTTAGAGTTAATAGAAATTGCGAAGAAGTATGTACAAGAAGAGATGTCGTATTGTACGTATGCTTGTTTAATAGGTTCAGTAGCTAGAGGAGAAGCTGATGATTTTAGTGACATTGATTTGATTTGCTTTACTGGCCGTGAGACGTATCTTGGGAAGCATGATGTGTCTTATAAAGGTGAAGTTATTCAGATTGATGTGAAGTCTATTCTAGAATTTCCTAGTAAAGAGCTCTTTTCCTATAACCCTTGGCACTACCGCTACTTAGTTGAGTCTGTCATTATCAAAGACACGAATGGAGAGCTAAGCAAGCTGCAAGGGTGGTCGAAGTCATACTTCGGTTCCATTCAGGGGCAAAAAGACGTGATCCGAGATGTAACGACCATTGTGGAAGGTCGTAAGGATTACGCAATCAAACAAATGAACATTGGAAAAGATTTTGCTGCAACACACGCAGCGATTGGTGCATGGACCGAAGCCGCGCTTCTTTATCAATTTTTATATGAGAATCGTGTATCTATCGGGTCACTGATGCCAACGCTAAGAAAGCTTAACTTCTTCCCTAAGATTGTCGATTTACTCCCAATTGGACCTGTAGAAGAAGTAGATATAAAAGAAGCGTCGAACACGATGACAACGTTAAGGTTGTATCTTAAGAATGCTGGATTTGAACATTTACCTTCCATTTCAGATTTACAAGATAAAATTTGGCACAATAAAGCTGACCGCTTAATGCTTGAAGGTGATTTGTATAATTATCTCTGGTTGTCATACAGTGAAGCTTTTCTTCTCTTGCTTGAGACTTCACAGGATGAAGATTTTGAATCGTACTTTAAACAGTTACCAACAGCTTTACAGAGGCAATTAGAGGATCTTGGATTAGTATCACTCCAACCAGAGGATATCCATCAAATCTTGGATATCGGTGATAAAATGATGGAGTACGCTAAAGACCAACTTAAAAGTGAGCAAGGGTCATAATGGGGAGCTGCATATCTATAAGCAGCTTCTTTTTTTTGTCTATGAATTTATAAAATTTATGGTTTGTGTATAACTTTTTAATGAGAGCGGGCCACGTCCAGCTCCTTCGTTGCTAAATGGGCGCTTACGCTTTTGTTCGTCCTAAGAGTTTGTTTCACACCCCATACATCAGGGAAAGGTTCAACTATGAAGACTGCACGCTAAAGGAGATCAGTCATGAAACCCAATATTCAATTACTGTTATTGACTATTCTAGGAATAGCTCTTTTTTTCATTTTACTTATACCGTTAAGTTTCGTGTTTCAGGTGATCTTTGGACTTATTTATATAGGTGCAGTGTTCACCATTTCATTTTATATTATGCTTGAGCGACGTTCTTCAACGAACACGATCTTATGGATCTTTTTTATCTTTTTCGTTCCGATTATCGGGTATTTCTTTTACATTTATTCCGGGCAACTGTCCCGTCAAGGCATCCTGTTTCAAGATAAACGTAGAAAAGCTCAGGAAGTCTTTCATGCTGAGGAGCCTGTTCCAAGAGTACGAGCTACTGAACGGTTGAATGAACAGCAACAAGCTGTGAGCAAAGTGGTTCAATCTCTCGCTGATACACCCGTTCGTACCCAGAGCCATGTTAACATTTTGACGAATGGGCAAGAAGCTTTTCCAGAAATCATGAAACATCTTAAGGAAGCGAAATCATTTATTCATATGGAGTACTACTTGTTTAACTCTGATGAAACGGGTTACGACATTATGAATATTTTAATACAGAAGGCAAAAGAGGGCGTAAAAGTACGTCTATTATATGATTCAGCAGGTAGTTTGAAACTAAAGCAAAAAGACGTGAAAAAAATGAAGGAAGCAGGCGTTGAGGTTCATGTGTTTTTGCCGATCAAAACAGCATTGGTTACGCAAACCTTTAACTTCCGAAATCATCGAAAAATCATTGTGATTGATAATGATATTGCTTTTGTTGGCGGTATGAATATTGGTGATGAGTACCGAGGGATTTCTGAGAAGTTTCCGGATTGGCGTGATACACATACTATTGTTCAAGGGATGCCAATCAAAGAGCTCCATTTAATCTTTCTAATTGATTGGTGGTATATTACGAAAGAAAATATCATTGAAGAGTTCAGCCGAGTCGTAATCCCTGAACTAGAGGAATATAATACGGATGCTCAAATTGTACCAAGTGGACCACATAATCAGCATCAGATTATGCGAGATGTATATAATGCGCTAATTAATAGTGCGAAAGAGCGTGTCATGATTGCGACACCATACTTTGTCCCCTCTCGTGAAATTCATTCTGCATTACGCATAGCAGCACAAAAAGGCTTAGAAGTGAAACTCCTTATTCCAAAGCCTTCAGACAACTGGCTAACGTACTATGCAGGGCATTCTTATTTTCCGGAATTGCTTGAAGATGGAATTCAAATCTATCTTTATGAGAAAGACTTCATGCACCACAAAATTATGGTTGTGGATGATCATACCGTTTCAGTTGGAACTGCAAACATGGACTTACGCAGTTTCTACTTGAATTTCGAAGTCAATGTCATTATGTATGGCGGGCAACCTGTCGAGCAAATTATTCAAAATTACCATTCAGATCTAAAAGATTCCATGAAAGTGGATCACGATCAATTTATGAAGAGACCTTTATCAGAAAAAACAAAAGAGGCCATTGCGAGGATATTTGCTCCGTTATTGTAGTGGGTCAGAGAGTAAAAAAAGGACTGATGCCCCGACATCAGTCCTTTTTATCTGTTTTCTATCTTTTTCTAGGAGACACCAGAAACGTCAAAATTAAGAATAAAGCAAAGCTTAGTAGTAATAGAGAGCCTCCACCGATGTAAAAGATAAAGGTGAAGCTTTCGGATACTTCAAAAGGACGGACCATGTATAACCACATTCCTGCAGTTAATCCGGTTGACCCGATGATACCTGTCCAAGCATGTGTATAAGCAAGTTTTTTAAAGTGTGTTTCAAACAATAGGTAGAAAGCTGACCACGCAAATAACGTTAGCCATCCTACCACGAGAATATGAGCGTGGATGGGTCTTAATGCGTACGCTTCTCCTTGTGATCCTGCCATGTGGGCACCTAGAAAAGCACCGATCATTGCAAACAAGCCAGCAAAGCGTAGTAGTAATAGGCTTAATGATTTCATTGAGCATTCCCCCGTATTTTAGTAGATCAGTATCTCTAACTTTATCATATTTTTGCGAAGGCAAGATAGAACAGAGGTGTGAACATTACGTGACGGATTTACTCAATAAGAGAGAGTGAAAGCTATGCTTACATTCAAAAAGTGAAGACTTAAGTTTATTCGATATCATAGATTTTTTCCTCCCATTCCTTTTCAAG
The DNA here is from genome assembly GCF_009858175.1 of Pontibacillus sp. HMF3514. Lineage (GTDB taxonomy): Bacteria > Bacillota > Bacilli > Bacillales > BH030062 > Pontibacillus. The sequence continues at coordinate 798,033 of NZ_CP047393.1, forward strand.
TTGTTTCTCCTCGACAATAAACCATAGTTTCGTGAGTAATATACATATGTAAAATAGACACCCAAAGATCGCTCCCATTAAAATTCCAAGAGGTCCACCAAGAAAGAAACCAATTATCCCTGATAAGAGTGGAAGGAGTACAATGAATACTTCCATTTTTTCATCTCCTAGTACATGTGATAGTACTAGCATATAAGAAAAAGAATATTTTTACAAAAATCGTAAAAACACGTAATTTTAAAAACAATTTAGGGAATAGGGTATATAGTTTCACGTAAAAGGAGAGTTTGCATTGGTTCAATTAAGATACTTTAATAAAGATGATTTTAATCTATTATATTCATGGATACCTGATTTCACATTTTTACACCAATGGGCTGGTCATTCATTTACATATCCGCTAACAGATGAACAACTTTATAAGTACTTAGAAGACGCTAATCAGGATGGTGCATCAAAACTTATATATAAAGCAATAGACGAAGTGTCTAATAAGGTTATTGGTCATATTTCGATAGGAAGAATAGACCGAACGAATCAATGCTCGTATAGGACGCGTATTAATAGGAGATTCAAATTACTTAGGAAAGGGAATCGGTACAGAGATGGTTCGACAATGTGCGCGGATAATTTTTGAGGATTTAGAATTAAATCGCGCATGTCTTGGAGTATTTGATTTCAATAAAGTGGCTATTCGTTCTTATGAAGAGGCTGGGTTTGTACAAGAAGGCAAGCTGAGACAAGCTCGGAAATTTGGTGAAGAATATTGGTCCTTAATTGAAATGAGTATGTTGAAAGAAGAATGGAACGAGTACAAAGATTAGAAAGGGGCATGCAAGATGATTATTTCATACTTACCTTTAGATATTGATTCTCCACATATGAATGAGGTAGTAGACATCTATCATAATGTTTACGAGGGAAGCGACCCTGTAGAAATTAGAGGACGTTTTCTGCAGCATTCTACTTATCCAGGTTACACAGGTTGGGTTGCGGTTTGTGATGACCGAATCGTGGGCTTTGCTTATGGGTTTAGTTCCACATCAGGACAATATTACCGAAGCAAATTAGAATCTGTTCTCGAAGATAAAGAAATTCATTCTTGGTTAAATGATTGTTTTGAATTTGTTGAGATGGCAGTATTACCAGAGTTCCGTCGTCAGGGAATTGCTTCTACCCTTGAAAAACGTCTTTTAGATAAAGCACCTCATCAAACGTCAGTACTTACTACCGGATCTGCGAATGAAGATGCTAGATTTTTGTATGAAAAGCTAGGTTGGGAAAGTGTAAAAGAAGCTCAAGTGATCCCAACAGACGACCCAATGCTCATTATGGGAAAAAAGCTCAACGTAAGAGTTGATTAAGAATTTGTAAAGGAAATATATTTGTATTGTCTATTTGTTAAAACTCTTTTAAACTTAAGGGGATTTTGCAATTAGGAGGAACGTGGCCTTGAAAACCTATTTAGAAATATTTCTTATATCTTTACGTCTAGGTTTGACATCATTTGGTGGACCTGTCGCTCATTTGGGTTATTTCCAAGATGAGTACGTAAAAAGGAGGAAGTGGCTCGATGATAAAAGCTTCGCTGATCTCATCGCACTATGCCAATTCCTACCTGGGCCTGCTAGTAGTCAGGTCGGAATTTCAATCGGGATGGTCCGTGGAGGTATCATTGGCGGGATCTGTTCATGGATCGGCTTCACGCTTCCATCTGTCATTGCTCTTGTCATTTTCGCACTTGCGATCAATGGGACGAGTATTGAGGGGGCAAGTTGGGTAAGCGGATTAAAGCTTGTTGCAGTAGCGGTTGTAGCTCATGCGATTATGAACATGGGGAAGAAGCTTACTCCTGATCTCCCACGGATAACAATTGCGATGATTACAGCATTTATTTTGTTATTTTATCAAACAGCAGTATCTCAAATCGCTCTTATTATTGTAGCTGGAATCGTTGGCATTATGTTATTTCAAAATAAGGAGCTTCCACAGGGAAATGATGTTGGCCTTACTTATAAAAAAAGGACAGGAATTATTTCGCTCAGTTTGTTCTTTATTCTCTTAATTGGGATTCCTTTTGTTGCATCATGGTCTTCATCAATTTATGTAACCATTTTTGATACGTTTTATCGTGTAGGTTCGATTGTTTTTGGTGGAGGACATGTTGTACTTCCGTTACTAGAGGCAGAAGTCGTACCAAATGGATTTATCTCAAAGGAAATGTTCTTAGCTGGCTATGGTGCTACACAAGCTGTTCCAGGTCCGATGTTTACATTTGCTAGCTTTATCGGAACGGTTATGTCTGGCGTATCAGGAGCGGTCGTTGCTACGATTGCAATGTTCTTGCCGTCATTCTTCTTGCTTATTGGTGTACTTCCGTTTTGGGATGATTTACGAAAAGTGAAGCGTGTACGTGCAGCGTTACTTGGAGTAAATGCTGCAGTGGTAGGACTGTTGATCGCAGCTTTATATGATCCAATCTGGACAAGCGCGATTACTTCAAGTAAAGATGTTGCCGTAGGCTTAGCGGCGTTCACACTGTTGTATTTCTGGAAAGTTCCAGCATGGTTGGTCGTAATCCTAACTGTGTTAGGGAATGTGGTTATTTCATTATTGATATAAGTGATGTTAGGACTGAATCGAATGGGATTTAGTTCTTTTTTTGGTTTAACTAATGAAACATTATTATTGTTCTTTAGTTATTTATGAGGATTTTATCCCGTTATATGGCAGTAATCTTGTATAAGCTGGTGCTGGGTGGTTCCGTTACTTTTGTGGAGATCGGCGGGCTGTGTTCTCTTGGCAAGGGACAGTATTCGCTCGGGTAGGTGATGGAATCGCTCGGGTAGGTGACGGAATCGCTCGGGTAGGCGATGAAAAGCCCGTATTATCTCGATTCCAAGTCTTCCTCATAAGGGGGCTTTAATGGAATAAGAGTTTAAAGGCAAAGTAGATCAAACATAAAAAACACCAGCCCCAAACCGGGCTGGTGTTTTACATCATCTTATTCATGATCGTTCATGTTAGCCATTTGCTTTATCGTGGACGGCTAATTTGCTAACAAGTTGAGAGCTTGCGTCATTGAGGCCGATTACTTCAACCTCTTTGCCTTGCTCTCTGAACTTCATAACAACTTTATCAATCGCACCCACAGCAGAATCATCCCATACGTGGGATTTGCTGAAGTCGATTACGACAGAGTCTGTATCTTCTTTGAAATCGAAGAAGTCAGCCATGTCAGACACGGAAGCGAAGAATAATTCGCCGCGAACGTTATATAAACGTACGTTTCGTTGTACATCCATTGCTTTTTCTACATGAATGTTTGAGATCTTCGCTACGAAGAAGATTGCGCTTAGTAGTACACCAGCGAATACACCTTTTGAAAGGTCGTGTGTCACGACAACAGTTACAACCGTTACGATCATAACAGAAGCATCTGTTTTTGGCATAATGTGTAGCTTCGTAAGAGAAGACCAGTCAAATGTTCCAACAGAAACCATAATCATAACGCCGACTAAAGCAGCCATTGGGATCTGAACTAAAATATCCTGGAATGAAATGATAAGAACCATTAAGAATACACCAGCAACTAACGTAGAAAGGCGGCCACGTGCACCAGATTTTACGTTAATAACGGATTGACCAATCATCGCACAGCCAGCCATTCCGCCAAAAAATCCAGCAACCACGTTTGCAATACCTTGACCACGTGCTTCTTTGTTCTTATCACTTGGTGTATCTGTCATATCATCCACAATTTGAGCCGTTAATAGAGATTCAAGTAAACCGACCATTGCTAGAGCCATGGAATATGGGAAGATGATTTTTAATGTTTCAAAGTTTAATGGGATATCAGGTATTAAGAACATCGGAAGTTCTGATGTTAAGTTCCCCATATCACCAACTGTTTTCACACCAGCACCTGTTGTAACCGCAATAATTGTCATTACAATGATTGCAACAAGAGGAGATGGAACTGCTTTTGTAACGCGTGGAAGAATATAAATGATTGCAAGAGAACCTGCTACCATTGCGTACATAGCAAGGCCTTCACCTTCGAAGTGAGGGAGCTGAGCCATGAAAATTAAAATACCCAGAGCGTTTACGAATCCGACCATCACAGAGCGTGGAATAAATTTCATAAATTTACCGACCTTTAAGACGCCGAGTAAAATCTGTATGATTCCTGTCAATATTGTGGCTGCGAGCAAGTACTCTAACCCATAGTCCTTCACTAGTGTTACCATCAGTAAGGCCATTGCGCCTGTTGCGGCGGAAATCATCGAAGGACGTCCACCAACAAAGGAAATCACAACTGCGATACAGAAGGAAGCATACAATCCGACCATTGGATCAACGCCCGCAATAATGGAGAACGCGATTGCCTCAGGAATTAGTGCCAAAGCTACTACGATTCCGGCAAGTACATCTGCTCTCACATTACCAAACCATTGTTGTTTAATTGTTTCTAGGTTCAAAAGAACACCTCTTTCTATAATTTGTAAACTGACCCCTGACCGCATCAAAGGTCTTAACCGAACACAACGAGAGAGAGTATAACACATATTTTAAAAATCAAATAATCGCATGTAAGCGCATAAATTGGACATATTCTTTGAATATCTCATATATGCTCGTACATAGATGCTGATTCCATAAAAGTGACATTTATTTGTCTGAATATTTCAGGTGAGTAATTTCACACGCGTACGTGGTAAAATGTAGGTATGTACATAAAGGAGGAATTATCGTGTTTCAGAAGATATTATTAGCTGCCGATGGATCTGAACATGCTTATCGCGCAGCACAAAAAGCAGCTCACTTAGCAACAATTGAAGGGGGAGCTCGAATTACTCTTTTATATGTAATAGATCCATCTTCCTCTAAGCACGATATTATCGCAGAAGGAAGTAGTCGAGGTAGGCTCAATGATATACGACATCAACGAGTAAAACAAATAGAAGACTTATTTGATCGAAAAGAAGTAAGCTATCAATATCAAACATTAAAAGGCGAGCCCGGTCCAAGCATTGTTGAGTATGCTAACAATGAAGACTACGATGTGATTATTATTGGAAGTCGTGGTCTGAATGGATTGCAGGAGTTTGTATTAGGTAGTGTTTCTCACAAAGTTATGAAACGTGCTCATTGTCCTGTGATGGTTGTGAAGTAATATCGGGGCTGTCTAGCAAAATAGAATTAAACGCAAAAAAAAAAGAAACTCCAAGTCAAAAAAATGCTTTCGACCTGATCGTTTCCTAAGTCGAAAGCATTTCAGCACTCTTACAGTACTTCATCCAAAAACAACACCATCAAATCTTCATCAAGATAATGTTCTTTTCCTAACTTAATTGCTTTCTTCTCCACTCCGTATGGTTCAAATCCCATCGCTTCATATAGAAGTTTAGCAGGTTTATTGGTGGAAACAACACTTAGTTGAATCTGTTCAATGGAAGAGGATTTTGCTTGATCGATACAAGCTTTGATCAACGCTTTTCCTACGCCTTTTCCACGTGCAGCAGGAGAAACATACATTGCTAAAATCTCGCCTTTATGCTCAAACTTTTTGTGTTTACCTGGAATAAATGTCACTACGCCTAACAATTGCTGCTTGTCATAAGCCCCATATGTAAAAGCACTGTCATCACTAAGGCGTTCAGCTACAGTTTCAATAGGCTTTAGTCGTTGCATCGCTTCATCGTACGTTGTAATAAACGACTCAGGATTTTTTTGTAGGGCTTCTAACCGTAAATTCCAGTAATGTTCTGCATCATTTGCTCCTAGACGTTTGACCTCCATCTCATGTCCTCCTCTTAACCTATATTAGTGGTACTTTATCTAAAAGTATTTTCTTTGTCTATACTTACATCTTTTAACTTAAGTAATGGTATCGTTTCTGGGTTGTTTTCATAGCGATGAATGATAGATTCCAAACAACTAAAATTAAAAAGCCAAAGGAGATTGCCTGAATAAGCAATGTGAGTAACGGAGCGAATCGGGATTTAAACACCTGTTGCTCATCACTCCAGTTAAGCCTTGGGTTATTAAGGTCCACTGGAGTGCTCGAGTTTAATGGTGATATGAGTGACATGAAGGAACAATTCCAACTACCCTTGAACAAATCTTCTTGGAGCTTACCAACCATGAGTAATACCCTTACCTTATTTAAAATCATGATGAAACAGTACTTCTCATGGGCGGAAGGATAACAAACAAAAGACAGGAATCGTGTTCTTTATTATCGCCATGATTCCCGTAACCTTATTCTGGTTCTGGTTTGTAAATGGGATCGTAAAGCAGACTCGAAAAAAGGTGTGTACAAATGATAGAAATTCAAAACGTTACAAAAAGCTATTCTGGCAGTAGAAAGGCTGTCAATCAATTAGATTTAACCATCCCTGATGGCAAAATCTTTGGATTTCTGGGTCCAAATGGTGCCGGTAAATCCACAACAATCAAAATGATCACAGGTATTCTGCCTATTGATGAAGGCACGATAACGATAATATGAAAGGACTGGATTAGCCTAAATCGCTTTAGCCATAATAATATGGGGACCAATTGGATGAATGTCAAAAACATTTCCAACTTCATGGAAACCTAATTTTTTATAGTAATCACTCACTGTAGTTCGAGCATTGCACCATAATGTATCTGCCTGTCTTTCTCGTAAAATACTTTCTGCTTTATGAATGAGGTGGGTTCCTGCTTTTTGTAGGCGATATTCTGGGTGTGTAGCCATACCCCGAAGACGATAGTGGTGTTCCCCTTTAATATCTGGGTGTTTTTCTTTGTATAAGGAAGCAATACTAATCAAATCTCCAACACTATAAACACCTATGTGAAAAGCATATTGATCGTGGTCAGCAGGATATTTACACGCTTCGATCGTTTGGTTGGGTCGTAAAATTTGGTGCCTTAATTGGTATGTATCTTCTGGTGGAATATGTTTGATTTCCAATAGGATCCCTCTATTCTGACGTGTGATATGATACCATCATAGCAGATAAACCATTTTGTTACAGTACATAAAGGAGAGAACATGCCATTGCATATCGAGGATAAGATTTATGGTTCTTTTGATATAAATGAAGAAGTTTTACAGGAGCTTCTCACTTCAAATCCTGTTCAGAGGTTAAAAGGCATTCACCAAGGAGGTGCTTCTTATTTAGTGAATCCTGAGTGGAATGTCACACGGTACGATCATTCTGTTGGTGTGATGCTTTTGATTCGATTGCTAGGGGGATCGGTTGACGAACAAGCTGCAGGGCTGTTGCATGACGTTTCACACACAGCTTTTTCACATGTCATTGATTTTGTATTGGATTATGAAAATCAGGATTATCATGAAGAGATTTTTGAAGAGGTGATTTCTCAATCAGATATTCCTGAGATTCTGAAGAGGCACGGTTTAGATATAGCAAAGGTAATGGATGAGGAGAACTGGAAGATTCTTGAGCAACCATTGCCAGATTTGTGTGCAGATCGAATTGATTACACGTTACGAGATATGAATCAACAAGGGATGATGCATCAAAAAGATATTGATTCTTTACTAAAGTCTTTACGGTTTAATGGAGAAAAGGTTTATGTAGATGACGATGGGGCAGCTGAGTGGTTTGTCCGATTCTATTATAAGGAAGTTATTGATTATTTCCTTCATCCTTTAAATGTGTATGGATATCAAGTTTTATCCCAATCGCTGAAGGAGGCATTACAAAGAGGAGTAATTACAAGGGAAGATTTCTTGTTAACCGATGAGGAACTTCTACACAAGGTGAAAAGCTCTGATGATTCAACTGTTCAGCAATTATTAGGGAAACTCCATCCTAATGTGGAGGTCGAGTATAACGAACATGATTATGATTACAGTCAGCATAGTAAGCTTCGTTACATCGACCCACTTGTTCAAATCAAGGACGGTAATCTCGTGCCTGTTTCTCAGATCAATCAATCAGTAAAAGAAGCAACAGCACGTGCAAAGACACAATCAGAGAAAGGCACTTATGTAAAAGTACTTTCAACGTAACATAAACCATCATGATCAGGGTCTTTGTAAGCAACCTGATCATGATGGTTATTCTATCGTAATATATTCCATTTCAAGCGGTGTTTCCTTAACATCTTGGCCATTTTCATCTTTTGCAACATGATAGACTTTGGCCTCAGGTCTAGAGGAGATTGCTTTATGAATATCTGTTCCTACAAAGTGAATAGCCGCACCATCATCCATTGCATAGCCAGCACTTAATTCCTCGTTAGCTATGTAATGTCTGTACATTTCTCCGCTTTCTTCCGGATCATCATAGTGAGGGCATGTGCTCCCATGTAACAATCCTAATCCTTTTACTTTGGTAACCTGACCTGGCACAGAATCAGTAGGTCCTTCATCAAACCAACAAATGGAACCAGCACTGATCCCGGCAAGAATGGTTCCGTTTTTCCAAGCTTTTTCTAAGATTCGATCTAACTCCCATTCTTTCCACAGGGCCATGAGGTTACGCGTATTTCCACCACCTACATAGATAATATCCTGCGATAAAAGAAACGATTCTTTGTCAGCTACTTCAGGTTTTAGTAAGGATAGATGAGTTGGCTCACAGTCTTCTTCCTTGAAAAACGTATAAAACCTTTGGATATATTGCTCTGAATCTCCACTAGCTGTTGGTAAAAAACAAATTTTTGGTCGTAATTGTTCTGACTGATTAATGATATATCGATCTAAGCGTGGGTTATTAGGCTCCATGGAAAAACCACCACCACCCATGGCAATAATATTCATTTTTTTGTAGCCTCCCTTTGAAGTGAATTCGTAATCAGTGAAATGTTATAATATTATGAAAATGATAAAGGATGTTCTAATGGAAATTCAAGGATTTAATCATATTACGATCAATGTTAGAGATTTAGAAAGGTCCCTGAACTTTTATGTGAACGTTTTAAACATGACTTTAGTGCATCGAGGCGGATCGGATGCATATTTAGAGTGGGGGGGGGGACGCATGGGTTTGTTTAATTGAAAAGCCTTTAGATTCCGAGTTATCACAGGAAAAGCTAGGTGTGGACCATGTGGCCTTTTCTATTTTAGATAAAGATTTTCAGGATGCTGTTGAGTATTTGCAACAAGAGGGTGTACTCATTGTTCGTGGCCCCGTGCAACGTGGACAGGGATGGTCAATTAATTTTTTAGACCCTGACGGAACTCAGCTTGAGTTACATACATCCAATCTTAAGGAACGAATGAAAGTGTGGAAATAGGAGGGGACCTGGTATGACGAAAGCGCTAGTAGTCATTGATATGCAAAAATTTATGTTCCGAGGAGATGCGCCTGTTTTTCAGTCTAAGGCGCACAGTACTTTTGATACAGAGGATTTACGAGAAGACCACCTTATTGCGCATCACAATAAAGTGTTAAGATGGTTTGCTCATACGAAAGAAACAGAAGATATTTCTTTTGAGGTGATTCGATGAGACTTGTATCGATCTGTCCAAGTAATACGGAGCTAGTTGCCTATCTTGGGTTAACGGATCAACTCGTTGGTGTTGATCATTTTTCGGATTGGCCTGAAGCGGTTCAAGACTTGCCTAAGCTAGGCCCGGATTTGTCGATTCGGATGGATAAAGTAGAGGATTTGGAGCCTGATCTCGTACTTGCTTCTTTAAGTGTTCCTGGGATGGAGAAAAACATTGAAGAATTAGAAAAAAGGGGCTTACCTTATATTGTGCTAAATCCTAACTCGTTAGAGGAAATTGCTCAGGATTTACGAAAGGTAGGTGAGCATACGGGGACGAAGGAGAGAGCCGAGCGCGTTGTAAAGAAGTATGAGAGTATGATTCAACAGTACAAGGATTTGGCGGAAAAGGTTGATCATAAGCCATCCCTTTATTGGGAGTGGTGGCCAGAACCTGTGTTCACACCTGGAGGTACAAACTGGCTCACTGAGATCAGTCAATTAGCAGGAGCCCGAAATGTTTTTGGTGATGAAGATAAAGCCAGTGTTCAAACAGATTGGGATGAAGTTTATAAGCGAAATCCTGATGTAGTCTGTATGGTCTGGGTAGGTGTGAAGGAGAGTAAAATGGATCCTGATCATGTACGAACAAGGGAAGGTTGGGAAGCGGTAAAAGCTGTGCAAGATGACCGTATTCATCTTTTAGAAGAGGCTTTTTACTGTCGCCCATCGCCTCGGTTGTTAGTTGGACTTCAAAAGGTAGCAGCGATCCTGCACCCAGATATTTTTCCGCAAGGCCCTTTTGAAGATGTTTTGTTGCAAGTTAAATGATTAAGTGGTCTATAAAACCACTTAACCAAAAATAAAAATTCAGAAAATTAAGTTTATTGCGCAGGATTATTTAGATCGATATGTAAATATAATCATAAGAGTTTTTTGTAAACATTTTTGAAAGCGTTTACGCTTTAATGTTGTAGGGGGGATTCGTTTGGCAGCATCGTACATTCAGGAAGAACATGAAATCTTCCGAGAGGCGGTTCGAAAGTTTTTAGATCAAGAGGCAAGACCGAATTATCGTGAATGGGAAAAAGGTGGGATGATCCCACGTGAGTTTTGGATGAAGCTGGGGCAACAAGGTTTTTTATGCCCAGGGGTGGCTGAATCTTATGGTGGCTATAATGCTGATTTTGCCTATTCGGTCATTTTGAATGAAGAGTTCGAACGAATCGGATCCAGTCTTGTAGGGATTGGACTTCATAATGATATCGTAACGCCCTATATTGATTCTTATGGGACGGAAGAACAAAAGAACAAATGGTTACCAAAATGTGCGACAGGAGAAATGATTTCAGCCATTGCTATGACGGAGCCAGGAGCAGGATCTGACTTAGCTGGAATAAAAACGACAGCTGTTAAAGATGGCGACAGTTTCATTTTGAACGGGGAGAAAACGTTTATCACAAACGGTATATTGGCTGATCTAGTCGTGGTTGTTTGTAAAACAGATCCAAAGGCGAATCCACCGCACAAAGGAATGAGTTTACTTGTAGTAGAGCGTGACACACCAGGATTTAAACGAGGTCGAAAGCTCGAAAAGGTTGGATTACATGCGCAAGACACAGCTGAATTAATTTTTGAAGATGTCAGAGTCCCAGCAGAGAATCTATTAGGTGAAGAGGGAAAAGGATTCTATTATTTGATGGATAAACTCCAACAAGAGCGTTTAGTCGTTTCAATTGCGGCTCAAACAGCAGCTGAAACCATGCTGAAAGAGACAGTTTCCTATGTGAAACAACGGGAGGCATTCGGTAAACCAATAAGTAAGCTTCAAACGGTTCAGTTCCGTATTGCTGAAATGGCTACAGAGGTCGAAGTCGGTCGGTCATTTCTAGATGACTTAATCAATCAGCATATAGAAGGAAAAGAGGTCACAACAAAAGTATCCATGTCGAAATGGTGGCATACGGAGATGGCGAGACGTGTCATTACAGAATGCATGCAGCTTCATGGTGGTTACGGCTATATGGAAGAATACGAGATTGCCAGAAGATATCGAGACATTCCAGTAGCTTCGATATATGCGGGTACGAATGACATTATGAAATCGATCATCGCGAAGAATATGGGTCTATAAAATGGAACACATGTTAAAAGGTATGCGTATTCTTGATTTTTCTCACTATATACCGGGACCATTTGCAAGTATGCGTTTAGGAGATTTAGGAGCAGAGGTTATAAAAGTTGAGCCCTTAACTGGGGACTTGAGCCGAAGTGCTACTAGCGACTCGAACGAGCGTGACAGTGTATTTCAAGCTTATAACCGTAATAAAAAAAGCCTCGCTGTGAATTTGAAGTCAGAGGAAGGCGTAGAGATGGTTCGTGACCTTATTCAGCATGCTGATATTGTTATAGAAAGCTTTCGTCCAGGCGTAATGAAACGACTTGGTCTTGATTATGACACGGTCTCGAAATGGAACACTGAGTTAATTTATTGTTCACTATCTGGTTATGGACAAGTGGGGGCGCTCTCTCAATTTGGTAGTCACGATATTAACTATATGGCTTTAAGTGGAATGTTAAGTCAATTGAAGGATCGAACAGGACGACCTATTCACCCTTCGATTACTCTTGCTGATTTAATAGGAGGTTTAGCTGCTACTGAATCTATATTAGCTGCATATATATCACGTGAAAAGACAGGAGAGGGGTCCTATATTGATTCTTCCATATTAGATTCCATGCTCTCTCTGACCCAACTTCATATGTTAAACATTCAATATGCAGATGAACACCAAGGACTCACTTCATTGAATGGAGAACTTGTTTCTTATAGCATCTATGAAACGGCAGATAACCGATACGTTAGCTTTGCCGCTTTAGAACCGAAGTTTTGGGAAACATTCTGCGAAAAAGTAGGTAGAGAGGACTGGATCTCCTATCAATTTACGAAAAAAGATAGTGATGATCCTTTTGTGCAAGACATCATTAAATTGTTTAAAAGCAAAACATTTCAACAGTGGGAGGCGTTTTCATCCCAAGTTGATTGTTGCTTAACTCCTATATATGAAATGGAGGAAGTGCTTACTAAACCTTATGTAAAGGAGAGGATGATCCAAGAGAAAGATTCGGCTGGAATTGTGCATGTAGCATCAAGATACCATGCTCAAAAAAATCAGAGAGAGGTGTGGTTTCCTGGATTAGGTGAGCAGACTGAGGGAATTTTATCAGATTTGTTGTGTTACCCAGAGGAAAAGATTGAAACCATGAAAGAACGCATGATCATTCTATAACGTGGAGGGTGAAACGATATGATGAATGCACCATTAACGTTACCTGCAATGTTGGAACGTGCCGAGAAATTTTTTCCGAAAAAAGAAGTGATTACACGCACAGCTACAGGGACTCATCGAATCAATTATAAGGATTTAACAGAACGAACCCGCAAGCTTTCACATGCCTTAGAAAAATTAGGTGTTCAGGAAGGAGAGCGCGTTGGGACGTTTGCTTGGAACCACTACCGTCACCTTGAAGCATATTTTGCAATCCCAGGTATGGGTGGGGTATTGCACACGATTAATATTCGACTAGCTGCTCAGCATATCTCTTATATTGTGAACCATGCAGAGGATAAGGTTCTTCTCATCGATGCAGATTTACTCCCATTGGTAGAAGCAGTTAAAGATGAATTGAAAACGGTTGAGGCTTTTGTAGTGATGACAGATGATGAAGAGCTCCCAGAAACGAAATTATCTCCTGTCTACCATTATGAGAAACTATTAAAAGAAGCTGATGGAACGTATGAATTTAAAAAAGATATTGATGAAAATGCGGCTGCTGGTATGTGCTATACATCTGCTACAACTGGGAATCCGAAGGGCGTCGTGTATTCTCATCGTGGGATTGTATTACACTCCATGGCGCTTGGTTTAGCCGATAGTGCAGCCGTCTCTGAGTCTGATGTTACGATGCCTGTCGTACCAATGTTCCATGCCAATGCTTGGGGGCTTCCTTTTGCTGCTGTGTGGTTTGGAAGTAATCAAGTGATGCCCGGTGCCCAATTCTCACCTAAAACAATCGCTGAACAAATTCAATCTGAACGCGTCACCATAACAGCCGGTGTACCAACGATATGGCTAGGATTATTACGAGAGTTGGATACGGGTGATTATGATACCTCTAGCTTACGAGCTGTATTATGTGGAGGATCAGCAGCTCCAAAAGGTATGATCCGTGCGTTTGAAGAGAAGTACAATGTACCGTTTCTGCATGCATATGGAATGACCGAAACAGCGCCACTTGCTACGATCTCTCGTCTGAAGAGTTATCAAAAGGACTTACCTGAAGATGAGCGCTTAGAAATTCGATCCAAACAAGGCTCTCTTGTACCGGGATTAGAGATGAAAGTGATTGGGAAAGACGGAGAAATCGCCTGGGATGGCAAGGAAATGGGTGAACTGTTATTAAGAGGTCCTTGGATTGCAGATGAATATTATCAGGATGAACGTTCAGCTGAAGCCTTTCAGGACGGTTGGCTACACACAGGAGATGTCGTCACAGTAGATGAAGAAGGGATTATCAAAATTGTCGATCGTACTAAAGATTTGATTAAGAGTGGGGGCGAATGGATCTCCTCTGTTGATATAGAAAATGCGCTTATGGCTCATGAGGATATATTTGAAGCCGCTGTAATAGCAGTGCCGCATCCAGAGTGGCAAGAACGTCCAGTCGCCTGCGTTGTTTTGAATGACGGCGCAAACTGCTCACAACGTGACATATATGAATTCCTTAAACCTCAGTTCGCAAAATGGTGGCTTCCGGATGACATTGTTTTCATGGAAAGCATTCCGAAGACATCCGTAGGGAAGTTCTTAAAGCGAGCGCTTCGTGACCAGCTTGAGGATCATTTTACGATTAAGAGTGAATAGAATCATGAGTAGGAGTTTGGTACTCCTGCTCTTACATATTCCTATACAGGAGGGAACGTAATTGATTAATACAGTCAGTGTAATCGGTGCTGGAGTCATGGGGAATGGAATCGCACAGGCCATGGCAACTGGAGAGAAAAAGGTTTTCTTATATGACATCACCGATGAAGCCATTGGTAACGGGATGAAAATGATTGAGAAAAGTCTGGCACGTTTTGTGAAGGCTGGACATATATCGGAAGATCAGATGATTAAAGTGCTAGAAAACATTACAGCAACGAAAGATTTAAAAGAAGCGGTATCGAGTACAGACCTTGTTATTGAAGCGATACCTGAAAATCTTCAGTTGAAGAAAGAGCTATTTGGGAAGTTGGAGGATCTTACACCTGCTGAAACCATTTTGTCCACTAATACTTCTGAACTTAGTGTAACTGCGATTGCCTCAGCAACCAAACGACCTGATAAAGTCATAGGGATGCATTGGTTTAATCCAGCTCCCATTATGAAATTAGTAGAGATCGTAAAAGGTGAGGATACATCGGATGAAACGGTGAGCGTAATTAAAGAAGTATCTGAGGAAGTTGGAAAAGAAACGGTCTTAGTGAAGGATCGACAAGGTTTTGTGACCAGCCGAGCTTTAGCAGCCCATGTTTTAGAATGCATGAGGATTTATGAAGAAGGTGTGGCATCAAAAGAGGATATTGATAGGGCCATTCATTTAGGGCTTAATTACCCAATGGGACCTTTAACACTAGCGGATTATGTTGGGTTAGATACATTGCTATTTGCGAGTGAGGGGATGATTGAGGCCTATGGAGACCGATTCCGACCACCTCAGATCTTACGTAAGCTTGTAGAAGCAGGTCATTTAGGTGTGAAAACAGGAAAAGGATTTTATACTTATTAAGGGAGAGAGAAGAAATGAATAGAGAAGTAGTCATCGTAGATGCGGTACGAACACCAGTAGGAAAACGCAAAGGTTATTTTCGAAATGTTCATCCCGTTCATCTGGCATCAAAAGTATTGCAGGAGCTTATGAGTCGTGCCGGGGTTGAAAAAGGAAGGGTAGAAGATATCGTGATGGGGTGCGTATCACCTATTGGAGAGCAAGGATATAATATTGGTCGCCTCGCATCACTTGATGCAGGGTTTCCGGTGGAAGTGCCAGCTGTACAATTGAACCGAATGTGTGGATCAGGTCAGCAAGCAATTCATTTTGCAGCTCAAGAAATTTTAGCTGGGGATATGGATATTACGATTGGTGCAGGCGTTGAGAATATGACGAAGGTGCCCATTTTAAGTGATGGCAATCAGTCCACAATTCCAGACTCTGTTCATGAGAAGTACGACATTGTGCACCAAGGAGTATCAGCGGAACTAATAGCTGAAAAATACGGAATGACTAGAGAAGAGCTAGATGCTTACTCCTATGAAAGTCATCAACGTGCCATTCGTGCAACGGAGGAAGGTCGTTTTCAACGCGAAATCCTCCCTATTGAAGGGGAGGATCGTGAAGGAAATACGATTATGGTGGATCAGGATGAAGGCCCTCGAAAGGATACGTCGATGGAGGCACTTGGTCAGTTAAAGCCTGTGTTTAAGGAGAACGGTGTGATCACAGCTGGGAATGCAAGTCAAATGAGTGATGGTGCAGGCGCTGTGTTAATGATGGAGCGTACAAAAGCAGAAGAACTAGGACTGAAACCTCGTGCTCGGATCATAAATCGAGTTGTAGTTGGCTCTGATCCGAAAATGATGTTAGATGGTGTGATCCCAGCTACGAAAAAGGTACTAACGAAATCTGGGCTGACTATAGATGATATGGATTTAGTGGAAATCAACGAAGCCTTTGCTCCAGTTGTTTTAGCTTGGCAAAAGGAGATGGAAACTAGTTTAGATCGTGTGAATGTGAATGGTGGAGCTATCGCACTTGGGCATCCACTTGGGGCAACAGGTGCGAAGTTAATGACGACCTTGTTGCATGAGTTAGAGCGCAGAGACGGTCGCTACGGGTTGCTTACAATCTGTATCGGGCATGGCATGTCTACTGCGGCGATTATTGAGAGATTGTAGGATATACTAAGTAAGCCGTTCCCTTTAGGGAGCGGTTTTTTGTTGAGCGAAAGTGGTGTCGACCCGAGCGAAAGGGGCACTGACCCGAGCCAAAGTGTCGCTACCACGATCATAAAGTCTTCTACTTATTTCAAAATAGGTCGAGTTGTTCCTTCAGCCCAATCCATAATAAAACTTTTTTGCCTAGGATTAAGGTTTTCAGGTAATGAGGAACGGTCAAAGAACTGGTGGTCCTTGCTTTCTCCGTCATTTTGAGACAGAACGCCAACGTAATCCTTACTATAAAAAATAATTTGAACACTATACATCTGATCACCGTTAGGGTAGGTGACATAGCAGCTTTCGCCGGAGTACAAACCGAAAAGTCCCGGTTGTTGAATCGTTAATCCCGTTTCCTCGTAAACCTCTCGCACTGCAGCATCAGTAAAAGATTCGCCGATTTCCATGATGCCACCTGGAATTCCCCAAATGTTCGCATCACTACGATGTTGTAAAAGGATTCTTCCATACTCATCTTCTACAATAATGCCGCACCCTACTGTGAAAAGTCTCTCTGTACCAATCAGGCTTCTCATATGTTGAATATAACTCATCTTTTAGCACCTTCTCTTTCTTCGATATACCCTTTCATTCTTGATCAAGGTAATGGTTGATCATATGTAGATCTATATACTCCAAAATTTGTATAAATTCTATTATTCTAAAGTTAAGCTAATTTGTAAAATAAATGTAGGAGTGAGGTCATGTTTATAAAAAAGATTGTGTGTACCGTAGAGGTAATGGATAGAGAAGCATTTGATAAGGCCCAACGTCAATGGACACCACTTTCACAAGTCCCAGGCTTTCTAGCCCAAGTAGGAGGTTGGAGGGGGAGGGATGCAGTTATTTTTGCTTTTTGGGAGAGCAAAGAAGCATACGAATCTTTTATGGAGGATGTTCATGATGAAATTTTCAATCAAAACCTCCAAAAGAACACCTACAATTCTATATCTATCACGCTTTGGCAAACGAATAAACCCTCCATACTATTAATGCAGGCGTTATCGGAGACAAGATCTATCTCAATAAATCAAACTGATCAAAGCTTACTTATAATGGTTGCTTCTGCTGTTCATTCGAAAGAAAACTTGTATCTTTCGTTTCTCCCTAACGAAAAGGGAGAACTTAAACTATATCACCCTTGGATAGTATTCTCGAGCAAATAGGAGGATCTAATAGTGTTCCATCCAGGTCAAATAGTATTGCTCTCGTTATCGTGTAAATTACCTCGTATTAATTTTAATCTTTTATGAGTCTAAAGTCTCATTAGTAAATTTTAAGATTATTAACTAAATTTTATCAAATTTTAGTAATGAGAGTGTTTATAAGGATTAGTAGTGTAATAATTCTATTAAAATTATTATATTGTGTAACATAATTGTAAACTAGTGTGTAATAAAATGTGATTTTTTGATAAAATTGTGTCGAAGTAATTCCCATCATAGGGAAATTAAGGGGGAAATAGATCGTGATTAGAAGTATTCAAAGGCAAATGCGTCGCAAGCGTAAAGCGGCAGTAAGTTCGGTGATGGCTTTAGGAATGGCTCTTTCTGTTGTATCTCCAAATGTTGCACTAGCATCAGAGGATGAAGATGTTGTTAATCTACGCATTATGGAGACAACGGATATTCACTCCAACGTAATGAACTATGATTATTTTTCGGGTTCAGAAGTGAATGATTTCGGTCTTGTTAAGACAGCTACACTTATTCGTCAGGCAAAAGACGAAGCAAAGAACTCTTTGTTAATTGATAATGGTGACCTTATTCAAGGAAGCCCGCTTGCCGATTATATGGCGAAAGAAAAAGAATGGTCAGAAGATGAAATTCACCCTGTATACGAAGCTATGAATATCTTAGATTATGATGTCGGGAACTATGGTAACCACGAGTTTAACTATGGTCTTGAGTACTTAGAGAAAGCAACAGATGGATCTGCATTTCCATATGTGAATGCAAACGTTTATAAGGATGATGGAGACGACAATCCGGATAACGATGAAAACTATTTTGATCCCTATGTAATGCTTGATAAAACCGTTGTTGATGAAGATGGCGAAGAACATACAATTAAAGTTGGTGTGATCGGTTTTGTTCCACCACAAATTATGAGGTGGGACCGCTCAAACCTTGAAGGGAAAGTTATCACAAAAGGTATTGTGGAAACAGCAGAAAAATTTGTACCGCAAATGAAAGAAGAAGGAGCGGACCTAATTGTAGCTGTACCTCACTCTGGTATGGGTGACGTCACACAAAACGGTATGGAAGAAAACGCAACGTATGACCTTTCTAAAGTAGATGGTATTAATGCTATTCTATTTGGTCACGCGCATGCTCAATTCCCAGGTGAAGATTATGCATCCCTTGAGGGAGTAGACATTGAAAAAGGTACTGTTAATGGTACACCTTCTGTTATGCCAGGTTTCTGGGGATCCCACCTTGGTATGATTGATTTCTCTCTTGAAAAAGTTGATGGAGAGTGGAAAGTAAATGATGCTCAGTCTAAATTAAAAGCGATTTATGACTCTGAGAGTGGAGAAGCTTTAGTTGAAGCTGATGAAGAAATTAAGGAAGCGGTTAAGGATGATCATGAAGGTACAATTGACTACGTAAATAGTCCAGTTGGTCAGACTGAATCACCGCTTTATAGCTATTTCTCTCAAGTTCAGGATGATCCTACGATCCAAATCGTAACAGACGCTCAAAAAGAATATGTTGAGAACTATATTCAAGGAACAGAGCTTGAAGGTTTACCGGTCCTTTCTGCTGGAGCGCCATTCAAAGCTGGTCGTGACGGAATAACGGACTTTACAGACATTGCAGCAGGCGACCTAGCGATTAAAGATACAACGTCTCTTTATAAGTATCCAAACACTGTAAACGTTGTACAACTATCAGGTGCTGAGGTTCGTGAATGGTTAGAATGGAGTGCAGGTCAGTTCAACCAAATCGATCCAAACAGTAACGAAGAGCAGCTTCTAGTGAAAAGTAACGATCGTAATGGTGGTTTCCCAAGCTATAACTTTGATGTAATCGACGGCGTATCTTATCAAATTGATGTTACAGTTCCACGTCGTTACAACAATGGTGGTACTGAAGTGATTAATGATACACACCGTATTAAGAACCTAACGTACAATGGCGAACCAGTTGATCCAGATCAACAGTTCCTTGTTGCAACAAACAACTACCGTGCAGGTATGCAAATTGCTAATCCGGATGGAGAAAGCATCGTAATCGAATCTCCAGACGAAAACCGTCAAGTGCTTGTGGATTACATCCGTGACAACGGTACAGTTGATCCAAAAGCTGATGGAAACTGGAGCTTTGCACCTGTAAAAGGTAACCCAGATCTAGTATTCTACTCTTCTCCTGAAGCTCAGAAGTATTCAAAAGATAATGAAAAGATCTCTTTTGATGAAAAGCTTGATAATGGATTCGCTAAATACTCTATTGATCTAGCAGCTAAAGGGAACAACGACGAAGAGAAGAAAGATAAAGAAAAAGATGAAGAGAAAAATAATGATAAAGGCAACAACGATTCTAAAGAAACAGATAGCACAGACAAAGAAAACGACATGAAGTATGTTTTGAAGCCTGGTGATACTCTAGGTAAGATCGGTGCTCAATATGGCGTTCACTGGAAGACACTTGTGGACTACAATAGCATTGAAGATGTGCGTAAACTAATGCCTGGTCTAGAAATCATGATCCCAGTTCCAGATGGTGATGCGGATTATGAAGTACACCTTGTTAAACAAGGCGATACGCTTGGTAAAATTGCAGCACAATACGATGTTCATTGGAAAGATCTAGCGACGTACAACAAGCTAGAGAATCCACACATGCTTCAAATTGGACAAGAAATTAAAATCCCTAAGAACTAGATTCATAAAAACTACCGATCCTTTTGGGGTCGGTAGTTTTTTATACTCATCTCTTAGTGATTATGGAAATTCTGAACCAAATCCCTCTTCTCAACATCAAATTCTATGATATATAATTAATAAAATTACACGTAAAGGGCGTCATGCTTTTGAATACAAATCTTGCTGAACAACATACTACTAATTTCATTACCCAGTCTATAAAACAAGGAGCTCTGGCAGGGTTACCCATTGTATTTGGTTATTTTCCTATTGCGATCGCATATGGAGTTCTAGCTAAAGAAGCGGGGTTATCCCTATCAGAAATCACCATGATGAGCATGTTTGTCTTCGCTGGTGCAAGTCAGTTTATGGCTGCAGGTATGGTGCTGAGCAGTGCAGGTCTCATTGAGATTGTGATTGCGACGTTTGTCGTGAACTTCAGGCATTTTGTAATGAGTTTTTCTTTTATGAATCACCTCAGACATATATCCCTCAAATGGAAGATTCCGATTTCACTTGGATTAACAGATGAAACGTTTTCCGTTGCATCTTTAAATAAGAAGAAAGCAAAAGAAACCAATGGTATGTGGTTCTATGCGGCTATGATTCTCGTAGCATATTCCGCTTGGGTATTAGGTTCATTAACAGGCGGGTTAATCGGCAATATTATGCCAAAAGCCTTAAGTCAAAGTATGGGTGTTGCGTTATATGCCATGTTTATCGCTCTCTTGCTTCCATCCATACGTAGTGAATGGAAAGTCGGATTGATTGCTTTTATTAGTATGTTGGTTAATTATATCTGCGCTAATCATCTTGGAATTAAAGAAGGTTGGAGCATTGTAATTGCAACAGTTCTAGGCGGTATTTCAGGAATCTTTTTACTACCAGAGGAGGAGGAAGAAGAATGATTTTCGTAATAATTGGAATGGCCATTGCTACGATGGTACCAAGGTTTTTACCTGCTCTGGTAGTTGATAAATGGACCTACCCTCGATGGGTAAGCAGAGGTTTGAATGCAATTCCTTACGCAGCTTTGGGAGCACTTATCTTCCCAGGGATCACCACAGTTGTGGAAGGCCAACCACATGTTGGTGCAATTGCTGGGGGGATTGCAGCGATTTTGGCTATTTTACGTATGAATGTAATGGTTGTGTTAATCGGAGCAATTGGAACGGTATATCTCATGACACTGTAATGGGTTCTTGTCACACTATATGGGTTTTCGCATATATTGTAGGGAATTCATTATGGAAGGAGTCACACATTCATGGATTATCGTCAAAATCAAGGGCTTGATTGGCTTGGCCAACTCTTGTTCCCAGGTGGCGGTGGCGGACAGCCAGGATTTCCACCAGGGCAAGGTGGACCTCCAGGAGGCTTCCCTCCTGGTCAAGGGGGACCACCAGGACCACCTCCAGGGCAAGGCGGATTTGGCGGTGGCGGTCAACTTCCACCTCCTCCACAATCACCACCAGGTGGCCAACAATATGGTGGTGGACCTAGTTTATATGCAGTAGATCCTGGATCAATGTATAGTTGCCTATATCGTTATACATGGGTACGTTTAAATAATGGAAGAAGATTTTGGTTCTATCCGACCTATATCGGAAGAACATCTGTAGCAGGGTATCGTTGGAGACGACGCCAATACAGATGGGTTTACTACGGTCTTGATACAGATCGTATAGCATCCTTTTCTTGTCAATAAAACATCCACGCCACCAAGAGGATTTCATTTCTTTTGGATGGCGTGTTCTTATGAAAAAAGGTTTGAAATAAAATAATATAAGGGTAAGGTTTTAGAGATTGTTGGAGGTGTAAAAATGTACCATATTAGAAAAGCGCAACTAGAAGATGCAGAAGCGATTGCAAATATTCATGTTGAAAGCTGGAAATCTACATATAAAGATCTCATAGACAAACAAGATATTGATGGAATTAGTGTTGAAAATCGTATTGCTCTGTGGGAAACCGTATTGAAAAAAGCCGTGAATGGTCAAGTTGTCCTGGTGGCTACTGACGAGAGTGAGAAGATTATTGGCTTTATTTCAGGAGGGAAAGAGCGCACAAAGGAATATGGTTATGATGCAGAGATTTATGCGGTCTACCTGTTAGATGAATATCACCGCAAGGGAGTTGGGACAGGTTTACTTACCCATTTTGTTCAACATATACGACAATCTGGATATGAATCTCTCCTCGTGTGGGTGCTCACACAAAACATTAACAAAAAATTCTATGAGAGATATGGTGCTTCACCAATTCAAGCAGAAGAAATCACGATAGGAAAAGGGACGTATAAAGAAATAGCATATGGATGGCCAGATATCGAGGCCTTATCTAGTCTATTAGGTGACAAGAAACAATCCTCCATGTAAAAAAAAGGCGCTCAAAGCATCTTAAAGATGTTTTTGAGCGCTTTTTTTCTACCGATACGGTTCGATATGAATATGCGTGTGTGTGATATTGTGTTCTTCCTTCAAATGTTCTTCAATTCTGTCCGTAATGTCATGACTTTCTTGAACACTAAGATTTGGATTCACGTGAATGGTCGCATCCACAAGAATTTGGTTACCATGAAAGCGAGCTTTGACATCATCTACAATTTTTACGTCAGGATCCTCTGCAATACTATTCTTAATATCATCAAGAAGTTGTTCATTTACACCATCTGTTAAAGCATGCGATGCATCTCGAAAGATATCATAAGCGGTTTTACATATGATTATCCCCACTATAAGACCAGCAACAGGGTCTAACCAAAACGCTCCAAACTGGGCTCCTACAATACCAATAAAAGCACCTATCGATACAAGCGCATCAGATCGGTTATCTTGGGCAGCTGCATAAAGAGATTGGCTGTTAATGCGTTTAGATAATCGTAAATTATATATATAAACACCTAGCATTACGAAAGCGGCGACTAGGGCGGTCCAAGCAGTTAACATGCTTGGTTCGTTCTCATAGCCATCAAGAAGTTGTTTCCCTGTCTGAAATAGGACTTCGAATCCAACCGTCATCATGATAAACGCAGCAACGAGAGATCCGATGGTTTCAGCACGGAAATGCCCATAATGATGGTCTTTATCAGGTGGCTTACGGGAAATTCTTAAACCTATCAACACAGCTAAGGATGCAACGACATCTGTCACATTATTTAAACCGTCTGCTCGGAGTGCTTGAGACTCTCCGAAGTGTGCAACGATCAGCTTAACCGTAGATAGAACAAGATAAGCACATATACTTATCCAAGCTCCTTGCTCTCCCTTTTTTAAGTTTTCATATTCGTTCATATCAGGATCCTCCGATACCTCTCATTAGCACTCTTAAGGTTACCAAAGGGGTATTGACTGAGTCTAGAGAAAAAAAACTAGCTGAAGGCAGATGTATTGTCTATATTAAATGAAGTTGCCCTATGCCAACTAACAGCAATTCCAAAATCAATATGTCAAAAGACTTATATTTATCATCAAAATGTGTAATTTAAGATTAATTTTTGTCAAAAGGGGTAGACACATACTAAGAAATCATAATAAAGATTTTCCTGGGAGAGAGTGAAAACAGACCAAAAAGGTTTAGAGAATTTCTAAAAAAAGGGGTGAATCAATTGATTAAAGAAACAATTATTATTGAAGGGTCAGTCCGCGGTATGAAGTTTTCGAAACCGGTCTTATTACAGTATAATCCGAAAGATGAGAACATAGAAGAAGCTATCATAAACTTTTTTAATAGTCATGCGAAATCTTTCGAAGAATTAGCAGTACAACGTGGTTGGAGAGACTCATATTGGACTTTTCCTCAGTATTATGAACTAGTTATTTAATAAATATATCCAGGCAACCCATATCGGGTTGCCTTATTTTTTTGATTTGTAAGTGGTAGTAAATGCTTTCGTGTTGGTGAAATAGAAGGTATTCTAGAGTAGATAGATGAATGAGAGGGGAGTTAGAGTCAGCATGAAGCGTTTTATTCTTTTTATACTATTCGTTATCCTTCTAACTTCATGTAATCAACGAGATCCTTCTTCGCAACAAGCTTCGCTAAGAATTTCGGCTGCTTCTAGTCTAACTACGGTTATGAAGGAAATTAAGAAACAATATGAAAAGAAACACCCAGATCAAGAGATTACAATTCAATATGCTTCTTCTGGAACACTAGCTCACCAACTGATTCAAGGAGCGCCTTCTGATATCTATATATCAGCAAGTGAATATTGGATGGATAAAGTCGTTCAAGAAGGTCTCATTCAACAAGAAGATGTTTTTCCCTTGCTGAAAAATCGATTGATCTTAGCAACTCATCAAGGAAAAGAAATAAAGATTAGTCAATTAACCAATGAATCAATAGATCAATTTGCGATGGGCGATCCTGAGAGTGTACCTGCTGGTGCATATGCGAAGCAAGCTTTGGAACATGCAAAGGTTTGGGAAACTGTTAAAGATAAAGCTGTCTACGGGAAAAATGTACGTCAGGTAGCGTCATACATACAATCTCAAAATGTAAAAGCAGGATTTGTCTATCAAAGTGATGTTCAGGCATTAACAAATGTCCAAAAAAGTCAGGTGATCCCAGAGGAATATCATGAGACAATTACATATCCAATGGGAATTATCAATGAATCAAAAAAAGATTCATCAATAAAAGGTTTTATAAAGTATCTTAAAGGTTCAGAAGCAAAAAAAGTTTTTCAATCATATGGATTTGTCCCAATTGAGTAGGTGAAAGCATGAATTTAGATCCGTTGTGGTTATCTTTAAAAATTGCAAGCATATCTTCTTTGATCGTTTTCGTCGTAGGTACTTTGTTAGCAAGATGGCTATCAAGACGCCATTTTAGGGGCAAAAACCTATTAGAATCAGCTATTTTATTACCTATGGTTCTTCCGCCAACCGTTGTAGGATTTGGGTTGCTTTATATGTTCGGAAAAAATGGCGTTTTAGGGAAATGGTTGCAAGCTTTATTTGACATGCAACTTGTGTTTACTTGGTATGCAGCTGTTATTGCTTCAGTTATAGTATCTTTTCCTTTGATGTACCAAAGTGCTGCTGCAGCGTTTAAGAATTATAACCCCAATTTAGAAAACGCGGCCTATACGATGGGCGCTAGTAAAATGAAGGTGTTCTGGACGATTTCACTTCCATTGGCATGGCCAGGACTTTTAGCAGGACTTGTTTTGTCATTCTCACGTGCTTTAGGTGAATTTGGAGCTACGCTAATGTTTGCAGGGTACATCCCCGGCAAAACAGATACTTTACCCATTGCGATTTATTTTGCTGTTGAAGCAGGGAATTCACAAGCTGCCCTATGGTTAGTTCTAATTATGGTTGTGATAGGATTTGGAACGGTTTACTGGTTAAATCGTTGGAATAAAAGACAATCGATATGGATTACTGGCGTAAAGGATGAAGAAGCATAATGTTAAAGGTTGATATTCAAAGTAAACTACACCATTATACATTGGATATATCTTTTGAACTTAATGAGGAGATTGGCGTTCTTTTTGGACGATCAGGAGCAGGTAAATCAACCATTTTACATGCTATAGCAGGATTGCACACTCCAGACGATGGGCAAATTACCATCCACGATCGATCTGTTTTTAGTTCAAAAGAGATTAATGTACCTCCTCAAAATCGTAAAGTGGGTTATGTATTTCAGGATTATGCTTTGTTTCCTCATATGACGGTTTCAGACAATATATATTATGGAATAGCTCGCAAAGCTCGACCTGCTGCGAAGAAACATGTAGATGGCCTAGTCAATGCACTTGGAATGTCCCATTTGCAATCTAAATATCCTCATCAACTATCAGGAGGAGAAAAACAACGAGTCGCCCTCATTCGTGCGCTCGCTATGAAGCCAGATGTCCTGTTATTAGATGAACCTTTTTCGGCATTGGATGAGGATACTCGTGCAGAAGGGCATCAAGAACTTCTTCGTTTAAAAAATGAATGGAAAATCCCGATGCTACTAGTCACCCATAACCGTGAAGAGGGAGAAAAGTTGGCGGATCGTTTATTTAAAGTAGACAACGGAAAGCTCCTTACTTAGATAGGAGCTTTTTTATTTATGCCATTAAAGCCCCCTTATATGGAAGACTTGATTTCGAGATATTGTGCGGTGAAGGTCCGTTGCTTTTATGAGGGGGAGGGGTTCAGTGAAACGGCAATACTCCTGCTGCCCCACACGACGTGGGGTAGGTCGACGTTGCCACACGATGTGGCGGTCTTAGTCGATCTTCATTATTTACTTTCAGCCTCCTCGTCACTTCGTTCCTGCGGGGTCTCGGCCGCCCTTTCTACCGCGGGAGTTTGCCGTTTCCCTCACCCCTTTGCGTTTATGGAGATTAACGGACTCTGGTTGTGTGATTTCTTAACCTTACGGACATCTGTTCCGTTATTTTATCTTAATCTAACTTCATTGAAGAGCTTACGGACATTCATTCCGTTATTTGCTTCAAATCACCTTGAAAAAGACCAATTTGTCACAAATAAGGTATCATATGTCCGTAACGACTCTCGTAATGCCTTAAAAGTTCAAAATAAAGGAACAGATGTCCGTAAGCATCGACCTCTCAACATCGCTGCGGTTCCGTTATTCACCATTTGGCCAAGGTGGGCTGTGGAACGGGTTGACTCCTCCGGTAGAAAGGGCGAGCGAGATCCCGCAGGAACGTAGTGACGAGGAAGCTCGATCGGTCTTCCGGGGAAAGCAACCCGTTCCACAGCCCGCCGAACTGCATAAACATAACGGAACCTCCCCGCACCAGCTTATTCAAGATAACTGCCATTTTATTGAATAAATCACTTGTAAGCAATGTAAGCTTTTTATAGGAATTATGAAAAATATCTCGAAATCAAAAGTCTTTGTTTTGAACTAAACGTGAGTTGGGTATATAATCTAAGTAGTCTTCAAAAGTATGATTATTTTTCAGGTTGGAGACGATATCAATAAATAGGAAAAGGAGCGATAAGATCATGACAAAATTAGCTGTTATTTATTACAGTTCAACAGGAACAAACTATAAGTTAGCTCAATGGGCCAAAGAAGGAGCAGAAGCTGCAGGAGCAGAAGTTAAATTACTTCGCGTAGCGGAAACAGCACCCCAGGAAGCTATTAATGAAAACCCAGCATGGGCAAAACACTTAGAAGAAACAAAGGATGTCCCAATTGCAACGAACGACGATCTAGAATGGGCTGATGGTTTTATCTTTTCCGTACCTACACGATTTGGTAACGTACCAGCACAGGTTAAATCTTTCCTAGATGCAACTGGTGGACTATGGTTTAATGGAAAACTTGTTAATAAAGCTGTGAGTGCAATGTCTTCAGCACAAAACCCTCACGGTGGACAGGAAGCAACAATCTTGAATCTATACACAACAATGTTCCACTGGGGTGCAATTGTTGCTCAACCTGGTTATTCTGACCCTTCTATTTTCGGAGCGGGCGGAAACCCATACGGTACAAGTGTCACGGTAGACCAAGATGGAAACATGCAGGAAGATGTAGAAGATGCAGTTAAGCATCAGGCGAAACGTACAGTAGATATCGCACAGCGAATTAATCAATAAAACGTAAGAAATCCCCTAAAAGATTTTCTCTTTTAGGGGATTTTTAACTGGATAACGTTCTCCAGTTATAAGAAATAGTATGTTGGACTCAAGGTCGATATTGTATATATTATCGATGGGAAGAAAAAACCATGTAAATCCCTCTACTTCCTAACCGTAACATGGATAAACTAGGTAAATGTTCTTAAAAATTCTAATGCCCCCCCTAAAATTTTTGAATATTCACGTATGTTTTAGTGAAAATTCACAAAGGGGTGCAATTATTATGAACAAGAAAGTTATTAACGTATTATCTGCTGCAGCATTAACATTTTCTCTTTCTGCTGCACCAACGTCTGTCTTCGCACAAGAAGACGAGTCCACTAAGGACAAAACTTCAACTGAAGGTACAACTACTGTCCAAATGAAAGACGATTGGACACTTAATGGTGAAGAGGTAACATTTGAGTATGGAAAACTATTTAGCTTTTTGGATACGCTAACACAGAACTTCAAATTAGCACTTGAACAAGATGATATGGAAAAAGCTAAGCTTTATGCTGACTATGGTAAAAAACGTATCGATGAAGCAAAACAGCTTTTAGAAGATGGTAAAGACGAAGAAGCTGCTGAATTACTTGAACAAGCAACAAAGGCAATGGAAAAAGCTGAAGAGTTATCACAGGAAGAAGACACTGAAGAAAATAACGAAACTGATGAAAACAACGAAGATACAAACCAAGAAGATTCAGACGAAGATGAATCAGAGGATACTGAAGATTCCGATGAAGAATCTGACCAAGACGAGAACACTGATGAAGAGTCAGAAGAAGACGAAGAATCTAAAGAAGAATCAGATGAGGATAAGTCTGATGAAGAAGAAAAAGCTGAACTTGATGCAAAAATCGGTCAAAATGTAATTTCACTTAAACTTGCAATGGAAAAAGTGAAAAACCCACGTGCTAAGCAAGCGTTAGAACGTAATATTGAAAAAGCATTAACAAAGCTTGAAGCAAAGTACGGAGATATCGAAGCATTGAAAGAGCGCTTGAAAGAAATGGAAGAAGGTAACGAAGAAGAAACAGAAGAAAACACTTCTAAAGAAGATCAGGAAAGTACTGACAGCGAAGAGTCCACTGAACAAAGTACAGTAGAAAACTCTGAAGATGATCAAGAAGAATTAGAAGAAGAAACAGAAGATCAATCTGGAATTCCTTCTCACGCAAAAGAGCATAAAAAAGCAGCAAAAGAACATAAGGAAGAAATGAAAGAGAAAAAAGAAGAACGAAAAAATAAGCGTTTAGAGGACAAAAAAGAGTGGAAAAAAGAAGTAAATAAAGATGACGATAAAGGTCATCATAGAGGGAATGGGAAAGGTAATGGGAATCCTAATAACTAATATCCCAAAAAAAACCTCCGCACCCTAATGCGGAGTTCATATAGATTCTCTCTCCCTGTGGTCGCGAAACAAATGTTTTGCGACCTTTTTATATACCCTCTAAACTAAGTATCCCATATTTATCTGATTATTTCAAAAATAATTGGATAGATGTGCATCGTACGTTTTATATAAGTTTCTTATAGGGTATACTTTACTAACAAACATTTTTCAGAAAATTGTTTCAAATTGAGGGTGGCTGTAATATACTATTAGAAAAACAAGGTTTTCGCTATGGATGGAGAACCGATTGTATTTTCTTATACTTTAATCCTTTATAAGGGTTAATCTTCCAAATTAAAAAATTGCACAAGGGGGATGTTCCATGAAGAAAGCAAAAGTTTCGTTTCGATTAAATTGGTTTCCGTCAGATGAAAGCGTGATTCATGCTAAACGAGAATTACCATATGAAATTAAACTAGCCTCTACATTAGTTTTAGATGAACTCTGCTACAACTGGAACAAATCGAACCTTGAAAAACAAGTTAATGAAGCGATCGATTTTGGAGATTATGAGCAATTTGAAAAGGTAAGCCAAATGTATAAGCCTTATACGTTTGAATAAGAAATGCAGATTCTAATTGAAGCTCTTGAAAAGTACAAAGTGACATCATTATGCTAACCAAAAACAAATAACACAACAAAGTCTAGGGAACTCCCTAGGCTTTTCTTTTTTATCAGGAGTTATTTAATTTTCAGCCCCTTACTCTGATAAAATAAGAGGAGTCCGTTGTTTTATCAGAGTAAGGGGGTCCGTGAAACGGCAATACTCCTCCGGAAGCTCGATCGGTCTTCCGAGGAAAGCAACCCGTTCCACAGCCGGCCTAACTGCACAAACGTAACGGAACCACCCCGCACCAGCTTATTCCACATTACTGCCATATAGTTAAACAACTATTAACAAAAATATCATGATTACAAAAAAAGAAGCACTTATTTGAGTGCTTCTTACTTATATCCCTAACAAATTTATCCGACAAGTCATATCACTGACCGTTTTTACTTGTCGGAATCACGGTATGAAATTGTCCCTTCTCATCAAAAAACACATCGTTCGAAATGGATTCGAGATATCGATATTGTTCTGATCTTCCAACTTTAGATAAAGGCGTAATTTGATTGTTTACGAGAGTATGAGGATGAAATGACATGGTTACTGTATCATTTTCTAGTTTTAGCTCCAAAACTCCTGTATCAGCCGTGCGTCCTGAAACATAATCAGGGAAAAGAAAGTTTCCTAACGAATAAGCAATGGGTTTGCCTTTATATGTCTCAAATCCTTGTAAAACATGTGGATGAGAACCGATGATGGCATCAGCCCCATGATCAATCAATGATTTGGCAATTTTCTTTTGGTCTTGATTTGGCTTATTTACTTTTTCATCTCCCCAATGGTAATACACAAGAACATAATCGGCTTTTTCTTTTACCTTTTCTACGATAGTTGCAGCACGGTCAACCTGGTATCCACTTGCTATGCCAGGTTTGTTCTTTCCTGCATACCAACTCACTGAAGGAAGAACCTCAGAAAATGCTAGAAAGGCAACTTTATTACCTTTTATATTTACGATCCGTTCAGCGTATGCTTCCTCTGAATTCCGTCCAGCACCAATCTTCTCCATAGAGGCATCCTCAAGAGCATCTAATGTGTCCAGAAGTCCCTTTTCTCCGTAATCTAACGTATGATTGTTTGCTAGACTCACCATATCTACTCCAGAGGTTTTTAACCCATCCAAAAGGACAGGGGAGGCTTTAAAGTTATACTTTTTTGGAAAAGCGCTAGTCGCATTGGTGATAGGAGTTTCTAGATTAATAACAGTGTAATCACTCTTTTGAAAATACGGTTTTACAAATTCAAAAGGATGATCCGCACCATTTTCCTTCATGCTGTGAACTAAAGAGTATTCCATTAAAACATCTCCACCGAATGTAATCGTAATAGGAGATGTGTCATACTGCCCTAACGCAACACATGGATTAATACCGAATATAGACATTGGTGCAGTAAGCCAGTCTATAGAACTACAAGTCTCTTGCAAAGATGTCGATTCCTTTTCCAATGATTCATAGAGTTGTTCCGTCCAGGATAATGGGGCGCTTTGTTTGGCCAAAACCTGATGGTGACTTGGTGACAATCCTAAGATGAGAAGTAAAAGGACGATTACATAATGTCGACTCTTGATCATCGACGTATCTCCTCCTAAAAAAACATGCTACCATTATTTATAGCCAATAATTAGAAAAATATTCCTATAAGGCTATCGATTTCCATTATAATAAAAAAAGATCTTTGAGCACATCAGTACATTGGCTCAAAGATCGCTATAGCACGTTTATCATAGCCTCCATCATTAGGATGAAAGTCCCCAGTACAGGTGATTACAGTAACGCGTGGGTTTCCTTGTTGAAGCTGCATCACATCTTTAGGTACTTTATCTTTATGATAGACTTTTACATCTGCTAATCGATAAGGTTTTTGTTTTCCATCTTGAAAGGTGAGCGTTAATTGTTGATTGGTTTCCCAAGATTCGAGTCCATGTAATATACCTAACTCTCCATTCCAATCTCGGTGACTAGATAACAATAGATTTTGCACCTTGTGTCCTTTTGTATTATACCAAGAGAGCGTTTTAGGATCTTCTACAGTTCCCATTCTTCCTTTTTTATCAAGACCTACACTCTTAATATTTACGGTGGTATTGGTTTTATGGAATGTGGCTGATACTGGTATAGTGTCTGGGGATATTATCGTTTTCTTTTCCTTGGTTTTAGAGCTATTATTCTTATTTGTAGCAGCTGATAAAGATAATGTAGTAGAAGTAGAACCTTTAAAAGAGTAGGAGACATCTTGACTTGTTTTTGATGCTGGACTGTTATGAAGTGTAGTGCTTGACATGAATGCGAAAAATATAACGAACAAAACAGCTATTCTTGTGAGGTTACGTAGAGAGAACATGTAATCACCTCTTACAATCTTATGTATAGGAACCCATGCCTTTTTGAGGGCATGGGTTCTATTAAGTCATTCTTATTGTTGTTGCTTTCTCCAAGCAAATACTGAAGTTCCAGCAATAGCCATAAGGCCAAGTGCAATCCAACTCCAAGCCATTGAGCTCTGGCTAGAACCGTCACCTGTAGATGGTACGCCAGGTGTTGTTAGAGAGTCAGAATTCGAGTCACTAGACATGTCGCTTGAAGCTGATGTCCAGTTCTCGTTAGAATCTTCGTTGTTCCAATCATTGTTACTACCTGTATTCGTCATTTCAGTATCATTAGAAGAGTTATTGTTACTAGCAACTGTAAGTGTCATTTCATCTTCATAGTTATCAGAAGAAGCTGTTACCGTTACAGTACCTTCACTTTTCGGTGTAATGTTACCTTCAGAGTCTACTGTTGCTACTGATTCATCACTTACTTCGAAATCAATGTTCTGTAGATCTTCAAGATCATTACCATTTTCGTCCTTACCGTTAACTTTAAGTTTCATGTTTCCATTCATATCAACATCTGCTTCTGGAGTATCAAATGAAATGTCGCTTAACTCAGAGCCATCGATGTTAACATCTAGTGTATCTGTTTTACCTTCTGCATTTGCAGTAATTGTGACCGTACCTTCAGCTTTCGGAAGAAGGTATCCATCTTCTGTTACTTCAGCAATGTCTTCATTACTTACATCGAACCAAACGTCAGCCATGGTACCGATTTTGTTCCCATCTTCATCAAGGCCTTTTACCCAAAGGTTAAGCTTTTCATTAATGTTCATATCTGCTTTTGAAGACTCTAGAGAGATGTCAGTTACTTCATCTAGGTCAGCTTCTACGTCATCTTGATCAAGGTTTGTATTTGTATTACCTGTAATATCAACAGTGAAGCTGTCTTGCTTATCATCAAGCATCGCCCACACTTTTACAGTACCTGTTGTTTTTGCAACCAGTTGACCGTTCCCATCAATTGTTGCAACTGATTTATCACTTACTTTGAACTCTACGTTTTTAAGGTTTGCAAGAGCATTACCTTCAGAGTCGATTCCATTCACTTCAAGATTAAGTTTTTCATTTACACCAATAGAAGACTTAGGTGCATCTAGGTTGATACCATCAATGTCATTACCATCAATCATGATATCCATCGTATCTGTCATCCCGTTTGCAGTAGCTGTTACGGTAACTTTACCTTCTTCTTTTGGGTGTAAGTGTCCATTCGCATCAATTGTTGCTTTAGACTCATCATCTACAGAGAACGTTACGTTGCTCATGTCTTCCCATTTGTTTCCATCAACGTCGAAACCATCAACATCTAATGGAAGAGTTTCTAGTAGATTAACATTAGCTTTTGGAGCATCAATTTTTACTGAATCTAGGTCGTCCATATCCATTTCGGAATCAGCATCTGAATGGATCATAAGGTCTAGCTTTGTTTTACGGCCTTCATCTGTTTTTAACCAAACCGTAAGATTACCTGAATTCTCTGCAGTAAGCATACCATCATCAGTGATGTTTGCTTTAGAGTTATCACTTAGTTCAAATGAAACGTTTTCATTTTCCATTAAACCGTCCCAAGAAAGTTGTAGTTCTTCACCTACATTAAGTTTTCTTTCATCTGCAGTTAGGTTAAGAGAGCTATCAACATCTCCGTCTAATTCTGTATCTTCACTATCATTGTCATCTTCTTTATTAGCCATAACGTTGAATGTAAAGTTCTCTGAAACGTCTCCAGCTGATACGGTAACGGTTACTGTTCCTGCTGCCTTAGGTATAAGTTCTCCGTTGCTGTTAACTGTCGCTACTGATTCGTTATTAACGCTATATTGGATATCACTCATGTCTTCTATGATATTCCCGTTAGCGTCCCAGCCTTTAACGTTAATTTGCATGTTCTCGCCAACCATAACATCCGATTTTGAAGAGCTTAGTTCAAGTTTATTTACTGTGCTGGCGTTAGCCTCAGTTTCTGTACTACCATCATCACTATCGACAGAACCCTCAGTCTCTAAGTCTGCATCAACATCTGTGTCGCCATCTCCTTCAGCCGCTAGTAAAGAACTAGGTAAAAAGGTAAATGAAAGTAACATAATCACGACTAACGATATAAAACTTTTTTGCATAAGTTTTACTCACTCCAATTTCTGAATTTTAGCTGATCAGCGCTACACGTTACATTCCACCTTAAGAATCTTTTAAACATAAAAATAGTATAACAAACCTATTATTTTTTTCTGAATAATTGTAAAATAATAGATAACTGTATCGGATTTATATCTTTATTGTCGATCGATAGAACCATAACAGGGGGGCTTTAAGATGGATAGTCATCAAATTGAGAAGGATCTAAAAGTGAAACAAAATGGTGTTCTACTAAAAGTTTTAATTTTTTCTATTTTGTTAGGTGTAGGGGCTGAGTATATCGTTTCGGCGCCTTGGTTAAACATGATTGCTATAGGTGGAGGAGGGACGTTGAGTGTTTTAATCATTGCCATTTTCCACTACTTGCAAAAATTTCACCGAGTTATTCCGTATATTGCAATTGGTTCCATAGCATCAATCGGTTTTGTGATCATCATGACGTCAACTTATGTAACGAACATGCTTTTCACGTTTTATGTTTTAGCTGTGGCAACCGTTTCGTTATCGGTTTCCGTTTTAACAACAGGTGGAATATTAGGAGCTTTACTTCTTACATATTTTGCGATTGAAAAAGGGGATATGTTCAACTTTGACTCGAGAGCTATGGCCATTTCGTTCGTGTTTTATGCTCTAGTATTTGTTGTTTTATTTATACAGGTTCGACTATCGAAACGGCTCTTATTAGATGTTCAATCCTCTTTGACTAAGAGTGATGAATTGCTGCAAAAGCAACAAAAACAAACAAATTTAATTCAGCAAACCGCACAGAAAGTCTATGAACATATGACAGTGATTAATCAAAATAGTTCTGAACATACTCGAACGATGAATGAAATGAACGCTTCCTTTAGAGAAATTTCTTATGCAGCCAATTCCCAGGCAGCATCCGTTACAGACATTACGGGTGCGACAGATCATGCAAACAACATGCTAGAAGATATGATCGAGTCTTTTGAGAATCTAACAAAAGCAGGACAAAAAGTGCATCGAGATGCTAAAGAAGGGCATGAATCCATTCATGATCTTGAGGATACGATGACAGGTTTTAAACAATCTTTTAAGACAATGAGTAATCATATGGAGAGTTTGTCTAAAAAGATTGGGGAATCAACCGGGTTTACAAATCAAATCCAAGACATTGCTGAGCAAACCAATTTGCTAGCTTTAAATGCTAGTATTGAAGCAGCAAGAGCAGGTGAGTCTGGAAAAGGGTTCGCTGTTGTAGCGGAAGAGGTACGTAAATTAGCAGAGATCTCGAATCATACAGCACAACAAATCAATGAAAATCTTAAAGGTATAGAAGTAGATGCTCATGATACGCAAAAACAAATGGGGTCAAATGAAGTTAAGCTCGAAGAAAGTTTAGCCATTTCTCAAGAGGCATCTAAAGCCTTTAGTGAAATTACACAGGAGATTGCTCACTTTATTGAGCACTTGAAAAAATTTGGAGAGCAGGCTAAGGAGATCAAAGAGTCTTCAGAAGGTATTGACCAATCTGTAAATGATCTCGCATCGGTAATTGAACAAACGACAGCAACGATGCAACAGTTACAAGTAACCGTAGAAGAACAAACAAATAAACAACAAAGCCTAATGGATTCCATTCATGAAACACAAGCAGCAGTTGGTGAACTAGAAAAACAGCATTAAGATTAAGAGATAGCCTTCTCATCTATTGATGAGAAGGTTTTTTAATTTTAGTTAAGTAAGGTAAAGAAAGTTGTAGCTTATAGTTGTCTAGCTTCAGCGCCCGGCAACGAAGGGAGTTCCCTCGCCTCCGTTCAATAAGTCAACATCAAATTGTTTCACAATTTGTGTTTCCTTTATCTCACTACGGGCTCAGTCCACTCCCTTCGTTGCTAAACGGGCACTTGCGCTTTTCTTAATTTAAGTAAGAAAGTCTTTTGTTTATTGTAAAAAAATCGTGTTATATTGAAGATAATGTTATATAAAGAGAGGATTACAACATGATACGTACAAAGATGTTTGTTCTGACGATTGGATCTGTTCTAGTTCTAGCTGGATGTGGAAACCAAAGCCAAGAGGAACTTAGCGGAAACGAATCGCCAGAAAAAAATTCAGAACTCCATCAAAAGGACCAACCTGACGAAGGACAATTTGATTCGGAAAAGGAAGAAAAACAAGATCCGAATCAAAATGATCAGAACAATGGGGAAGGAACAGAGCCTGAAGAGAAGAAAGAAAATCAAAAGAATCCTTCGAAGGAAAATGATGTTGTTCCAGAACCAACGAGTCTGCAGGTTGTCGTTAATAAACAAAGACAGCTACCCGCTGGCTATACCCCACCTAACCTAGTGGTGCCAGATGTTCCGTTTTACTTTGATCAATTCATGCAGAAAAAGCAAATGCGTCAAGAAGCAGCAACTGCGCTAGAAAATCTATTTCAGGCAGCGAGCGAGCAAGGGTTAGATCTTGTAGCTGCATCAGGGTACCGTTCTTACGCGCGACAAAAGTCAATCTATCAAAGTAACGTTGATACTTATGGAAGAGAAGAGGCTAATAAATTCTCTGCACAGCCTGGACACAGTGAACACCAAACGGGTTTAGCAATGGACGTCACTGTAGCTGAGCTTTCCTTCAAGCTTGTTCAAGAATTCGGCAAAACGCCTGAAGGAGACTGGTTAGCGGAAAATGCATACAAATATGGTTTTGTCATTCGCTATCCAGAAGGAAAAGAATCTATTACAGGCTATAGCTATGAACCTTGGCATCTCCGTTTTGTAGGGAAAGAAGACGCAAAAGAAATTCATGAAGCAAGTGAGACATTAGAAGAGTTTTATGGTCACATGCCAGGTAATGAAAATCCAACAGATTAGATCTGTTGGATTATTTTTATTGCACCAACTAATCGCATCACTCTTTAATAGCAAATTCCAACTCGTGTGCCAATGAAATGGTCCTCCTTAAAACAATCCCATGCAAAGCGAGCTGTATCACCAGTCGAAATCTTCCTCCCATCTACTGGTAAAAGATTCTTTTCCCAACGAATACCACCTAGTTCTTTCCCTTCAGGAAGGTAGGTAGGGCAGACAACGGTCCACTTCAAAGAGCTTTCCGCTAAGGTTTGATAAGCTTTAAAGTGTTCTTCAGCTGCAAATGTGGTCTTTCGTTTCGATTCTGATGATTGGAAACGATATTTTCCTTCTTCATAACGACTGTCTAAAATGCCAGCGGTTCCTATAGAGACGATGCGTTCAATCCCAAGCTTTTGCATACTATTTACAATTAAAGGCATGCTCTCTGAAAGGACTGTGTTTTTATCTGTACTTAAAGCTGAGATAACCCCGTCACACCCATGAAGAGCCTCTAACACATCTGTTTCGTAAATAGAGCTTCCTATAACGATTTCTGCAAAAGGAATGAATTCTTCAGCTTTATTTTTATCACGAACAAGGGCTTTTACTTCATTTCCCTCTTCATGTATATGTTTGGCTACCTTTTGACCAACTCGTCCAGTAGCACCGAAAATAGCAATTTTCATAATTTGAATGACCTCCTAATTCTTTAAATCACTGTAAAAATTCTGAAAATTATTGTGTATTACATGTAAATGTCTGCTATTCTGAAAGTACATGGATCGTACAGAAAGCGGGGGAGAATGATGAAGAACAAAAAACTAATTAGAAGCTGGGCTTTTTATGATTGGGCGAATTCAGCTTTTGCTACTACTATTATGGCTGCTGTTATGCCAATTTTTTATGTGAACTATGCTGGAGCCAATCTTGAAAACTCCACAGCTACAAGTTATTTAGGTTACTCACATTCAATTGCAGCGCTTGTTGTTGCGATATTAGCGCCCATACTTGGAGCTATTAGTGATTATTCAGCATCGAAAAAACAGTTTTTACGATTTTTTGCTTATATGGGGATGATTGCAAGTGTATTACTAGCTTTTGTTGGGGAAGGACAATATATATTTGCATCGATCCTTCTAATCATTGGAACAATCGGTTTTTCAAGTGCCAACGTCTTTTATGATGCTTTTCTACCTGAGGTTGCGAAAGATGATAATATTGATCGTGTTTCCACCACAGGGTTTGCATTTGGTTATATTGGAGGAGGCGTTTTATTAGCGATTAACCTTCTCATGATCATGAAATTTTCATGGTTTGGCTTCCCCTCCACTACATTCGCAACCAAAGTATCGCTAGCATCTGTGGGTATCTGGTGGTTCTTATTCTCGATCCCTCTGTTTAAAAATATTAAAGAAGCCAAGAAAGAGAAGCAAACGCGAAGCACTTCTTATGCTCGAATTGGGTTTTCTAGAGTAGGTACAACGCTGAAATCACTAAGTCATTATAAGCAGTTGCTCCTTTTCTTACTTGCATTTTGGTTATTTAATGATGGAATTTCCACGATTATTAAAATGGCGACTGCTTATGGTACAGAAGTTGGAATTGGACAAAATGATTTAATCGCAGCTCTGCTCATAACACAATTTGTAGGCATTCCATTTGCTTTTCTGTTTGGCTGGCTTGCTAAGAAAATCTCAGCGAAGCGTGCCTTACTAATAGCGTTATGTATTTATGTAGGGATTGTCATTTTGGGCTACTTCATGCAAACGGCCCTTCATTTTTACGCATTAGCCATTTGTGTTGGCTTTGTGCAAGGTGGAGCGCAAGCACTTAGCCGTTCAATATTCGGACGCATGGTTCCTGAAAATCGTCATGCTGAATTTTATGGTTTTTACGGCATTTCATCAAAATTTTCGGCTATTCTAGGTCCGGCTGTTTTTGGAATTGTAGGTGGACTGACAGGTTCAAGTAAGTTCGGTATTTTTTCACTTCTTATTTTCTTTATCCTTGGTATTATCATATTGCTAAAAGTGGATGTAGAAAAAGGGGAGAGAGAAGCAAAACAAGGGTCCATCGATCAAGATGCACCCCATGTCTTTACTCAATAAACGTTATACGATTGGCTCTGCGTATTGATTGACGGCACATTGTTCAAGCGGCTTACCAGTATCATATGAAATGTTTTGTAGCAGATATTCTAACTCATGTTTTGATTGAGACGTTGGCTTTTCCCAATAAGTGAATACCGCCTGCAAAATTTGATAGCCTTCATCTTTTGCTTCTTCGTATAAGTCGAGGAAGCTTTTGGTGGAGGCTTCATTTGTGGCTGAGTGACGCCATTCACCATGCTGATCATTGAGATAGTCTTTTTGGTCATGGAGTGGTTGATGGGAAAATGGAGAAACTAGTGATCCAAGTAACTTATTTTTCCAACCATAAGGGTCAAAAAGGATTCTTAAGGCAAGCTTCATATCACGGTATGCTTCTTGTATATATGTGCTTGGGACAGATTGGTGTGTTTGTGGAAAATACTTTTGGATGTTTTCATCTAACACATGCACCGTATCTTTATCCAAGTTTTTTCCTATGTCAATTTGTTGGTTCACAGGGTTTTTCCATGTTTTTATGTTTCGAAAACGCTCCATCATAACGGTATCAATGTTTACTTCAAGTACCTGATGATTGTTTTTTTCATAGCCAGCGAGGTAGTGGATGTAAGGGTGTGTATTTCTGTCTAATACATGGTGAGTTACAAATCCTGTAACGTAGGCTCTTGTGTGGACCGATTTCTGTCGAGCTGACTCAATTAGATCAAGCAGAAAAGGACCGCAATGGTTATGGTGTAAAACTTGTCCGACTTCATTTACGGAGTGCTTTGATTTCCATGGCCAGAAGTTATGATAGAAAAAAGGATCTGGACCTTGAGCACCAAGATTTAAGTACTTTTTCACACCTGAAAACTCCTGGGGTGTTTCCAATGAATCGATGAGTTCTTCACAAAATAAAATATGTGTCCAAATATTAGGCATTCTTCAAGCATCCCCCTTGGCAATAATGTTATCATATAATTATTATAAGCGATTACATAGTTGGAGTAGAAGGGGTTACGGATCTTTTCTGCCGCTATGAATCATGATCATAATGTATAAACTAGGAGGCATTACTATGGATTATCGTATTGAAAAAGACACATTAGGCGAAATTAAAGTACCAGCAGATAAGTACTGGGGTGCGCAAACGCAGCGTAGTGTTCAAAACTTCCCAATCGGAAATGAAAAAATGCCAAGAGAAGTGATTCAAGGCTTTGCCGTTTTAAAAAAATGTGCAGCAAAAGCCAATAACGAATTAGGCTTATTAGAAAAGGAAAAAGCAGATGCTATTGCTCATGCAGCTGATCGCATCCGTAATGGCGAGCTAGATGAGCACTTCCCACTTGTTGTATGGCAAACAGGTAGCGGTACGCAGTCTAACATGAACGTAAACGAAGTGATTGCTTACGTAGGAAGTGAGTGGTTGAAAGAGCAAGGTTCTGAAACCCGCCTTCATCCAAATGATGATGTAAACAAATCACAAAGCTCTAACGATACATATCCAACAGCTATGCACATTGCATCTGTTTTAAAAGTGGAGAAAGAAGTACTTCCATCACTTGATCGTTTGAAGAGTACATTGAAAGAAAAAATGGATGCTTATAATGAAATTGTAAAAATCGGTCGTACACACCTTCAAGATGCTACCCCTCTTACATTAGGGCAAGAAATTAGTGGCTGGCACCGTATGCTTGAAAAAACAAACGATATGTTAAAAGACAGTTTAAGCTACGTTCGTGAATTAGCAATCGGTGGTACAGCTGTTGGGACAGGCTTGAATGCTCACCAAGATTTCTCTGAGCAGGTTGTTGAAGCGATTTGTGATGAAACAGAGAATGCATTTATTTCAGCTCCAAATAAATTCCATGCACTAACAAGTCATGATGAGCTTGTTCATACACACGGTGCACTCAAAGCACTTGCTGGCGACTTAATGAAGATTGCCAATGATGTTCGCTGGTTAGCTAGTGGTCCACGTTGTGGAATTGGCGAGATTACAATTCCTGCAAATGAACCAGGAAGCTCTATTATGCCAGGTAAGGTAAACCCAACTCAGGCTGAGGCAATTACAATGGTATCTACTCAGGTAATGGGGAACGATGCGACAATTGGCTTCGCAGCAAGTCAGGGTAACTTTGAATTAAACGTGTATAAGCCAGTTATTGCTTATAACTTCTTACAATCTTGTCAGCTACTTTCTGACAGCATGGACTCATTCAATGACCGTTGTGTGAAAGGTCTTGAGCCAAATCATGATAAAATTAATCAATACTTGAAGGATTCTCTTATGTTAGTAACGGCTCTAAATCCTCACATTGGATATGAAAATGCTGCTAAGATTGCGAAGAATGCATTTGAAAAAGATTTAACACTTAAGGAATCTGCCATTGAAACAGGTATTTTAACGGAAGAGCAGTTTGAAGAATATATTGATCCTAAAGCGATGACAAAGCCAAACGCTAAATAATTAGCCTAATCCACAAATTCAAAAGCTATATAGAACAAATATGAAGCCCTCAAGCATATGCTTGAGGGCTTTTTAGCCATGATATTTAATTATTGTTTTCCACCGAATTGCTGTTCAGCAGCTTGTACAAGACGTTTTGTAATTTCGCCACCTACAGAACCGTTTTGACGAGATGTAGAATCTGGACCAAGTTGTACGCCAAACTCTTGAGCAATCTCAGTTTTCATTTGGTCAAGTGCTTGTTGTACACCAGGTACTACAAGCTGGTTAGAGTTATTTTGAGCCATTAGATTTCACCTCTTTACCATATGTTTTTTTGGTGGGCTTCCCCTGATGTGTACCAGTCGAGCCCGCGTTGTAAAGTGTGTTTCTCTGTTGTGTACTCATATTGTGTGAGGAAATCGTAAATGTATGATAGGTAATTTTGACCAACGACAATTCAGCTTTAAATGAACTTATTTCTTCTGATTTGAGAGTGTTTTGTATGTGTAATAGAAGAAAAACTATAATGAAATAAGTGATATTACATATAGAAGTTTTATGAAAAATATTACGTAAGCATAGTTGTTATAGAAAGTTTCGGCGAATAAAGAAGCTTGAAATATATAATATTTACCAACGAAAATTCATGATAGGTTTTTGAATATTGGTCAAACTATGCTTACAGGAGGTGAGACAACATGGCTCAAAACAACTCAAATCAGTTAGTAGTACCTGGTGTACAACAAGCTCTAGACCAAATGAAGATGGAAATCGCTCAAGAATTCGGTGTTCAACTTGGTCCAGACTCTACTTCTCGTCAAAACGGAAGTGTTGGTGGTGAGATTACGAAGCGTCTTGTTCAGGCAGCTGAACAACAATTCGGTGGTCAACAGTAACAACTAAATATCTTGGCATAAGGAGGAATGGGCGACCATTCCTCTTTTCTTAATGGAGTTTTTTTCATGTTTATTCTATATTTTTTACATAATCACGCATTCTAAAGGGTAATAGAATGATGACAGACCTTGGAGGGATTCTGATGTATGTTTGTCCAGCTTGTAATGGACTGCAAAAAGTAATAAAGAATTGCTCAGACTGCGAGGAACACTTAACCGATGAGGGCAAGCTCGTGGACTATTTGGATGAGTATAGTCCATATTTAGATGATGAAGGATTAAAGTTAGTAGACGGAGACCCCGAGTCTACAGAAGATCATGTGTGTGTGCATTTATTGAGATGTCCGAAGTGTGGTACAGAAACGCACGTTAAGGTATCAGAGCAATCTAGTTAAGCAAATAGCAATAATGTACAAAAAATGCCTCCTACCATGATGGTAGGAGGTTTTAATGTTCTATATTAATTTGAGGGGAAGCATATTTATCGGATTCTTAACTCAGATTCCTTGTCAAAGAAATGAGCTTTGTTCATATCGAGAGCAAGGTCCACTTTTTGTCCGCCTTGAATATCTGAGCGAGAATCAACACGTGCGATAAATTCCTGACCACTAACAGAAGAGTATAGATAAGATTCAGAACCCATTAGCTCAGCTACATCGATAG
Source organism: Pontibacillus sp. HMF3514 (assembly GCF_009858175.1). Taxonomy (GTDB): domain Bacteria; phylum Bacillota; class Bacilli; order Bacillales; family BH030062; genus Pontibacillus. The sequence continues at coordinate 841,422 of NZ_CP047393.1, forward strand.
TAGCTGTTATTTTCGTATCCTGGCTAGATTCGATAAATACAGGCTCATCATGAATGTCTTCAGGACGAATTCCTAAAATAATGTCTTTTCCAACATAATTTTGTTCACGTAGCGTTTTCATTTTACCTTCAGGAACTTTGATTTTGTAATTTTCCATTTCAAAATACTGATCGCTTAATGTTCCGTGTAAAAAGTTCATAGCAGGGGAGCCGATAAAGCCACCTACGAAAACATTTTCTGGCTCATCATAAACGTCTTTTGGTCGACCAACTTGTTGGATAATACCGTCTTTCATAACAACAAGGCGTGTTGCCATTGTCATTGCCTCTGTTTGGTCGTGTGTAACATAGATAGTTGTGGTTTGTAGACGTTGGTGAAGCTTTTGAATTTCAGCGCGCATTTGTACACGTAGTTTTGCATCCAGGTTGGAAAGTGGTTCGTCCATAAGGAATACTTTTGCATCACGTACGATCGCGCGTCCTAGTGCAACACGTTGACGCTGACCACCAGATAGTGCTTTCGGTTTACGGTCGAGGTAACCCTCTAACCCTAAGATTTTCGCTGCATCTTGAACGCGACGGTCGATTTCATCTTTTTTAAATTTACGAAGTTTAAGACCGAAAGCCATATTGTCATAAACGTTCATGTGTGGGTATAGTGCGTAGTTCTGGAATACCATTGCAATGTCACGATCTTTTGGAGCAACGTCATTCATACGCTTATCACCAATATAGAAATCTCCACCAGTAATTTCTTCAAGACCAGCAATCATACGTAGTGTTGTTGATTTACCGCAACCAGATGGGCCAACGAATACAATAAATTCTTTATCATCAATATCTAAATTAAAGTCTTCTACTGCTGTAACCTTATTATCATAAACTTTGTTAATATTTTGAAGTTGTAGCTCTGCCATTATGAAATCCTCCTGTATGTAAGCGTTTTTAATATTGTAACTTTAGTTTATGAGAAATCGCTTACATGGTAAATGGCAGAAGTGCACAAAGATGGAGTACATCTTTGTGCACATTACCTACTTATCCTCTTCAACATGAACATGCATTAGAGCTAAATAGGTCAAGAGTGCCCCTTGAAACTGTTTGATATTGATATTAGTTTTTTCAATATACTTTTCAACACGGTACTGTAAACTATTACGGTGCATAAATAATTCCTTGGCAGCTAAAGTTGCGTTGGAATTACATTCTAAAAAGACTCTTACCGTCTTTAAGAGTTCACGATCATGAATCGTATCCCCTAATATAGTAGAAACAATGTGTTGTTTGGTGTTTGAGTCTAATGAATGGATATATACGTATGGAATAATGTCTTGATACGTTGTTACAGGTTTAGGGAAATATGTTAGCTTTGTTTCAAAACATTGCTTTCCCCATTTGTAAGCCTCTGGAATATCATGAAGAGCGTGATAATATGGCGTAATGTACATATATAGTTTCATGTAAAAATCACTCATTAGCACATCGATCACATGTTCATATGAAATGCTTTCTTCATAAAGGTTAGATTGTTCTTCAATAATAAATCCCTGATGATCATTCTCCCATAGGATCGGCATCGTGTGAGGGAACAACCCCTGTATTGCTTCATGAAACGTATTGGGTTCAATTCCTTTTTCAGCGAGAGAGAAAAACACAAAACGAAACTGTGAAGGAGCTTTTTCTTGGTGATTGTCCGTTTTGTGGTGATAGATCCAGTCATACCAAATCCGTTCTCGTTCGGTAAGAGTAGATTGTTTTGGATCATAGGGCTCAAGCAATGTGTTTAATAATTGCAGTTCCTTGTGCTCTAGGTCAGAAAAAGGAATGCCAAAAACTTCCCCATTACTCGAGCGGAACCATTTATATTGACTTTGATTTACATTTACTGTAGATTCAAATATTATAATATTTGGATATAGTGATTTTAGTTGATCGAACATGGCAATCCTCTTTCTATGGTTTATTATTTATAGGAAATTATAAGATAGGTGGCTAGTTTATAACTCTTTAAATAGAGCGGGGTCACATCCAGCTCCAGCGCCCAGTAATATGAAATTTTAAGACCGAAGAGATTCGACGTGGTGAAAATTTCTAGGTTAAAGTACCACGGCTCAGTCCAGCATATACATTGCTACCCAGGCGCTTCAGCTTTAGTTCTTATTATAATACAATGTGACACATATCGACTTTATGCTCAAACTTTTTTTCGTAGCAATGCTATAGTATAATAAAGGAAGACCATTGATATAAAAAGTATGTTCTGGATATAGATAAAGCGAAAATTGCAAAAGGGGGCAAATAGAAATGGAAAATCAAGAAATGAACGATTATTCCCAAGATATGAAGAATCGTTTAAAACGTGTAGAAGGACAAATACGAGGCGTTCTTAAAATGATGGAAGAAGGTAAAGAATGCAAAGATGTTATTACGCAATTGTCCGCAGCACGATCTGCGATGGATCGTTCCATTGGTTATATTGTAGCTAAAAACTTAGAGACGTGCATTCGATCTTCTGAAGAAAACGGCGAACCAACAGATGAACTTATCCAAGAAGCCGTACAAATGATTGTAAAAAGTAGATAAGCAATAAATGTAAAGGACATCAGCCATGTAAGCTGATGTCCTTTTTATATCGCTACCCGGTTTGGCCCATACACTTTTGAAGCTATTAATGCTTTTGATGCTCAGTTTGATTAGGAAATGGTTCGTTTTCCTTCGGTAGTTCACGAGCTTCTTCAATCTGTGCTCGATTGTACGTGGAACGCACAGTACCGCCGGCCATTCCTTCGTTAATCATGCGATCTACATCCACTTCATACTTCTCGCGACTCTCTTCCTGATACCCTTTTTTTGGATCTGGCATATTGAATCCCTCCTTGGTGATAGCTTTCCTCATATTAGAGGGATCATGTGTAAGGAAGGGAAGGAAAATAGCCGAGCAAATTACACTCGACTTAAGTTTTTTTCGTATAATGTATTTACATAAAAGTATTTTGCGTACCGGAATGGATAGGAAAGAATCATGGATTGTTCTTTTAAAAAAGTTGGATGATCATAAATCGCAAAGCCTGGTTTGGAATTAGCTTCAAATAACCATACTTTCCCTTCTTCATCTATACCAAAATCAAAGCCTATTTCACCTAAAGGTCCTGACACTTGTTTTTCCAATGCTTTGCTAATAAGAAGTGCTACGCGTTCAAGCTTTTGATATATAAGCTGGCTTTCTCGGTCATCATACATTTCATCAAGGGTGTGTATCGATCCACCTCGTTTTACATGAGTCGTTAAGCTCCCTTTACCTGCAAACTTCATACATATAGCTGTTACTTCCCATTCATTCCGTTCATTTTTATTCGTGTGAACACGATAATCCATAGGTGTAGAACGTAATGATTTTAAACGAACTTCTGGTTGTGCGATATATCCATAAAATCCGTTAGGGAACTGTTGATGAAAAAACTTGTTCAAGTCTTGATAACGTTGGTGGATCTCTTTATCTTCATCATAATAGATGCACTCGATTTCTGATCTCTCTTCTTGGACCCTACACTTTTTAATACCTGCCCCTTTACTACCGTGAATGGGCTTAATAAAAAGGCTGCGGTGGTGATAAAGAAGTTCTTGAAATCTTTCTTTTGTAGGGTGCAAAACAGTTGAGGGGAGATAATGAGATACGTCGTTTGTTTTCCTGAGTTGGTCATAAATTTTCCATTTATTAAAGAAGCCTGTATTAAACATGATAGAAGAATGTTCTAAACGCTCTCGCGCCTCTAATACAAAAGGGTGATGTTCAACTTTCCGATTTGGGATACGGTCATAAATAACATAGGGGAATGGAAAACGCTTCATCATCCACTCGCCATTATGAAAGACATAGCCTGTAATACTTTGATCTTCCCAATCGATATGTTGGTATCCAAAAAATAACGTATCAAACCCATAAGACTGACCTGTTATAGTCATGGATTCAAAAACAGGTGTACGATCTCCAATGGGGTGTATATCATCATCTTGAAAGCCGGCCGTATAAACACCTAATAAGGGCTGAAATAGAATACATCCAGAATCAACAAAGCAGGAGAGTGTCTCATCTTCCGGTAGGCGTAATATATTCATTAGGTCATGAGAGATATAGAGTGTATCTACATCTTTTTGATGTGTCATGATTTCGGCTTCTGCCTCTTGTGTACAATACGTTAACGTCATCTTTTGATGAAAGCCTTTATAAAGATGCTTCGGCACAATTATTCGTTGTCTGTGGCTTGGGTATCGCTGAATCTGAAAGTGGTAGCTTTCCATATTTCATTGCCCTCCTGTATTACGGTCTCTATCCATACTTATGATTTAATAGAGGTAAACATGCTTTTCTTATTCCTTAAGAGAGTATAAAATTTTATGGAAGGGAATAGTGCTAGGGAAGCAGAAGTACTCTTCAAAAAGACGAGATTGTAATAGAGAAAGGTAGATCTTATGAATACGATCGTTATGATTTTATTAATGATGGGCGTAGGTGCCTTAATTGGTGGGGTCACAAACTCTTTGGCAATTAAAATGCTTTTTCGACCATTTACAGCGAAGTACGTTGGAAAAATAAAGGTTCCATTTACTCCTGGATTGATTCCTAAGCGACGCCAGGAGCTTGCTGATCAGTTAGGTAAAATGGTGGTAGAGCACCTTCTGACACCAGAAGGTTTACGAAAGAAACTGCATGATGATGCTTTCCAAAATCAAATGGTGGGTTGGGCACAACAAGAAGTGTCTTCGATGTTAAAGAGTGATCGATCTTTAAAAGAGTGGATGAGTGAACTAGATATCTCAATAGATCGTGATCAAATTCATAAAAGTGTCTATTCATTTGCCCATGAGCGTTATCATCAAATGATGAAAAATCAAAGACAGAAGTCTATTCGAACACTTATTGGGCCAAACTGGGACCATAAGGGAAAAGAAGCGATGGAGCAAGTGAGCGAATATGTCCTTCATAACCTAGAGGAATACATCTCGAGCTATGAAGGTAGGCAAAAGATAACAAACATGATTGAGAATTATCTTGAAGGACAAGGATTTCTCGCTAACATGGTTTCATCGTTTATTGGTACAGATGGATTAGCAGAACGCATTCAACCTGCTGTTTCGGATTATCTTCGCTCTCAGGATGCTAAGCTTTGGCTGAAAAGAATTTTAGAAGAGGAATGGGAAAAGTGGCTGAATAAACCTGTTCGCTACTATGAAGATAAACTTGGAGCAGACGTAACAGCAGAGGTGATTGCAACTACCGTAGCAGACGCACTTCCTGTAGAAGAATGGCTCAATCGTTCAGTTCAGGATATAACAGGAAAATATCAAACCTATATTGTAGAGCATTTCGTTCCAAAACTTGTTCACAAAACCGGTGACTTTTTATCAAATCGCATTCCTGATATTATGAGCAAACTCCATTTATCTGATGTGGTTAAACAAGAAGTTGAATCGTTTTCCGTTGAACGGTTGGAGCGCATGGTATTGGATATATCACGAAAAGAATTTAAGCTGATTACATACCTTGGTGCCCTTCTTGGAGGAATCATAGGTTTAATTCAAGCGGGAATCATTCTGATGATGGGCTAAACGATTTGTGCAATTCCTATACACAGTAGATATGGTCTGTTATAGTGGTAGAGGATAAAGAACGAGGAGGATTTAATTCATGGCAAATATTTATGATCAGGCAAATGAACTAGAAAGAGCAATTCGCGAAAGCGAAGAATTTCAAGGCTTAAAACAAGCTTATGAAGCTGTTATGGCAGATGAGAACGCAAAGCAAATGTTCGATAACTTCCGTAACACGCAAATCGAGCTTCAGCAAAAACAAATGCAAGGCCAAGAAATTTCTGAAGAAGAAGTAGAAGAAGCTCGTAAAGTAGTGGAAACTGTACAACAGCATCCACAAATCTCAAAGCTTATGGAAGAGGAGCAGCGTCTTAACACAGTGATTAACGACGTTAGCAAAATCATCACGAAGCCACTTGAAGAACTTTACGGTGCAGATGAACAATAAAGATATGAAGAACGCCAGGGTGTAGAACTCTGGCGTTTTTTTTGCTTTTAAAAGCAGGGATTTTATGATTTTCATCGAAATACATAATAAATGAATAAGTATTCAGTTTTCTTAAAATTAGGGGGATCCTTGAATGAGTTATTATAATGTAAAAACTGAACATGGCATTACACACCTAAAGTTTACGAGACCCGACAAGTTAAATGCACTAAATGTAGAAAGTCTAGAGGAACTAAGAGATCGTTTAAAAACGATTGAACAAAATGACGACTCCATTGTCATTTTATCTGGTGAAGGCAAAGGTTTTTGTGCTGGTGGAGATGTGTCGATGATGGAAAGTCTACATGGTGAAGATTCATTTCATGATGTAATGGGAGTAATTGAAGAGATTATAGAAACGATTTATCTAATGCCGAAGTTAATCATTTCAGCTGTTCATGGGTCTGCGGTTGGACTGGGGCTTAGCATAGCATTATCGTCTGATTATGTACTCGCCCATAATCAATCGAAGCTTTCTATGAACTTCATAGGTATTGGCCTTTTACCAGATGGTGGCGGCCATTTCTGGCTTCAAGAGCGCTTAGGTGTTCATAAAGCGAAACAGTTTGCTTGGCATGGAAAGTCTCTAGCGGCACCTGAAGCATATGAAGAAGGGTTAGTGGATGAAATAACTGAAGAGGAAGCGGAGAATGCTGCGATAAACCTTGCAAAAGCATGGCAGAAGCGCCCTCTACAAGCCATGATTGCAACGAAACAAGTTTATCATCGAAATCGCATTAAAGAGCTTCAAAGTTATATGGAACAAGAAAGAAACTTACAATACAAACTACGTGGTACACAGGATCATAAAGAAGGTGTACAGGCTTTCATGCAAAAACGAGAACCACATTTTATAGGGAAATAAGTATAAGATGTGCATTATAGTAAAACAAAAAAATGAGCATCCATTAGCATAACAGCAATGGATGCTCATTTTTAGTTTCTATTTACCGATGAAACAACACCATATGTCCTTCAGGAGCTACGCAACGATGTGTATGATCTTCATAACCTTGGTCAGCTAGCTTTTGTTGACCAATTTTTTTAGCATCATCATCATTAGGAGCTTCGAAGCTTTCTTCTAACAATTGAGTTCCATCTTGTGCGAATACAGTTAATACATAGGCTTTCATGATTGATTCCTCCTTAACAATTGACCACTTACTTTATTCGAAAAATCTTGTCGAATTCCTTCATGAAAATGATGAGGGATTTTCTTCCTTATACTATATCATTACACCTGAGGAAACTTATGAAACTTTTAACTCACTTCTGACGTATAATTGAGACAGAAGGAGGAGTAACAAAATGACATTATCCCTGAACAATGTAACAAAGCGATTTGGATCCTTTACTGCTGTGGATCAGTTATCGCTTCAAATACCAGAAAACCAAATTTTCGGCTTTCTAGGTGCAAATGGAGCTGGTAAAACAACAACATTTCGAATGATCCTTGGCTTAATTGATGCATCTGAAGGTAATATTACTTGGAATGATGGTGCTATAAACTACAGTAAAAGTCACCTTATTGGTTATTTACCCGAAGAGCGAGGGTTGTATCCTAAATTAACCGTAAAAGATCAATTGATTTATTTAGGTCGTCTTCGTGGTATGAATAAATCTGATATCATACGAGAATTAGATGGCTGGCTAGAGCGTTTTAACGTGCCGGAATATAAAAATAAAAAAATTGAAGAGCTATCGAAAGGGAATCAGCAAAAGATTCAATTCATTTCAGCGGTGATACATAAACCGAAATTATTAATCTTAGATGAGCCATTTTCTGGATTGGACCCGGTTAATGTCGAGGTCTTAAAGAAGGCTGTTATTAATTTAAAAGAATCAGGAACTTCTATTGTCTTCTCATCACACCGTATGGATCATGTAGAAGAACTGTGTGAACATTTATGCATATTACATAAAGGTCAGCCTGTTGTTCATGGAGGACTAAAAGACATTAAGCGATCTTTTGGTAAGAAAAACGTAGTTGTCCATGCTGACTTTGACTTGAACTATTTAAAAGGTTTGCCGGGTGTCATAAGCTATAAGCCTTCTACAGAGGGATGCGAACTTCAAGTGGAGAGTGAACAAGTGTCACAGGATGTATTCCAAGCCATTTCAGGAAAAGGGTTTGTCCGAACCTTTGATTTAGAGGAACCATCTCTTAATGATATTTTCATAGAAAAGGTAGGTGATTCCTATGAATAAATTTTGGATTATTTTCACCCATACATTTATGTCACGACTAAAATCAAAAGCGTTTATTTGGACGACAGTTATTAGTTTAATATTCGTGCTAGGGATAACGAATATTGATAGAATTATGGATCAATTTGGAGGGGGCGAAAATGCAGCTCAGGTAGCTGTTATGGATGAGAGTGGAGAATTATTTACAAGATTGGAGCAGCAACTATCCACACAGAAGGATGTTGTACATGTTCAAGAGTTTGATGGTACAGAAGAGGAAGCGAAACAAGCTGTTAAGGATGAAGAGTACAAAGGTTATTTACATTTAACCTATAATGAGTCAAACATTCCAAAAGCCCAGTATTTTGCTAACCAAATTGCTGAAAACAAAGTAAGTGGTCGCTTGCAGCAAGCCATCCAACAGTTAAAAGTAGCTGTGGCTACAGAAAAGGCAGGAATTGACCAAGGTACCATCCAACAAATATACGCACCAGTAGCATTTGAAAAGGTTGCTCTTCAAGAAAATGCGAAAACACAAGAGGAGTTAAATAAAGCACGTGGACTCGTATATATTATGTTATTCCTTTTATATATGGGCGTTATTATGTATGGGAATATGATTGCCATGGATGTAGCTAAGGAAAAATCGTCTCGGGTAATGGAGATTCTTATATCTAGTGCTTCGCCTGTTAAACAGATGTTTGGAAAGATTCTAGGCATTGCTTTACTTGGTGTCCTTCAATTCGGATTGATTCTGATTGTAGGGTATCAATCTATAAAAGCGAATATGTCTGATGATGGAATAGGCGCATTTCTTGGGGTAAGCGATCTAGATATGGATACAATCATCTATGCCATTGTGTTTTTCTTATTGGGTTATTTACTCTATGCCACACTAGCTGCCATGTTAGGTTCACTTGTAAGTCGTATTGAAGATGCACAACAGCTTATTACACCTATGACATTGATGATTGTAGTTGTATTCATGGTGGCGATGTTTGGTTTAAATGCACCTGACTCAAGCCTTATTACGGTTACTTCCTATATTCCTTTCTTTACACCAATGGTCATGTTTTTACGAGTTGGAATGCTTGATGTTCCTTTCTGGCAAGCGGGAATTTCGATCTTACTTCTTATCGCAACCATTATTGTGCTAGGGATTATTGGTGCACGAATCTATCGTGGTGGCGTGCTATTATATGGGAAGTCGTCCTCTTTAAAAGATATTAAGACAGCCATTCAACTGTCGAAAAAAGAATCGTCATAATTAGTAAATGTAAATGAATTCTACACCTACGACCAAGAATTCCTTAAGAATAAAAACACAGCGAGAGGATTACTCCCCTGCTGTGTTTTGTTTTTTGTATTGCATGTTATTCGTTTGGTTTTCAGGTTCATCACGGAACTTTTCAACAGGTCCGCTGTTTGGAGAGCCTTTTACACTAGCTGCACTTTTTCCGCGCTCAGAAGGGTCCTTTTTACGTTTTGGCATAACTCTCACCTCCATTCTTAGCATGACCAAGCTTTGGATGAATTATGAAAGCGAACGTGCATTCGTCTATTGGCTTTGATACAATACAGACAAACTTATATACACAGGGAGAAATAGGTATGAAGGAAACAATAAAATTTATACATAGCGCAGATCTTCATTTAGATAGTCCGTTTCAAGGTTTTTTTGACTTACCTGAAGAGATGTTAGCTCAAGTACGGGACAGTACGTTTCAAGCTTTTGATCGGTTGATACAACAAGCCATTCAACATGAAGTGGATTTTGTTTTAATTGTTGGAGATTTATTTGACCAAGATGGCAGAAGCTTAAAAGCTCAAGTACGTTTGCGAAAAGCTTTCGAAAAGCTGCATGAATATGGAATAGATGTTTTTCTGAGTCATGGTAATCATGATCATCTTGGAGGAAGCTTTTATTCTGTAGAATTTCCTGATAATGTACATATATTTAATGAAGAAACGGTTACCTCAATCCCTTATTATAAAGGTGAGGAAAAATGTGCGGAGATTTATGGGTTTAGTTATGAAAAGAGAGCTGTGACTGAACCGAAAGCAGAAGAGTTTATTCCTTCATCAGAGGATGTGTATCACATCGGTATGCTTCACGGTAGTTTAGCGACCAATACAGATCACGATGTGTATGCTCCATTTCGGATTGAAGACCTTTATAGCCGTGGTTTAGATTATTGGGCACTGGGTCATATTCACAAAAGGCAGCAGCTTAGCGAATATCCCCCCATCTTATATAGTGGAAACATTCAAGGCAGACATCGAAATGAAGATGGTGAAAAAGGGTGTAATCTGGTAGAACTCACAGAAACGGGCCACTCGCTTCAATTTTTACCTACTGGGATGATTCGTTTCGAAACTCGTTCTATTGATGTAAATGGTTGTGAAACGCTAAAAGAACTGGAACAGAAGCTTTATGACTGGAAAGAGGAGCTTCGTAAAGAGAGCGCTCCAGTTTTACTTCACCTCACACTTAAAGGAGACATTCCTTCTGGGGGTGAGGAGGCTCCTGATATTAAAGAGGAGCTACGACAAATATGGAACGAACAAGAAGAAGGGCAGGAAAACTGGATATGGATTCATAAGCTAAACGTCATGAAGGATAAAGGTATGGAACGAAATCAGCTTGCTCAAGGGTCTCATTTTGTAGGGGAATTGCTTCGTACAATGGAAGAGGTTGAAGAGGTTGAAGAGGTTGAAGAAGACCTACGTGAATTAACACAACATCATGCTCTTCGAAAATATGTTCAAGGTTTTTCAGAAGAAGAAAAAGAAGAGATTACCAAACATGCTGAAGATCTATTACTACGTGAGCTTTTAAAGGAGGGAGATTAAGCATTGAAACTGTTAAAAGCAGAAATATTTGGATTTGGAAAGTGGCAAAATCAAACCATTTCATTTGAAGAAGATGGATTAACGATTCTTTATGGGGAAAATGAAGCCGGTAAATCCACACTCCACGAGTTTATTTTATACATATTATTTGATCTCCCTCCACGTAAATGGAAGCCATTTGAACCTAAAACAGGAGGTTCAGTTGGCGGAAGACTTCACTTATCTGTGCCTAATGAAGGGACAGTCACTGTTGAACGTGTTGCCACCAAGAAAAATGGTGAAGCTCGCTGTATTTTTCAGAATGGCGAAGAAGCGGATGAATCTTATTTAAAACAACTTTTACATGGAATAGACCGCAGTACATATGAATCCATTTTTTCATTCGGATTAAAAAGTCTTCAAGATATTCAATCCCTGCAAGAAGATGATATCGGGAATGTTTTATTCGGTATTGGAATGACAGGATCCAAACAAATTTATGATACGGAAAAGCAATTAGAAAAACAGTTGGATCAGCGTTTTAAAAAGCGTGGGAAGAATCCTGAGATTAATCAACAATTACAAAAAGTTAAGCAGTTGGAAAAAGAGTATCAACGATTAAAAGAAGAAGAACAAACCTATCAAACCTATAAAGATCAAGAGCAAGGCTTGGAAAAAGAGGTGCAGGAGCTTCAGGAAAAACAAATCGAGAGTAGAAAGAGATTATCTTATATCGAAAAGCTCATACAAGTTACATCATCTGTACATGCCTACCAAGATGCTGAGAAGAAATTGGCTCAATATGATCGACCAGTCTCCTTTCCTGAAGATGGTTTAGAGCGTTACTATCATTTAAAAGATCAGTTTCTTCCATTTCAGAGTGAGCTAAATGTGTTAGAGAATGCGCGAAAGCAGGATGAACAGAAACTTGAGGAAATTCCGAATTTTGATTTGAAGAAAATTGAACTTGCCAAAAGCGTTACCAATAAAGCAGAATGGTATGAGGTTCAAGACGAAGAATATCATCAGATCAAAAAAGAGTTAGAGCAAGACAAGCATCGTATTCAGCAAGCTATTCAAGATCTTGGAATGGGGATAGATTTTGATCTACTTGACGACCTACATCTTCCGTTCTACACACAAGAACTGTGGGAAAACCTTGTGGAAGAGCATAAGCAGTTACAAGGGGATCTAGAAAGCAGTCAAGATCAATTAAACGCGCTGAAGGAACAGAAGACTCAGACAGAAGAGGATATACAAAAATTATCTACACAAACCTTATCTGATGATATGTATCAGCGGTACAAAGATGTAGTAGAGGAACACAAAGAGCAGAAATTGAAACAGAAGTTATCTGACCAGCAAAAAGAGGAACGTGAAAAACAAACAGCTCAATTGGAACAACAGCAGAAAAAACGTGAACAATCTGCAAAACAATTCTTGATAGTGGGTAGCCTGGTATTTTTAGTTGGAATTGTTCTTAGTGTTATGTTCTCCAATGCGTGGATTGCAGGAATAGCATTGTTATTTATGGTATTCAGTATTCTAGGTTCTCGGTTGTTGAAACAATCCTTAGCTTCTGTGCAAACTAGTTTTGATCTAACTTTATACCAAGAAACACAACAGTACACAGACGAAGAAATACAAAAGTTCCAACATGACTTAAATAGACATGAGCAGATCCTTAGTGAACTTGAACATTTAAAGCAAGTTATGCAACAACTTCAACGTGAAGAGATTCAAAATGAAGAATGGATGCGAACACTCCAGCAAAGAAAGAAGCGTTTAGACGAACGAATAGAAGAGCAAAAGCATCAGTTTGATTTCTTAGAGAATATTGCATTCGTTTATTGGCCTAAAACCTATCAGCGGCTTAATCAATTACAACAAGAGATAAAAGAGTGGAAAAATAAAGAGAATAAGTGCAATCAAAAACAAGAACAAGTTCATGAATTTGAAAAACATGTATGTTCTGTTGCAGATAGGTTAGAAATGGACCATAAACGGGTAGTGCGTTCTATAATAGAAGCATTGTTTCATTACCTTAAGCGATATGAAAAGATTGAGGAGCAAAAACAGAATTTACAAGAGAGACTAGCAACGACTCGCAATCAAGAACAAGAATGGATTCAGAAGCTGCAGCCGATCCAAAAGGAAATGAATCACCTGTTTTCTATCGCTGAAGTAGAAGATGAAGAAGCCTATCTAAGAAAAGGGAAAAAGCATGAACATGTCTTGATGCTCGAACAAAAGGTAGAGCAAAATGAACAACAAGTAACTTCTGTCTTTATAGAAGATACTCTTGTCCAAGATGTGTTAGAGCAGACTCTAGATGAGAAGGATCTAACTGAAGAACGAGATCAGTTGCAAAATGATTTAGAGCGTTTAGGTGAAAAGCTGGAAGTGAATCGTCAAGAGTGGGCTGATGTAAAATCGATCTTAAAACGATTAGAGGAAAACGAATCCTTCTCATCTGTACGCCACCGTTTTATACTTGAGAAAAATAGGTTGAGAGAGCAAGCGAAAGAATGGGCGGTACATCAAGTAGCATATTCTACACTCCAAAAAACGAAAGCCATCTTTCAACAGGAACGAATGCCACTTGTTATTGAATATTGTCATCACTTTTTCAACATCCTAACAAAAGGAGCATATATTCGTGTATTTCCCCCTAAACAGAATCAATCTTTTGTTGTAGAATCTAAAGATGGGTATCATTATGAAGCTAATGAGTTGTCTCAAGGAACGAAAGAGCAATTATATGTATCCTTACGCCTTGCCTTGAGTCGAGTTATTAGCGAACATCATCCTCTACCTTTTATCATAGATGATGCTTTTGTAAACTTTGATCAGATGAGAAAGCACGAAATGATTCAATTGTTAGGTGAAATTTCAACATCACAACAAGTCCTTTACTTAACATGTCCTCCTGAATCTGAAGCGTTAAATGAGGACAGTACAAAAAATTTATATAAAAAAATCAGTTTTTATTTGCCATGACCTCGCACATCTGGAATAATAGTGATAAAATATCCTAGGTGCATGTCGAATAAAGCTAGTGGAGGGTCGTCCATTGGTAGATAAAGAACAAGAATGGGCAGAATATGAAGAAACAATCGAAAAGTTTATACAGGTGATTGCGAAAAACATGAACCTATATGGGATCACATCTTCTGTTGGTCGCTTATATGGTGCATTGTATTTTTCCGATCAACCCATGACATTAGATAATATGCGTGACGCTTTAGAGATGAGCAAGACGAGCATGTCTACTGGGGTAAGAACGCTATCCGAAATGAAGATGGTTGAACCAGCGTTCCGGAAAGGTGTTCGTAAAGATTTATATAAGTCTGAGGAAGATTGGTATAAATCCTTTACCTCATTATTCGGAAATCGCTGGCGTCATCACACAGAAACAAACATAGAAGAAGCGGATGAAGCTATTGCAGAGCTTCAATCCATCGCTGATTCAACCGACGATGAGGAGCTGAAAGGAAAAATTCAGCGCGACATCGATCGTCTTCATTATGCGCAAAATTATTATCGTTGGCTGATGAAATTTATTCGTGTAGTGGAGTCAGGAGAAATATTTAAATATGTACCAAAGGATTAATTTAGGTTAGAGCGTGTTGATCACGCTCTAATTTTTTAATATCTGGAATTTTGGGTCATGAGATAAGGAGAAACCACACATAAAAAGACACCTATCGGACCATCTGATATGATAAAAGAAAAAGGGAGGTAGAATCATGAAAAGTGGAATTAGTCATCATGCTATTGGGGAACCTTTTGATAACTTCTTACTTATTAAATCTTCTACAAAAGGTGTAGCCAGTAATGGTAAGCCATTTTTAACCTTAATATTGAAGGATGCTTCTGGTGAAATTGAAGCGAAGTTATGGGAAGCTACAAAAGAAGATGAGCAAACCTTTGTAGCTGAAGAGATTGCTAAGATCACGGGAGAGGTCAGTCAATATCGAGGACGTCCACAACTAAAAATTCAATCTATTCGTCCAGCACAGCCTACGGATGGTGTGGATCAATCTGATTTCCTAGAAACTGCACCAGTTCCAAAGGAAGACTTGATTGAACGCTTAACAGAAGCCATATTTGAAATGAAAAACCCAAATCTGCAGCGAATTACAAGGCACTTTGTGAAAACTTATCAGGAAGCGTTTTTAACCTATCCTGCTGCGGTGAAAAATCACCATGAATACATATCAGGCTTAGCTCATCACGTAGTATCGATGCTAAACCTGGCGAAACAGCTAAAAGAATTGTATCCGGATATCGATCTTGATCTTCTGTATGCTGGAATCATTCTTCATGATTTAGGAAAGTTAAAGGAATTATCAGGAGCAGCAACACCTTCCTATACCCTTGAAGGGAAGTTAATCGGCCATATTCCGATGATGGTGGATGAGATAGGTGGGGTAGCGAAAGAATTAGGGATTGAAGGAGAAGAGGTTACCATGCTTCAACACATGGTCTTAAGCCACCATGGTAAAGCTGAGTGGGGAAGTCCCAAGCCACCTTTAATACGTGAAGCAGAGCTATTACATCTTATTGATCTCGTGGATGCTAAGATGAATATGTTGAACCGCGCATTGGATAAGGTCCAACCTGGAGAATTTACAGATCGCCTCTTTGCTATGGATAACCGTAGTTTTTATAAGCCGCTATTTACAAATGAACATGATGAGTAAATCATAACGAAGAGCTTGGGGATCCCAAGCTCTTTTTGTGTGGATGTTCCATAAACCCCCCCTTATATGGAAGACTTGAAATCGAGATAATGTGCGTATGGTTCCGTTGCTTTTGTGCAGCCCGCCTTTGCCTAATGGAGACTAACGGAACCGCTCATGACAAGGGTCTGAGCAACTTCTATGAATATGATTTCCAATCAATATGAGAGGGGAATCTCTAAATTATGGTCCGTTAGTCTCCATAATCGCGTGGAGGGAAGGAAACGGCAAACTGTCGTGGTAAAAAAGGGAAGACGAGACCCCGCAGGAACGAAGAGGCTATACAATGGAGGTTCTACTAAAACCGCCACATCATGTGGCAACGTAGAACTACCCCACGTCGTGTGGGGCAACAACAGGCTTGCCGTTTCACTGACTGCAACAAATTACTCAATAGCAACGGACTCCTCTCAGTTTCAAGTCTTCAACAATCCTGCCATATTATTGCATAAGGCCTTGTGTATTGCAGGAGAATTAGTAAATAAGTCATATTCACCTGTTTCATCACATATGCTTGTACAAACAAGGTAATATAAGGGAGGTTATTCCATGGTTGAAGGTATTCCGCTGTGGACTATTGCACTCGTTCTTTTGATTATATTTTGTGGATATATGGCACTTCGAGCAATTCGTGAGGACTACAAGCAAGAGCAAGAATACATTGAGCGTGAAGGGAAAGTATACATGGATCGAATTCAAGAAGCGAGGTCTACGAAAAGTTCATAATAAAAAAGCAAGCGCTTATGCGCTTGCTTTTTTTAATCGTTATTTAGAAGATGAATCTTGCTTTTCAGGAGACTTAAACAAGTCTTTGAATGCTTCATCTTTAATATCTACTTCTGCGTCTTTAATCAATTGGTCAATGTCAGCGCGAGCTTTGTTTTTATCGATCTTTTTGCTCTTAAGTTGACGCTTAATATCGCCTTTGATTTCTTCTAGTGGTTTCACATCTTTGTTTTCGATTTTATCGGTTACTTTAATAATGTGAAGGCCAAATTGAGATGATACTGGCTTACTGATTTCGCCCACTTCCATGCTATAAGCAGCATCTTCAAATGGCTGAACCATTTGGCCAGGTCCGAATGTACCTAGTTTACCACCATTTTTACCTGATGGATCTTGAGAATATTCTTTTGCAAGGTCAGCAAATTTTGCACCATTATCAAGCTTTTTCATAACCTCTTGTGCCTTCTCTTGGCTGTTTACAAGGATATGGCTAGCTTCAATTTTAGTCTTCATACGATCATAATGCTGTTGAATTTCTTTATCCGTTACTTCAACTTTAGCTGTAGCAGCTTTCTCTTGTAGAAGGCTGTACTCAATGACGTTCTTAAATTGCTTCTCATTTTTCATGCCCATTTGTTGAAGAGCTTGTCCGAATTTATTACCGTATTGGTCTTTATACTTTTGAACTTCTTTCTTAACTTCTTCTTCTGTTACTTCGTATTTATCATCAAGAACTTCTGTAACAACCATTTCATGTAGTAGCTTGTCGCCATATCGTTCCTTCAGTTCTTGGTAGAATTCTTCCTTCGTAACATTTCCATTTTTTGTTTCAACAACAACCTCAGATTCATCCGCTGAACTCTGGTTGCATGCAGATAATGTAAGTACACCTGCAGTCAAAGCAGTTGCTAATGCAATTCGTTTCATCAGGTAAACACTCCTAATCTAATGTGTTTTTCTCAGAAGCCATCTTCTCTAAAGAATTTGACTTTATAAACAGCGTACTCATAAGCAGCTCGTTTATTAGGAATTGATAACCAATCCTTGAAATAATATAACATATTTAGGAGATAAAACAATAGGGCATTCGAGTGACGATTGGAAATTTATTTAATTTTAGCACGTCTTTGACCTAGAACTACACACTACTAACTCGACTAAGCTATTGTCCTAAAATAAGAAAACTTTTTACAGATTGAGTCATCTGCCTATTCAGCGAATGGTTGTTTTGCATACGATATCTTAGTCAGCATGTAAAGGGGGTGTACTCATGGGTAAAGGATATGGCGGAGGATTTGCGTTAATCGTTGTATTGTTCATTTTGTTAATCATCGTAGGTGCATCTTGGTGGTACTAAGATCTTAAAAATAAAAAAGGCTGCATACAAAAGTATGCGGCCTTTTTTACACGTTAAGAAAGTATAAAATTTTAGTTTTGAAGCAATTCGACGTAGTGAAAATTTTGAAGGAATGAAGTATAAGCGCAACTAAACCTCTGGCTTCGCCTTAAAAGGCTTGCCAATCGGAAAGTATTATAAAAATCCTACCCCAATGGAGGTAGGACCTTTATGCGTACAAGACTTCAAAGTATGAAGAAAGTAGTAAAATCGTAATTAAGATATTAATGGTACGAAATACTTTAGGTTGTTTTTCGTTGGACATTTCTGTTTTCAGGCACAATGAATGTGTTAGTGAGTTGAAAACAAATAAAATAAATAGCGCAAATGGTACAAAAAATATTATCACGATTCGAACCTCCTTTTGCACCTATGAAAATACTGTATCAGAAAATAAAAAAGTTGAACAGATATAAGTTTTATATAGAAATATAAAAGCACCCAGAGTCGGGTGCTTTTCCTTTTATACATAGGAGTTTACCCATTGAGGGGATCTTTTCCATCCATCCATTCAACAAGTACTTACCCTAAATGCTCTTTACTCAATCTTTCTAACATGTCGTATAGAGCTAAAATTAATTTTCAGATTCTACATTACTGTTTATATTTATCAATTAAAATGTCATAACCATCTTTCACATTTTCGATAATGCATTGTTTCGGTGCTCTTACGAATTGTCTTACACATATAAAGTCTGTGAATGATAATCCTATATTCACAGAAGTAAATAAGATGATATATGCGTAGTAGCCTGGAAACACATAGCTTGTAATTAATCCAGGTATTGTTAAAAGTAACGTTGGGGCTAATGCCATAATAATGGACGTCCTCTTTGATAGAGATGAAAACGTGCGGTATGAAAAGGTAGGTAAAAACCCTTTCTTTAGCTTCCAACGTACACGAATGCGCTTATGAAGCAGCACAAGTGGAATCATATGCATCAATTTATGAATGGTTGGTAACAAAAATAATGCAATGGCTACGGGTAACATGCCATGATCTTCAACTTGATGATTCTGATGAATCATGGCAAAGGGTAGATATAAGAAAATAAACGATAAGACTCCAAGCATAAGGCTTAAAATGTATATGCGATTAGAGCCAAGGTCTTTCGTGATGTTGAAGGATTTCCAGCAGTTTAAGTTCATCTCCATCAACCCCCTTACTTGTGACAATATCTATAACAATGTAGTAAAATTTTATACATAATGACGATCTAAATAAGAACGGCTCTATGGAATGATACGATGTTTTGTGGAAGAAATCAATAGGGTTTCTGTAAAAAAATCGAAAGGGTTTTGAAAGGCGTAATTACGCATGATGAAGGACTCTTGAAAATGGAGATAAAAGTGAGGGACATGAATAGTGAAAAAGGACCACGATATAGAAACGTTGACCTTTTATGTAGAACTATTAATGCAAATGAAAGAGTTAGAAAAATATCCTTTTATGAAAATGTTAATTGAAAAAGGTGTAACGGAAAAAGAATATCAGGAGCTAATCATGTTACTTTCAAACATCAGAGAAGAATTTGAAACGCAAAAAGAAGCTGGAATGCTCGATTTCACAGGACTCCTGATACATTATGCAGGGAAATTAAATCCCAAGTTACACCCTGATGAACTTATGGATGCCCTTATTGAAGAGAAGCGATTCCTAGAGGTCATGGTACAGCTAAGGAAAATTAGGCAAAAAGATCATTACTTTTGATTTAGAACATCTTCACTAATATGTGCTGCTAACTTATCTTCCTGTTCGAAGTCGCTTTCAATATTATTAAGTGAACGTTCTAAGATATCCATGTATTCTGAACCATAAATTTCACGAATAAGCGCATACAACTCTAAGAATTCAGGCATTTTTCCATAGATTTTTTTCAAAGGGTTTGACCCTTGGATTAATGAATTTTCTTCTGGATTATAGGATTTCATCGTCTCAAGCAATAGACGATCCCCTTCTTCAGTCAATTGAATATACGTATTTCTTTTATCATTTTCTCTTTTAGAAAACGTTAATAAGCCACGTTCTTCAAGCTTCTTGGAAAAGTTAAATGCTGTGGAGACGTGCATAACACCAAACTTAGAGACTTCAGAAACACTAGCTCCATTAAGCTGGTATGCAATCCATAATATATGATGTTCATTAATATTGAGATTGAATGGCTTGATCCAATGTTGCCAATCCTTCTCAATGGCTTTCCATAAAGCTTTACTTAGTTGCGCCATCTTATGGCTATAAAGTAGTGCCTCCTGGATAGAATATTCTTGATTCATACACTCCCCGCCCCCAATATTAAATGATGTATTTTATCTATATATTTATACCATTCACCATTATTATGCCAAGAAAACATACGAGAACAAAGTATTAATGTGCAATTTCTTAAGAAAAATCATTAAAAAACTGTTTTGGCGGTCTTAAAAAGGGGGAAATATTGGGTAACATTTCTAAAAAAATATTTAGTTAACATGAATAGATCCCCGACTTTTTTAAAATCGGGGATCTATTAAATAGCGTTTACTTTTTAACACTAAAACAAAAATATCAACATTAATGATGGGAAGTTGATCCTAATGTTCTTATCACTTGTCTTTATTTGGATCTAAGTCTGCAAACGCTTTAGAAATAAGACAGTGAAATTGAATCATATCATTAAGTCTATCCTTTAAATCTTCAGCTTGATCTGTTTGAACCTGAAAATCGTCTTTATCTAAGAGAACCCTTGTTTCCTCTAAAGATTGCTTCTGACGTTCAGCAGCGTCAAGCCAGCGATAAACATATGAAGACATAAATTTATTAAATAAATCTTCATTAGCCGCGTACAAATCCTTACGAACCCCTTTTTTCCAAACCCGTTCCACTAAATTCAAATCAAGTAGACTACGGATTCCAGTACTCATAGAGGTTTTACTCTTGGCAAGAGCTTCACTCATTTCATCAAGTGTCATTGGCTTCCCTTCTATGTACAGGGTGACAAACAAACGTGCTTCAGAAGGATTCAAACTGAACATTTCTAGCGTTTTAGAAAATTCAGTTATTGCTTGATACTGAACTTCACTAATAATGTTGTCGGTATTATCAATATCTGGCATTGAAGGATCCTCCTTCTTACTTTCTATAAAAAAGCATACATGAAATGAAAAAATAATGAAAATATAAGAAGGGGTAGCATTTTGGAGGAATAAGAAGCATTTTAAAGCAATTATCTTTTAAAGTTTGTTCAGTTTTAACTGTACGTTCTAAATGTTTATAGATAAATGTATTTATCGTTTGTACTTTATAGATTAACAAGATATAGTATTAAAGGTGATTGATTGAACGAAATCATAACAAAATATTAGTTCAAATGTACTAGTAAAAAATTAAAAGAGGTGAACTTTAGTGCCGATCATCCAAGTTGAAAACTTATCCAAGATTTTCGGTAAGAACCCATCACAAGCACAAAAGTTACTTGATGAGGGATACTCGAAGGAAGAAATTTTACAAAAAACAGGTAACACTGTCGGTGTAAACCGTGCCTCCTTTGATGTAGAAGAAGGCGAAATTTTCGTTATTATGGGATTATCCGGTAGTGGTAAATCTACCTTAGTTCGTTTAATTAACAGATTAATCGAACCTACAGAAGGTTCTGTTAAGATCAATGGAGAGAACCTTGCTAAGATGAACAAACATGATCTTCGTGAAGTTCGTCGACAAAAATTAAGTATGGTATTCCAACGTTTCGCATTATTCCCTCACCGTACTGTCCTATCAAATGCTGAGTTTGGACTTGAAGTACAGGGGATGGATAAAAGTAAACGCTCTGAAAAAGCGAAAGAAGCTTTAGAGCTTGTTGGACTAGGAAGCTTTATTAATCAGCTACCAGGTCAATTATCAGGTGGAATGCAGCAGCGTGTTGGTTTAGCACGTGCGTTAGCAAATGATCCTGAGGTTTTACTTATGGACGAAGCATTCTCAGCTCTTGACCCCCTTATTCGTAAAGAAATGCAGGATGAATTATTGGACTTACAAGAGCGCATGCAGAAAACCATTCTATTTATTACACACGATTTAGATGAAGCTTTACGTATTGGAGATCGTATTGCTCTTATGAAAGATGGTTCGATCGTACAAATCGGTTCCCCAGAAGAGATTCTGGTAAACCCTGCGAATGATTATGTAGAGAAATTCGTTGAAGATGTTGATCGTTCGAAGGTTCTTTCAGCTCAACATATTATGAAGCGTCCTGAAACTGTAAATATTGAAAAGCATGGTCCTCGTGTTGCTTTAGAGCGCATGAGAGAAGAAGGGCTTTCTAGCATTTACGTTACGGACCGCTCACGTAACTTAAAAGGTTATGTTACAGCTGATAAAGCTTCTGAAGCGAAGCAAAACGATATTAAAGACCTAACAGAAATTATGGAAACAGACGTACCAACGGCTTCACTGGATACACCTATGAATGAAATCTTTGATATGATTCATGATTCCCCAGTTCCAATTGCAGTAGTTGAAGAGGGCAAACTGCGTGGAATTATTGTACGCGGAGCCGTAATCAGCGCACTAGCAGGAAGTGAGGTGTCCATCAATGAGTCTTAATTTTCTAGAAAATATTCCTCAAATACCCGTAGAGACTTGGGTTGGAGACTTAACTGATTGGATTACAGATACATTTGAATTTTTCTTTGAACCAATTAAAGAACATTTAGGTGACTTTATTGATTGGATGAGTGCGACACTTCAGCTTATCAATCCAGTCATTTTCATTTTATTAATTGCAGTTCTTGCATTTTTTGCAACTGGAAAACGTTTAGGACTAGCTATTTTCGCCGTAATCGGGCTTGTGTTTATTGAAAACCAAGAGTTATGGTCACACTTAATGGATACATTCTCACTTGTTATAACAGCAAGTTTAATATCCGTTATACTCGGTGTTCCATTTGGAATTTGGATGGCGAAAAGTGGAATTGTTCAAACCATTGTAACTCCTATTCTTGACTTTATGCAGACAATGCCAGCCTTTGTTTACTTAATTCCTGCCGTTGCATTCTTCGGAATTGGAATGGTACCAGGTGTGTTTGCATCTGTAATATTCGCAGTACCACCAACTGTACGTTTTACAAACTTAGGGATTCGTCAGGTTTCTACAGAGCTTATTGAAGCATCTGACGCATTTGGTACAACTGGTGTACAGAAACTATTTAAAGTACAACTGCCAATGGCTAAGAAAACGATCATGGCAGGTATTAACCAAACTGTAATGCTTGCACTATCCATGGTTGTAATTGCATCCATGATCGGTGCAGAAGGATTAGGTCAAAAGGTAATTGAAGCCGTTCAGCGTAACAACGTTGGTCTAGGTTTCGTTGCAGGTATCTCTATAGTAATTCTTGCAATTATTATTGATCGCTTTACGCAAAGCTTAAACACTCAAAAAGGTGACTAATTGTTAGGTACTTTTCAATTTGGAAAGTTCACTATAGAAAAATATTTAATTAAAAGGGGAGAACAATTATTATGTTTAAATTAAATCTGAAACGTGCAGGGATTGTAGCAGGACTATCACTATCCCTAGTAGCTGCTGGTTGCGGAAGTTCTGATGAAGGCGGCGAGAGTACTGATGGTAACGGTGACGGCGGTAGTGAAAAAGCTGCTGTTGGCGAACAACTTGATTACACAATCACTGGTATCGACGCTGGTTCTGGTGTTGTTGCAGCAGCAAAAAAATCTGTTGAAACATACGGCCTAGATGGTTGGGAAGTTCAAACTTCTTCTGGTGCTGCAATGACTCAGAAGTTAGGTGACGCAATTGAAGATGAAGAGCCTGTAATTGTTACTGGTTGGACTCCACACTGGATGTTTGCTAAATATGACCTAAAATATCTAGAAGATCCAGAGAAAGTATTTGGTGGCGCAGAGCAAATTAAGACAATGGCACGCCAAGGACTTAAAGAAGAAAAACCAAATCTTTACAAGATTCTTGACCAGTTCAACTGGGAAGCTAAGGACATGGAATCTGTAATGCTTGAAATCGAAAATGGTACTCCTGAAGAAGAAGCAGCGAAGAACTGGATTAAAGACAACCAAGATAAAGTAGACGAGTGGACAAAAGGCACAGAAAAAGTTGATGGCGTAGAAGCGAAAATCGCTTATGTTGCATGGTCATCTGAAATTGCATCTTCTAACGTAGTTAAAGCAGTTCTTGAAGAGCAAGGCTTTGAAGCAGAAATCAAGCAGTTAGACAATGGTGTTATGTGGCAGGCAGTTGCTAAAGGTGAAGCTGACGGAATGGTAGCAGCTTGGTTACCTGGAACTCACGGTGACCTTTACGAATCTTACAAAGATGAGCTTAAAGATCTTGGTCCAAACCTTAAAGGTGCAAAAATCGGTCTAGTTGTTCCTAAATATATGGATATCAGCTCTATCGAAGATCTTAAATCAAAATAATAATGAACACGTAAAAAATGACCTCTAATTTTAAATAAAAACCTGCTTAGGGCTTATCGCCTTAAGCAGGTTTTTTATATATGTAATAACCAGATTTTGTGGAGGGCATATTGCTATTTATGTCGAAGGGTTATAAATAGTAAAAAATTAAAAGGAGGTTGGGGTCATGTATGAGTTAAAAACAAAATGACAACAGTGTAATGGAATTTATTGAAGGAGTGGATAGTCCCAAGAAGCGTGAGGATGCATATAAGTTATTAGATATCTTTACAGAAGAAACAGGTTATTCTGCAAAGATGTGGGGCCTAGCATTATCGGTTTTGGATCGTATCATTATAAATATAAGACAGGACATGAAGGGGATGCACCTCTTGTTGGATTTTCACCACGTAAAGCCAAAATAAGTCTTTATTTATCAGGAGAGGAAAATAAGCGAGAGGAATTGTTAGAGGCGTTTGGAAAGCATAAAACGGGAAAAGCATGTGGTTTATATAAAAAAAGTCACAGATATTAATGTTGAGGTATTAAAAGCGTTTATTCAGGAATTTATACGCTTTTTACATAAGACATATCCAGATCAAACATAAAACCCTACCGTAAAAGGTAGGGTTTCGTGTAAGCGCGTACTACTCTTCTTTCGCCTTATCTTCAAGCTCTTTTAAACTTTTTTCAATTTCTTGCAGGTGTTTTTGAATGTTTCGCTGGTGAGGTTCAATCGTGTTTCTCCAGCTTTCGATGGAGGTTTTTACATCAGCAGATAAATCTTTAAGTAAAGTTGCACCTTCTTTAGACGTGCGTGCAATTTGGTCGGTTAACTCTTTGCCTTCGCCTTTCAAGTTTTCCAACGTATGTTTGAAACGGGTGCCTGAACTTTTCGCTTGGTGGCGTAATTGTTCACCAGATTTAGGCGCAGAGAGTAAGGTAGCGGATGCACTAACAACTCCACCAATGACAAATCCAAGTAATAGCGATTTTCCTTTTCCCATATTCCCAACTCCTTTCTACTTCTATTATAGCCAATTTCCCTAATAATGTAGAGGAGTAAACGTCTTTTACTTAAGAAAAACTTGGTTATCGTAAAAATTTTCTGTTAAACAAGATTATATAAGCTTTGAGTTTATTCAATTATATGGCAGTTATCTGGAATAACTGTTTTAGTGAGAGAGGCGGTTCCGTTGCTATTGTGGAGTGCGGCAGGCTTGGGAACGGGTTGCTTTCCCCGGACGAACGATCGAGCCTCCTCATCCGCTACGCTTCTTGCGGGGTCTCGCTCGCCCGTTTTCCCGGAGGAGTCAACCCGTTCCCAAGCCCACCTTAGCCATAATGGTGACTAACGGAACCGCAGCTATCGTAAGGTTTTCTGATATAGAATATGTGGTTACATCATATATGCATCAAAGTGATCTAAAGCCTTATATGTAAAGGGGGTTAGTATCTAAAATACATTTTCCTTAAGCAAGAAATTAAATGATTTCAGCCATAGGTCCGTTAATTTCCATTAAAAAACCTCCTGAAAGAATCAGGAGGTTAAACTATTTGTTATACAACATTTAGGCTGCTTTGGTCTGGTTTGATGTTTCATTTGAGATTCTTGTACGTTTGGTGATGTTCTGAACGATTGGGTACACAATGATCATTAGGACAGTATTGAGCAGTGCTGTTGGAAGTACAACTGAAGCATACAATACTGAAAATCCTGCGTTCCCTAGACCCATAATCACAACGGGGATAAATAAGAAGATACCACCGCTAATCAAGGTTCCAATCGCTGTAATGGTTGGTGCAAGTTTCTGTTTACTCATGGATTTTTCTAATACCTTAACCATCCCTAAGATGATAAAAGCAGTAATGGGCTTTTCAATAATGTTCGCAATTTGTCCACCTGGAAAGCCAGTAGTCATCGCTGAAATGAATCCTGTTGCAAGTGATGCTAACAAAACATATCGTCCTTTAGGAAAAAGAATAATTCCAAGCATCATCATAACAAGTGATAAATCCGGCGTAACTCCAAAAATAATAGGTGGCATGATTGTATGAAGCGCAGCCCCAATCCCGATAAGCAATGATAGAAATACTAACACACGAGTATCCAAACGTGTATTCATGATACATCTCTCCTCTTCTAAACTAGTCTCAACTAAAGTAATTTACTTTCCAACTGTGTCCTCGTGACCAACTGCGAAAGTATGTTCATGATTATAACATAATGATTTAGACATGTAGAGTGGAAATATTTTTCAAATATAACCCGTAATAAAGGGAAGTTTAGGAGTGTATTTAATGAAAGCAAAAATGATTGAGAAGCCAAGTTTCACTATTGTAGGAATGAAGTGTGATACGACGATGGAAGAAAAGGATAAGATTATTCCTAAGGTTGTTGATGAATTCCATATGAAACGTATGGAAGAGGTAGAGGACAGAATAAATGCTCCAAATGCTTATGGTGTATTTGTCGATCCTCCAAACTGGGATCCTGAAACTGAATCATTTACGTGGATTACAGCTGTTGAGATAGAAAGTGGAGGCAAGGTTCCAGAAGGCATGATCAGCAAAACGATACCAGCTCATACTTATGCTGCGGTATATTATGACCCTAAAACGATGACGATGAATCCTTATATTGATCTTCACCGATGGATCAATGAGCAAGGTTATACTCAGATAGAAGGCTTCGGATTTGAAGTACATACTTCATATGAAGGGGCTAACACGCCTTACACACTACATTTACCGGTTCAAAAGGGATAAGCATTTTAATGAAGGAATGAAACGCTGTGATGGTACGAGAAGCGAGAATTGAAGTAGACTGCAGTTGATTTTAAAAAAAACTTGGTCTTACACCTATGAGTTTGGCTAATGATTATGCTGAAATTAAAATTGTATTGATAAAATTTTAAAGCAAAAATGCTCAGGGATACCTGAGCATTTTGGTTATTTAATATGTTTTCCAATATCGGACGCAATTTGTTGTAGATCTTCTGGGGTGTAGTCATCACTATGCGTTTCCCATTTAGCACCAAAACCATCATCACTACCATAGCGAGGAATTAGATGGATATGTAAATGGAATACGGATTGACCTGCAGGCTCTTCATTATTGTTTAGAATGTTTAGACCTACGGGTTTATACGTTTCTTTAATGGCATTTGCGATTTTTGGAACGCGTGCAAAAAGGTTTTCAGCCACCTTTTCGTCAGTACCATAAATGTCTTTTGTGTGCTGTTTAGGAATAACAAGAGTGTGTCCCTTGGTTACTTGGCTAATATCGAGGAATGCATATACGTGTTCATCTTCATAAACTTTCGCAGAAGGAATTTCTCCGTCGATAATTTTACAAAAAATACAATCTTGGCTCATGTGAATCCTCCATTCGATTTTGATTAATCTTATCGTACCAAATAAGAGAGGCTTATCCAAAGTGAAAGCAAGAATTTTTGAGGCTTTCAGCAAAGTAATCATAATAAAATAATAAAAGGCAAAGCACTTCCGAAGAAGTACTTTGCCGAAGAAGGCGAGAGTAAGTTGTCGGTGTATCTAAATGGATACATTGGGGACTACTCTGACATGCGTGGGGTCGCCACTATGTTTGAATCAGCGGTAAGCGATTCAAAAATCATGCACAGAGTGCGCTATTATACCTGCTGTCAACACCTCATTTGTCTAAGAAAATGTGTGTGTTTCAACCTCAAACCTAATGGTGGAGATCTAAATCAGCATGGTCTTTCACTGACACCTCATTTCGATTTTTAAGCCTAAACTTAAGAACTTCAAGGGTCGTTCAGTGATCGGTAACGACAAATTACTCTGTTGCCTTCAAGAGTTATATTGCACAAAATCATAAGATACTATGCGGATTTTTTATAGGAGTTGTATTTAATCCTTATTCCGTTATATGGCAGTTATCTTGAATAAGCTGGTGCGGGATGGTTCCGTTACGTTTATGCAGTTCGGCGGGCAGTGGTCTCTTGGGAAGGGACAGTAATCCCTCGGGTAGGCGACGGAATCGCTCGGGTAGGTGACGGAATCGCTCGGGTAGGTGACGGAATCGCTCGGGTAAGCGACGGAATCGCTCGGGTAGGCGACGGAATCGCTTGGGTAAGCGACGGAATCGCTCGGGTAGGCGATGGAATCGCTTGGGTAGCCGATGAAAAGCTCGTATTATCTCGAATCCAAGTCTTCCAAATAAGGGGGCTTAAAATAGAAGATATATAATCTCCAACAGTGAAAACGAGCTTTTCCATGTCGATTGATGTCTTTTCTTGGTTTTGCTTTGTTAAAGTGTAAGGAGAATGATAAAATTTGAAAGAGCGAAGCATGAAGAGAGGGATACTTGTATGAGTGCATTATTACATATTAAAGATCTAGTTGGTGGCTATACACATAAGAACGTTTTACATGGCATTTCATTTGATATCCAACCCGGTGAAATTGTTGGGTTAATCGGTCTTAATGGGGCAGGGAAAAGTACAACCATTAAGCATGTTATTGGATTAATGCAACAAAAGCAGGGAGAAGTGCTCATTGATGGGCAATCTTTTCAAGATAACCCTGAAGCATACCGCGGGAAATTTTCTTATATTCCAGAGATGCCTGTATTATATGACGAGTTAACATTAGAAGAGCATCTCCGATTAACGGCGATGGCATATGGATTATCAGAAGATGTATTCAAACAACGTCTTCAACCATTATTAAAAGAATTTCGAATGGAGAAAAAATTAAATTGGTTCCCTGTGCATTTTTCGAAAGGAATGCGTCAAAAAGTTATGATCATGTGTGCCTTTTTAGTGGAACCATCCTTATATATTGTGGATGAACCGTTTGTTGGATTAGATCCATTAGGCATTCAGTCTTACTTACAACTAATGAATGATATGAAAGCGCAAGGTGCAGGGGTATTAATGTCTACACATATCTTAGCAACAGCTGAACGGTATTGTGATCGTTTTGTAATCATTCATGAAGGAGAAGTTCGTGCAAAAGGAACATTAGAAGAACTTCGAGCATCATTCCAAATGCCAGATGCAACGTTGGATGACCTTTACGTCCAACTAACAAAGGAAGATGATCAATGATTAACGCAAGAACACTCTGGAGAGATCGGCTTCAGAATCATGCCAAAGAGATGAACCGATACTTACGTTTAATGTTTAATGATCATTTTTCGTTTGCGATGTTTTTCTTTTTAGTTGGAATGGCCTATGTGTATCAACAATGGTTAAGTTCTTTGCCAGAAGATTTTCCAACAGCTTGGCTTATGGCTATCGTTTTTGGATTGGTCATAGCCTATAGTCCTGTTCGCACACTGTTAAAAGAAGCCGATCTGGTTTTCTTACTACCTGCTGAATCACAGCTTGGGCCATTTTTCCGAAATGGATGGTTATATAGTTTTTTCACGCAAGTCTTTTACTTATTTTTTATTGTTGTAGCATTCGGGCCACTTTATTTCACATCGTTCCCAGAGCGCAGCATAACCGAATACGTTTTGTTTTGCGTGGTTCTGGTCGTTTTTAAGGCTTGGAATCTGCTTGCCCATTGGTGGGAAGTAAATAGCCGCATGAGATACAGTGGATATCTGGACACTATCTTTCGTATTGTTCTTAATACCTTAACGTTTTATTTCATTGTGGTTGGTGATGCGCTTTTATTTGCGGCAATAACTACGGTCTTATTCTTTGGCGTTATGATGTATGATTACACGCTAGCGAAAAAACGACGTGGAATTGCATGGGATGTATTAATTGAAAAAGAATCAGCTCGCATGCAAGCATTTTATCGAATTGCCAATCTCTTTACTGATGTGCCCCATCTTAAGAAAACTATTAAAAAGCGCCATTGGCTTGTCCGCTTATTAAAAGAGCCAATTTCACATGCGTCTGGAAATAGTTATGATTATCTGTATCGGATCACATTTGTTCGAAGTAGTGATTATTTAGGGATGTATCTTCGACTGCTTGTCATAGCAGGAGCGCTAGTCTATTACGTTCCAAATATATGGGTGAAGTTAGGGTTTGCTTTCTTATTTCTTTATTTAAGTGGTTTTCAGATGATGACGCTTTGGCAACACCACCGCCACTTAGACTGGCTTGAGCTTTATCCTGTTCCTTTAGAGCAAAGGAAGAGCGCGCTTTTAAAATGGCTATTCCAATTGTTATTATTCAAAACCTTTGTATTAGGTGTAGTCTTCCTGTTCCTATGGAATTTGTTAGGGCTAGCTTTCGTATGGATTGGTGGAGCATTGTTAAGCTATGTGCTCGTTTACAAGTATTTATCCAAAAGACTGACGTAATGGAACTCCCCTCGAGTAAATGGCTTGAGGGGATTCTTGTATAGAGAAGGAGTGCTGAGGATGTTGGAAACAACGTATAATGACAAAGCTTTACGGGAAGCAAAGCGTTGGGTAAAGCAAATGGAAAAGCGTTCTTCGTTATTACAACGTACATCGAAACGTATGCAAACAGCTGTAAATAAAAAAATACCTGATCGTGTGCATGCTGTTGTAACAGATAGTATTAAGCGAATGATTGAGCTATCTTTGACAAGTTCTCATTATATTTATCCGATTGAAGTAGATCCATCTTGGTCTTTAAAAGAAAGAGAAGAGGCTGTAAAAGAAAGGCTTACGCAATATAAACGAACAGCTGCACTTGAAGGTGCTGGTACAGGAGCTGGTGGCATTCTTCTGGGGATGGCTGACTTTCCTTTACTGCTCTCTATAAAAATGAAATTTCTATTTGATGTTGGTCGAATTTATGGGTATGATGTTCGAAAATATGAAGAGCGTATGTACTTATTACACTTGTTTATTTTAGCTTTTTCAAGCGATGAGAAGAGACAAAGTGTATTAAAAACCGTACTGGACTGGGAAGAAAATAAGGAAGAGTGGCGTGAAGTAGATTGGAAAACACTACAGCTTGAATATCGTGACTCCATTGATTTTGCTAAAGTTCTTCAACTCATTCCAGGTTTAGGCGCTATTGTAGGTGCTGTGGCTAATTTTCATTTTTTAGAAAAACTAGGTGAGACAGCTACTAATGCGTATCGATTAAGAATATTGGATAAATAAAAGCCACTTTGAGGATGTCAAAGTGGCTTTAGTTAATTATTGGTGTTTATTTTGATATTCAAGAAAGCTACTAAATAATGTTTTTGCGGCAATAGGTAATGCGCGTTCATCGAAATCAAATTTTGGATGGTGATGAGCGTATACATGACCTTCTTTTTGAGCGCCAGTAAAGTAATAGGCACCTGGCTTTTCTAAAAGGTAATAAGAGAAGTCCTCACCGGTCATAACAGGTGATACAAACTGTGCCTTTTCTACACCTGGTGTTTGGGATGCAGCATCTAACACTAATTGTGCTTCTGCTTTATGATTGATAATGGGTGGGTAACCTCTATTGTATTGGAAATCATAATCAGCTTCATGAGCTGTACAAGCTCCTTTGATTTGATTTTCCATTTCTTTAATGACGGTTTCTTGAATATCTTGACCGAACGTTCGAACGGTCCCTGTTATTTTAGCCGTATCAGCAATAACATTAAAGGCTTTTCCAGCTTCAAAAGTCCCTACAGTAACCACAGCTGATCGAAGTGGATCGATTTTACGACTCACAATTTGCTGGAGTGATGTAACTAGTTGTGATGCGATTAGAATAGAGTCTTTTGTTTGATGTGGGATCGCACCATGTCCACCTTTTCCTTGAATCGTGATCTCAAAAGCATCGGCTCCAGCGAAAAATGCTTCAGGAGCAGTTTCAATTGTGCCAACTTCCGTGCTAATCCATAAATGGGTTCCAAACACGGCATCTACACCTTCTAATGCCCCGTCTTCAATCATTGGTTTCGCTCCACCGGGGGTGAACTCTTCAGCATGTTGATGGAGAAAGACAATGGTTCCTGGAATATCATCTTTATATGGAAGAAGGGCTTTTGCTAAGCATAATAAAGCGGCTGTGTGACCATCATGACCGCAGGCGTGCATAACACCTGGAACAGTAGATTTATAAGGGACATCCTTTTCATCTTGAATAGGTAAGGCATCAAAATCTGCTCGTAATGCGATGGTTTTGCCTGGTTTTCCACCTTCGAGAGTGGCAACAACCCCATTACCTCCGACATTCGCTCGATAAGGGATTCCTAACTCTTCATATTGGTTCGCAATATATTTTGCGGTTTCCGTCTCTTGGAAGGAAAGCTCTGGATGTTGGTGTAAGTAACGACGAATATGTACCATTTCATCAAAATAGCTATCAATTTCTTGATATATCTTTTCCCACATAATGGATCCTCCTCTCACTTTGGTTTATTATAACAAAGTTATACCGTGATCGTACTTATTTAAAATTGAAAAACCTCCACTTATTGTGGAGGTTTTTGTTCGAAATTGTAGCTCATAGATGTCTAGCTCCAGCGCCCAGCAATGAAGGGACTTCCCTCGCCTCCGTTCGATAAGTCAACATCAAATTGCTTCACAATTTGTGTTTCCTTTATCTCACTACGGGCTCAGTCCAGTCCCTTCGTTGCTAAACGGGCGCTTGCGCCTTTCT
Source organism: Pontibacillus sp. HMF3514 (assembly GCF_009858175.1). Lineage (GTDB taxonomy): Bacteria > Bacillota > Bacilli > Bacillales > BH030062 > Pontibacillus. The sequence goes on from NZ_CP047393.1 coordinate 874,356, forward strand.
TATTGTAAGCGTGGGTCAGCAAGAAGGCGTTCCATTTCTTCCATATGACCTGTTTCATCAGCGATCATATCATCAAGTTTAACAACTAGCTCTGTTAAACCTAGCTCTTCTGCTTGCTCCTTACGCGTTTCATAACGTTTGATTGTATCTTCTTCAGCTCGTTTAGCTTCTTCAAGCATTTCTTTTACATCAGTAAGTTGTTTAACTTCAGCTGGTTTTGTAGTTGGTGTGCCACCTAATGTTTTAATCTTTTCAGCTAAGTACAGAGCGTGACCCTGTTCATCACCAATTTCACTTTCGAAAAACGGTTTTAAAATCTGATAATAGAGTCCCTGTACCACAGCGGCATTGTACGTGTACATAATACTTGCTGCATACTCATGTGCAAGATCTTCGTTTAAACCATCAATAAGTTCTTTGCGTTTTGCATCCATTTGTATCACCTCGTTTAAATTGATTGCACATAAAATAAATTTCCCTTAATAAAAAAATCTAAACATTTACAATTTGAGACTGTACAATAAAGTAGTTGAAAGGAGAGTGGGGGATTATGGGTGAAAAACCAACAGCAAAAACGATACATGTAATAATCTTTTTCAGCACTTTTGCAATAGGGATTGCCAGTTTATTAACGATGCAAGTAGTGACAGAGACAATACCGTCTCTCGATATATGGGCAAGAGAATTGAGAAGTGGGTGGGGGAACACCTCTCTGTACACTTTTTTCGAAGATGTTACAGTACTAGGATCTAGCGCATTTTTAGCTCCGTTCACACTCATAATGGCAGTTTGGTTATGGTGGCGTAAAAAAGATCTATTTGCCTCTATCGTATTATTAATAGGTGTCATAGGAACCTACGCAATAAATAAGGGCATAAAGTTTGCTGTTCAACGCAGTCGTCCTGATTGGAGTGGTGCAATTGAAACCGATGGCTTCAGTTATCCAAGCGGCGGAGCAATGTTGTCGTTACTTTGTTTTGCATTAGTTACGTATTTTCTGATTCTACATGCTCAAAAAGCATGGAGTAAGGTGATTTTATTCGTTATCACTTTCACAGCTATTGTATTGACTGGGTTCAGTCGGTATTTGCTTGGAGCTCATTATTTAACAGATGTTATTGCTGGCTTTTCATTTGGTTTCATTTGTTTAAGTGTTCTTATAGGACTTTATCATAGGTTTTCCAACCAAAACATTGCTTCCTCAGACTAGAGGCGGATATGAAAACCATCCAGGGGTCGTTTTGGAGAAATAGCATGTTTCATATAATAAGATTAAGCAAGAAAAAGAAGGAATATTTCCCTGAGTATCTAATTTATATAGGATAGGGCTCAGGTATATAAAGGGTGATGAGACATGAGAAACTTCAGTGTATCGAAAATTGTTGTCGCTTTCGTCTTTATAGCGATTGGTGTATTTCTAATATTGGCGAATCTTGACGTTATTTCCCTGGAAATGAATGATGCGTTTATTTTCATTTATCCATTGTTATTTGTTCTCATAGGGTTGAAGTTAGTTTTTGATGGGATAAGAGGAGACGGTGACGGATGGCCTGTGGGTGCTTTCTTGGTCGTATTCGGAGGTCTTCTTATTTTAGACCGCTTTGATATCATCTCTTTTCAATTCGGAGATATTTGGAGTTTATGGCCAATTATCTTAGTATTCATCGGGATCTCCATGTTTAAGCCGAAAAGAAAATCGAAACATGTGGAGATTACAACAGAAACCGATAATGAAGATGAAGGGGAAGACCAACCCAAAAAAAATCGTAAGAAAAAGCGTAACTTCACTGTTGGAGACCATAGTTTTAACGAACAAAATTGGAAAGTAGAACCGATGGATTTATGGAATGCGATCGGAGACTATCATATTGATTTCACAAAAGCATTTATCCCAGAGAAAGATACATCGATTGCGATCTCAGGTGTGATTGGGGATGTAAAGATACTGATGCCTGAAAACGTAGCTTTTCGTGTTGATGCTCGGATTAAAACAGGCGACATAAAAGTGTTAGATGAGAAGTCTGAAGGGATTAACCGGAAATTAAGCTATCAAACGCCTGACTATGATGAAGCAACACGTAAAATAACCTTGGATATTGACTTTAAAATTGGTGATATTCGAGTTGATAAGGTGTAGGTGAGAGAGATGCTAAAAAAATTAAATAGCATACGTTATAAGTTCATTCGATCTCATTTGTATGGGTTGTTCTTAATTACAACGATTCTGCTCTCTATTTTTCTAGGGTTATATGTTTCCTTGGAACCATCATGGCTAACGTCAGAAGCGATTTTCCTCTTTATAGGGACCATGGTGGTCGTTTCTTTTTTTGTATCTTTATATGTAGGTTTTCAATCCAGTGGTCAACTTAAAGAAAAATTAGATGGCTTATCTACGTTAATCACTTCTTTATCTAGAGGGAATTACAATTCTCGCATTCATTTAACACCTGAGGATGAAATCACACGCATTGGGGATGAGTTAAATGGCCTTGCTGAGAAATTGAAAACGCAGGTTCGGTCTCTTCAGAAAATGGCAGATGAACGATCTGAATATGCTAAATCCGCTCACAAAGCAGCTACCATTGAAGAGAGACAGCGACTAGCAAGAGATTTGCATGACGCTGTTAGTCAACAATTGTTTGCTCTTACGATGATGTCTCAGGCTACATTACGTATGTTTGATCAAGATCCCTCTAAAGCAAAATCACAACTAGAAGAAATCACCTCTATGGCGTTACAGGCTCAGACAGAAATGAGAGCCCTTCTACTACATCTTCGTCCTGTCCATTTATCAGGGGATCCACTGGATAAAGGGATACATAATTTAGTTGAAGAATTAAAACAAAAATGTCAAATCGATTTTGATGTTCAAATTGAAGAGGTTCAGGATGTGTCGGATGGAGCGGAAGAGCATTTGTTTAGAATTGTTCAGGAAGCTTTATCGAATATTCTTCGTCATTCTGAAGCAACTTCAGTGAAGCTAACTCTAAAACCTTTGAACCAAGAGATATTTTTGCATATTGGTGATAACGGTAAAGGTTTTGAAGTGAACCAAGATAAGAAAACATCCTATGGACTCAAAACGATGCAAGAGCGTACAGAAGAAATCGGTGGAACCTTCAAGATTCGTTCTAGACCTGATGAAGGTACGTATATTGATATAAGAATTCCTGTGTAGGAGGCGCATAATATGAGCGATTCAATTCGTGTTGTTGTAATTGATGACCATGATGTTGTTCGAAAAGGTGTCATTGCTTATTTAATGACAGAACCTGAGTTAGATATTGTGGGAGAAGCAAACAGTGGTAACGAAGGGGCTAAAGTTGCTATTAAAGAACAGCCAGATGTCGTATTAATGGATTTAATCATGGAAAATGGTACTGGTATAGAGGCAACGGAAAAAATCATGAAAGAGCTACCTGATTGTAAGATTATTATTCTTACAAGCTATTATGATGATGAAAAAGTTTTCCCTGCACTAGAAGCGGGAGCATTTAGTTATATGCTGAAAACCTCTTCAGCTGATGAGATTGCTGAGGCCATCAAAAAAGCATCTCGTGGAGAAACATACATCGAACCAAAAGTAGCGAATAAGATGATGACTCGTTTTCGAACGCAGGAAAAGAAGCCTCATGAAGATTTAACAGAACGAGAACTAGAAGTGTTAATGTGTATTGGTGATGGTCTTACCAACCAAGAGATCAGTGATAAATTATATATTGGAATTAAAACAGTGAAAACGCATGTTAGTAATATTTTAAGCAAACTTGGTGTATATGATCGTACCCAAGCAGCAGTTTATGCTCACAAAAATGGACTCATTCGTAAGCAAAATTTATAAGAGTGAACAAAAGCTATCCTGAGTGGATGGCTTTTTATATGGGAAAAATGTTTGAAATAGCATTCCATTAAATCCCTCTATTGTTGAAGACTTGGAATCGAGATAAGTTGAGAGCAGTCCGTTGCTTGTATGAGAGTTAGGGGGTCAGTGAAACGTCGATACTCCTGTGGAAGACCTGCTGAGTATCCTAGTTCACTCCGTTCTCTGTGGGGTCTCATCTGTCCTTTCTACCGCGGGAGTTTGCCGTTTCCCTCACCCCTTTACATTTATGGTGAATAACAGACCCTAGTTGTGTGAGTTCTAACCCTTACGGACATTTGTTCCTTTATTTTTCTTTTTGAAAGGATTTCAATATTCGTTACGGACATATGGTGCCTTATTTGTGACAAAATGGGCTGTTTTAAGGTGATTTGAAGCAAATAACGGAATGAATGTCCGTAAGCTCTTCCACATATTCATTTTAAGGTGAAATAACGGAATAAATGTCCGTATGAAATCTCTCTTATATCGCTGCAGTTCCGTTAATCTCAATAACGCTAAGGTGGGCTGTGGAACGGGTTGACTCCTCCGGTAGAAAGGGCGAGCGAGATCCCGCAGGAACTAAGTGACGAGGAAGCTCGATCGGTCTTCCGGGGGAAAGCAACCCGTTTCACAGCCCGCCGCACTACACAAAAGCAACGGAACCACTCTGCACCTTATTCAACATAACTGCCATATAAAGGAGTAACACATAAATTTGGGTGGCAAGACTTTTGCCATATGATAAAGTCTTATATACTAGTAACATTAGAAACTAAAATTATAAATGAAATTTAATAAAAGATATTATTTGGAGATGAAATAGATGAATCAAAAAAGTGAAGTAGTCTTATTCATAGCATGGGTCCAAGCTGTAATTGCAGTTTTGGGTAGTTTATATTTTTCAGAAGTAAAAGACTTTATTCCTTGTGAGATGTGCTGGTTCCAGCGGATTTTAATGTATCCTCTGGTGTTATTGTATGGCATCTCATTAATCAAAAAGGATTTACGATATGCTGAAGCTGGTTTGTACATGAGTGGAATCGGCATTCTTGTTTCCGCTTATCATTATGGCATTCAAAAGGTACCTGCTCTCCAACATGGTGGAGGTAGTTGTGGTATCGTTCCATGTGATGGTCAGTACATCAATTTGTTTGGATTTATAACGATTCCTTTCCTTGCAGGGACTGCGTTTATTGTAATCTTTACTTGCCACCTGTGGTTAAAGCGAAAAGTTAAGTAATGAAGAAAAGCCCTACTAGATAATCTAGTAGGGCTTTTCTGATTCATAAAGTATTATTTTGCAAAAATGTGCTTTCCAATTTGTTTGATTTGTTCACGTGTCCAAATCCAATCGGACGTAGCGGTTTTTGGATTGAAATAGAAGGTTGAGTTCTGAGTTGGGTCCCATCCTTTGATGGCCGCATAAGCAGCCTTGTATGCTTCATTGTTTGGTGTTAAATAATACTGCTTATCCTGTACTGCTGTGAAAGCTCGTGATTCAAAGATAATTCCTTTGATGCTATTTGGAAAATCTTCATGATGCAGTCGGTTTAGTACAACAGAAGCCACAGCAACTTTTCCTTCAAACGGTTCGCCGCGAGCTTCACCATGGATGATTTGGGCTATCATCTGTATTTCTTTTTGTGTGAATGTTTCATTGCGTAGCGCTTTCCATGTGTTTTGACCCATAATGCCGTCCACAGTTAATCCTCTGCTACGTTGAAAATCGATAACGGCTTGTTCAGTTAACGGACCAAATAATCCGTCTAATTCACCTTTATATAAACCGAGTTGTTTGAGGCGATTCTGAGCACCCCATACATGCCCGTATTGATCACCTTGTTCTAGTATTGGTGTTGCAGCCTTAACTTGTGTAGCTGGTGTAACCACAAAAACGGCAGTAGCAACTGAAAATATAGTCATAAGGGTAATGAGTGCTTTCTTCATGTTGTTTCCCCTTTCTTTCAAATATCTGTATATTATGATAGCGTCATCCCACGCTACTCTCAATAGGAGGTGGTAGGAAGGGGTGGTAATAAATGCTAAATGCGGGCATTAAAAAACGCTCGGCCTGAAGCCAAGCGTTTCCTCTTATTCCTATTCACTTACCATATTATATTGCGTTAAATAAGCAGGACCTGCTACAAAAGGTGGTTTCTCTTTGCTTTCTGGTCCTGAATTTTGGTGTGCTTTTTGAAATGACTGAGAGTTTTTCCATTTTTCAAAGCTGTCTACAGAGTCCCACTGGGTTAACACAATGTATGTATTCCCTTGAGTAGGACGTAGGATACGGATTGCCTGGAAGCCAGGTGAATCTTCAACAGAACCAGCTCTGTTCTTGAAACGATCCTCAAATAATGGTCGCCCTTCATCAGTTACAGGGATATTATTCATAATCACAAACCCTTGCTCCTGCATGTCTCCTACTTGATCAACAACTTCGTACACAAACGGTTCTTGAAAAATATTTTCTTCTTCTGTGTAAGCTAAAGTTTTATCTTCCCCTTGCATAAGCAGGACCGTTGATTCACCGTGTTTTTCTTGAATGCTTTTTAAATACTCATAAGTACCACTTGTCATATAAACTCTCATTAAACGATCTCCTTTCAAAAATCCAACATTCCGCTGTAATACTTTCCCTAAACGTTTCTTAAACTATAGCAATGAAGGAAATTAAAAAGCAAGCTTTATGACTATCGTGAGTTTTCTCGAGTATAAGGTATATCGTATAATAGAAGAGATAGGCAACATTAAAGAGGTGAACATCTTGAAGTGGAATCTAAATACACTTCACCCAAAGAGATGGGGGAAGAAAACCAGGTGGGCGGTTATCGCGCTCATATCTACTATTCTTCTAACCATTGGTGGCTATTATTTGCTGCTTATGGGAGGGAAGAGTGTGGTTGATAAGAAGTTACTCGTATTAGACCAAGCCTCTCAAATCGAAACAGCTGATGGGGAGGTACTTACCAAATTATATAAACAGAATCGGACAGTCGTTTCGATTGATGAAATACCTCAACATGTTGAGGATGCATTTATCGCAATTGAAGACACACGATTTTATGAACACAGTGGGATTGATTTAAAAGCCATTGCGAGAGCGATTTATCGGGACATTATTGCCATGGAAAAAGTGGAGGGCGGAAGTACCATTACACAACAGCTCTCGAAAAACCTATTCCTAACTAATGATAAAACGTGGACGCGTAAGTTTAAGGAAATTATGGCAGCACTTTATCTTGAGCAGGAAGTCAGTAAAGAACGAATTCTTCAATACTATTTAAATACGATCTATTTCGGAAATGGGATTTATGGTGTAGAAGAGGCTTCTCAGTATTTTTTTAACAAACCAATTGAAAAGCTTACGATCTCTGAGGGAGCACTCTTAGCTGCTTTACCCAAAGCTCCGAACTACTATGACCCAGTTGAACACCCTGAACGGGCTAAACAACGAAGGAACCTCGTGCTAAACCGAATGCATGAGACAGGCATGGTCTCCACGGAAAAAGTCGTGCAACTACAACGAAAAACGCTTGGGATCGAAAGAGGGAACCCAGAGAAAAAGCCCTGGATGAATAGTTACATTGATCTTGTGATTAAAGAAGCAACAGAAGAATATGACCTGAGCAAGGAAGAGTTATATCAGGGAGGTTTTCGCATTGTAGTTGGTGTTGACCAGGATATACAAGAATCCTCCTATGAAGCCATGCAAAATGACGACTATTTCCCAGGTTCTACAAAAGGGGTAGAAGGTTCATTTCTGTTAATGGAAGAGAAGACAGGCCGTATCGTGGCTGCTCATGGTGGGCGTAATTATCAAAGAGGTGACTTGAACCGCATCCATATTAAACAACAACCTGGTTCTGTGATGAAGCCTTTAGCTGTTTATGGTCCTGCGCTTGATCTACCAAACTACCAACCTTACTCCGTTTTAGAGGATAAAAAACGTTCCTATGGGGAGTATCAGCCTGAGAACTATGACAATCGTTATGAGGGGCAGGTCTCCTTATACAAGGCATTACAGCAATCCAAAAATGCTCCTGCGGTTTGGCTTTTGAACAAAATGGGTGTTGACTATGCTAAGGATTATTTAAATAAGATGGGCATGAACCTATCTGAAAATGGTCTTTCTATAGCGCTTGGAGGATTAAAGGAAGGTGTGACACCAATGGATATGGTGAGGTCATATCGTTCCTTCATTCACGGTGGTGAAATGATTGAACCTCATACGATTTTAAAAATCTACAATCAAAATGGGGAACTTGTGAGCCATCATAAAGATGAAACGAAGCAAATCTTCCAACCGCAAACTGCTTGGAGTATGACTAGAATGCTTCAATCAGTAGTTAAAGATGGTACAGCCCGTGCTGGATCCTATTCAAAAGCTCTGGCAGGGAAAACTGGATCAACCCAACATCCTATGGTGTCTGGCAAAACAAATGATGCTTGGTTTGTAGGCTATACGCCGAACTATGTTGGGGCTGTATGGATGGGCTATGACAAAATTGATAAGAACCATTATTTAAACAGTGGAAGCGCCTATCCTACCCGACTGATAAAAGATGTTTTATCTAAAATAGATCAAAAAAGAGACCTACAAGCTTCTTTTGTGAAACCTGAAGGAGTAGAGGATGTTCCTGAGCCGATTGAACTTCCTGTAATCGATGATCTTCAAGGTACGCTATCATTTGGTTCCCTTACTCTAATTAAAGGAAAACTGACATGGACTCCTTCTTCTGATAATCGAGTCGTTTACCGTATTTACCGTGTTGAAAGCGGGCAAGATGCTAAAGTTGGAGAAGTAACTGGAAAGGGATCTTATCAATTAGATCGAGTCAAACTTTTTGATGAAGAAGTTTATTATGTTGTTCCTTACAATCCTTTAACAAAATTAGAAGGCGAACCATCTAACCGAGTAAAAGTATCATTAGATTGGTAACTTAAGGAAGAGATGCTTTTTAACAGCATCTCTTTTTTCTTTCGCTCAATCTTCTAGTAGAATGGAGAATGGAAGTTCATAGGATATTGGATGTTTGAGGACTGAGTTTGAGTGATAGTGGTGTAATACATAGCAGGATTGGGATTTCGATTCTTTACGACAAATCTATGACAAAATGCTCAATTCTCTATACATCTTAATCGGATACAGTTATATTGGTAAAAGAGTTAAAATTGGACGAATGTGAAGGTGAGACAAGATGACAAATACATTTAATGATACGATTTTGAAAGCGTTTCGGGGAGAGCCTACAGATCATGTACCAGTATGGTTTATGCGTCAGGCTGGACGTTCTCAGCCGGAGTATAGAAAATTAAAAGAGAAATATTCTCTTTTTGAAATTACACATCAACCTGAATTATGTGCATATGTGACTAGACTACCTGTTGAGCAGTACAACGTAGATGCTGCGATTTTATATAAAGACATTATGTCTCCATTACCTGCGATCGGTGTAGATGTAGAAATCAAGAAAGGCATTGGTCCGGTTATTGATAACCCAATCCGTTCAAAAGCTGATGTGGAAAAGCTTGGCGAGATTGATCCAGATTCGGATGTGCCTTATGTACTTGATACGATTCGTTTATTAACAAGAGAACAGCTTAATGTTCCTTTAATCGGGTTTAGCGGAGCTCCATTTACACTTGCAAGCTACATGATTGAAGGTGGCCCTTCTAAAAACTACAATAAAACCAAAGCGATGATGTATGCGGATTCGGAAGCATGGTTCAAGCTAATGGATAAATTAGCTGACATGACCATTACGTATGTAAAAGCTCAAATTCGAGCTGGAGCGAAAGCTATTCAGATTTTTGATTCATGGGTAGGAGCATTAAATGTACAAGACTACCGTACATTTATTAAGCCTGTCATGGAACGTATTTTCTCAGAGTTACGTGAAGAAAATGTACCACTTATTATGTTCGGTGTAGGAGCAGGTCACTTAGCAAAAGACTGGCATGACCTACCACTTGATGTTGTTGGTTTAGACTGGCGTACATCGATTACAGAAGCACGTAACATGGGAATTCAAAAGCCAGTTCAGGGTAATCTGGATCCTGCTATTCTTTTAGCTGACTGGGATACGATCGAAACTCGTACGAAAGCTATTTTAGATCAAGGTATGCAACAGCCTGGATACATTTTTAACCTAGGTCATGGTGTATTCCCTGAAGTAAATCCAGAAACGTTACGACGCTTAACGGAATTTGTTCATAACTATTCGAAAAAAGCATAAGTGAACCGGAAAAAGGAGAGGTGTTTTGGATGGCAAAGAAAAAGATGGGCTTACTCGTCATGGCCTATGGAACTCCTTATAAAGAGGAAGACTTGGAGCGCTATTACACACATATTCGTAGAGGAAGAAAGCCGTCCCAGGAGAGTCTTGATGAATTACGCGAACGATATCAAGCGATTGGTGGGATATCGCCTCTAGCACGTATAACACGTGAACAGGCTGAAGCTTTAGAGTCAAAACTTAATGAAATTCAAGATGATATTGAATTTAACCTTTACTTAGGGTTAAAGCACATCGACCCGTTCATTGAAGATGCTGTTGAACAAATGGCGAATGACGGCATCGAAGAAGCGGTTTCCATTGTGTTAGCCCCTCATTATTCAACATTTAGTGTGAAGTCGTATAATGGACGTGCTCAAGAAGAGTCCGAAAAATATGGAAAACCGACGATTTACTCTGTTGAAAGCTGGTACGATGAACCAGGCTTTATCCAATATTGGACGGAAGCGCTGCGCAAAGTCTATGAAGAAATGTCTGCTGAAGAGCGTGAAAAGGCAGTTACAATCTTCTCTGCACATAGCTTACCAGAGAAAATTTTACAAAATGGCGACCCATACCCAGAGCAGCTTCAAACAACTGCTGATTTAATCGCTCGTCAACTACAGATTCAAAACTATGAAATCGGCTGGCAAAGTGAAGGGAACACACCTGACCCATGGATCGGCCCTGATGTACAGGATCTAACGCGTGATCTTTACAATGAAAAAGGCTACCGTACATTCGTTTATGCTCCAGTTGGTTTCGTATCGGATCACTTAGAAGTTTTATTTGATAATGACTATGAGTGTAAAGTTGTAACGGATGAGCTAGGAGCAAGCTATTATCGTCCGGAAATGCCTAATGATCATCCATTATTCATACAAACATTAGCAGATGTTGTATTGAAAAAAGCTCAACAGTAGGGGATGAGTGAAGTGAAACGAATTGCGATTGTTGGTGGTGGAATAACTGGGTTAACTACAGCCTATTATCTTCAAAAGAAGATAAAGGAAAAAGGACTTCCTTTCGAAGTGAAGCTATATGAAGCAAGTGACCGACTTGGCGGAATGATTCATACGGAGCGCAAGGATGGTTTTACAATTGAACGTGGTCCTGATTCTTTACTAGCAAGAAAACCAAGTGTCTTCCGTTTGATAGAAGACGTAGGTTTACAGGATAAACTTGTAGATGTTGCAGCAGGTAAAGCTTATGTGCTTGCAAATGAAAAGCTACATGGCATTCCACAGGGCTCATTTATGGGGATCCCAACTCAGGTAACTCCTTTTGCGTTATCTAGTCTTTTTTCACCGATGGGGAAACTCCGTGCAGCAGGGGACTTAGTGAAATCGAAAAGTAAACCTCAAGAGGATCAGTCTCTTGGACACTTCTTCCGAAACAGATTTGGGGATGAAGTAGTAGAAAACTTGATCGAGCCGTTACTAGGTGGCGTGTATTCAGGTGATCTTGATCGTTTGAGCTTAATGGCTACGTTCCCGAATTTTTACAACATGGAACAAGAGCATGGAAGTCTGATTAAAGGCCTTCGCAAATCCCGAGGGAAGCAACCAAAGAACAAGAAAAAGCCATCTGTTTTTAAAACGCTAGAAACAGGACTTGGTTCTTTAGTGGATGCAGTTGTGGAGCAGCTTGATGAAGGAACAATCGAGCAGGGAACATCAGTTGATCATATTGAGAGAAAAGAGGATGGTTACCATCTTATGCTAGGTACAGGAGAGGTGGCACAGGCTGATAGTATTGTGCTTACAACCCCTCACTATGCTTGCCAGCGTATGTTAACTCAATATGATTTTATGGAGCCTTTAAGAGATATGCCAGCAACCTCAGTCGCGAACGTCGCAATGGCATTTGATCAATCTGCTATTGAAAAAGACGTTGATGGTACTGGTTTCCTTGTATCTCGTAATAGTGATTATCGTATTACTGCCTGTACCTGGACCCATAAAAAATGGCCGCATACCACACCAGATGGGAAAGCATTGCTACGTGCATATGTAGGAAAACCAAATGACCAAGAGGTTGTTGATCAGTCTGATGAAGAAATTCAAGAAATTGTGTTAAACGATATAAATAAAATCATGAACATTACCCACCCCCCAGAATTCACGGTGATCACACGCTGGAGAAATTCCCGTGCTCAGTACACCGTGGGGCACAAAGAACGTATTCACAATATCAAACAATCCATGCGATCTGAACTCCCAGGCGTCTTCCTAGCCGGAGCTTCTTATGAAGGATTGGGCGTCCCGGATTGTATTGATCAAGGTGAACAAGCTGTGGAAGATGTTCTTGAGTTTTTACAACAATCATAATAGAAACGCATGCTTATTTGATAGGCATGCGTTTTTTCTATTTTTCCATTAAAGCCCCCTTATCTGGAAGACTTGGTTTCGAGATAATACGGGCTTTTCATCGGCTAGCCGAGCGATTCGGTCGCCTAGCCGAGCGATTCCGTCGTCTACCTGAGCGATTCCGTCGTCTACCCGAGCGATTCCGTCACCTACCCGAGCGATTCCGTCGTCTACCCGAGCGATTCCGTCGCCTACCCGAGCGATTCCGTCGTCTACCCGAGCGATTCTGTAGCTTACCCGAGCAATTCCGTCGTCTACCCGAGCGATTCCGTCGTCTACCCGAGCGATTCTGTAGCTTACCCGAGCAATTCCGTCGTCTACCCGAGCGATTCTGTAGCTTACCCGAGCAATTCTGTCGCCTACCCGAGCGATTCCGACGCTTACCCGAGCGATTCGGTCGCCTAGCCGAGCGATTCCGTCGTCTACCCAAGCGATTCTGTCGTCTACCTGAGCTTACCCAAGCGGTTCCATCGCCTACCCGAGGGAATACTTTCCCTTCCCAAGAGAACACAGCCTGCCGAACTACATAAACGTAACGGAACCACTCCACACCTTATTCCAGATAACTGCCATAAAACTGAAGAACTTCCATAAAAAATTCATCATGATCGAAGGTAGAAAACTAGTTAAGAATTTTCTTTCATTTCCCAATTATTGTATTGCGTTCTACCAGAATGACTAGTAAAATTTTATATATGAAAACGGTTTCAATATAAGAATGCTAGTCATCAGGAGGAGTATATTGTGCCAACTATAAAAGATGTCGCCAAATATGCTGGGCTGTCACGAACGACGGTTTCTCGCGTAATTAACGATCAACCTTATGTCTCTGATGAAAAACGTCAGTGCGTATTGAAAGCAATGGAAGAGCTTGGTTATGTTCCAAATTCATCTGCTCGTAGGTTGCGTAGCCAAAAAACCGAAACGCTTGCGGTGCTATTACCTAGCATCACAAACCCATTCTTTAGCCACTTAATCGAAGCGATGGAAGTGAAGGCATCACAATGGGGATATCAGGTAATCATTTGCCAAACACATGAATCTGAACAAAAAGAGCAAGATTACTTAGAACTCTTACGTACCAAACAGGTAGACGGAGTGATTATGACAGCTGTTCATAATGATTGGGAAGTCATTGAATCCTATCGTGAATGTGGTCCCATAATTGTCTGTAATGAAAACATAGAAGAAGCACAAGTACCTTTTATATATGTAGATCAGGAAAAAGCAGCATATGATGCTACGATGCATTTGATTCAACAAGGCTGTAAAAATATTTCTTTTTTAAGTGGAGATGCCGAGAGTAATGTCTCAGCCTATCGAAGAAGTGGTTTTTTGAAAGCGCTTAAAGAATCTGGCTTACCATTTTTACCGAATGCGAGTTACTCAAACGCGATTGATGTAAACAGTGGACGAGAAATATTTCGAGAATTACGCCGGTTAAATCACCCAATCGATGGTGTTTTTACTGGTTCTGATGAAGTGGCAGCGGGTATGATTTACGAAGCTATAAAAGAAGGTGTGCGAGTTCCTGAGGACATGTCCATCATTGGGTTCGACAATCAATCTATTTCAATGCTTATGAGCCCTTCAATTACAACGGTAGAACAACCTGTCCAGGAGATGGGGGAAAAATGTGTAGAGGTACTGATTGATCAGATCGAACATCGACATAGGTCTGTCAGAGAAGATCATGTTTTTACGCATGAATTAAAAGTACGAAATTCAACATTTCAAGAAATCGCATTAGTGAATTCATAGGATGTAATGTGAAAGCAGGTAGCTGCTTTCTTTTTTTTGGCTTTATTCAAAACAAAACTAGCATCACGAATCTGTACTATTAACTGTTATACAAAAGAAAATCGGACAGCGGTGGCCATCCGAAAAGTGAGGTTTGTTTAAAGTTGTATGTCTAGGGTAACATTAATCATGTTAATACAGAGAACTTAGCGTGCAGGGTCGTCGCAACTCTCGCAAATGTTGCCGTAACAGTCGGCCTGAGCTTCGAAGCTTTCACCACATTTTGAACACTTTTTGTCGGGTAGATTTTTGAAAAATTCTAAAACATTCATCATAATGGATCCCTCCAGAGTTAGTTGTAAATTCATTGTAATATAACAGAGCTTATAAAACAATAGTTTGTTTTATAACAGCTTGTACTTTTTTTAATTCCACACCATATAAAAAGAAAACATGAAATTCTATAGTAGGAGGTAAAAATTATGAAGGTTACGGTTAACGGTTTTTGGGGTGGTTATCCCGGAGCATATGGCGCAACATCAAGCTACATTGTCGAGTCTAATGGTTTTACGTTACTTGTAGATTGTGGGAGTGGAGCGCTCTCACGGCTACAGCCTAAAATGGATGTCATGGACATTGGAGCGGTCATCATTTCGCATTATCATTTTGATCACATTGCAGATATTGGGGTTATGCAATACGCATGGAAGGTTCAAAACATCTTACGTGAAACGGAGCGCCAACTCCCGATTTATGGTCATCAGGAGGATATGGAATCTTTTCAAGCCCTGACGCATGAACGGACTCAGGGGTATGCATATGACCCTACTAAACCAATTCAAATTGGTCCTTTCACGATTCGTTTCATGAAAACCGATCACCCTGTTCCGTGCTATGCAATGCGCATTTCAAATGGCTATAAGGATATCGTCTATACTGCTGACTCTAGCTATAAGGAAGAGTTTATTGAATTTAGTAAGGGGGCTGACCTTCTCATTACGGATAGTAATTTCTATGACGGAATGGATGGTTCAGGTCCAGGACATATGACGAGTACCGAATGTGCTCATATTGCAAAAGAAGCTGGTGTGAAGGAACTGTGGCTAAGTCATCTTCCTCATTTTGGTACAGTAAGCGATCTTCAGGAACAAGCTGAACAAGTTTTTGATGGAACCGTAATGCTAGCAGATGGAGGACTCACGTGGGAAGTTTAAACCCATACAGGTAAACATTTGAACGGGGGTTTACTTTTGGATACAATGAAAGAGGAATGATTCAAAAGGCTCGTGAAGGAGGAACTACCAAATGTTGCTATTTGTGGATAATGAGGGGATTAATGATCCGCGCATTAATTTAGCTATAGAAGAATACGTGCTTAAAAATCTTGATATTGATAACGATAAAAATTACTTACTTTTCTATATTAACAAACCATCGATTATCATTGGGAAAAACCAAAATACGATTGAAGAAATTAATACAGATTACGTAGAAGATAACGGTATTCATGTTGTACGTCGTCTTTCTGGTGGAGGAGCGGTGTACCATGACCTTGGAAACCTAAACTTTAGCTTCCTTACAAAAGATGACGGAAATAGCTTCCACGATTTTGCGAAGTTTACAAAGCCAGTTACAGATGCGCTTCAAAAGTTAGGTGTACAAGCTGAACTTTCTGGTCGAAATGATATTCAACTCGAGGATGGCCGAAAAATCTCTGGTAATGCCCAGTTTTCAACGAAAGGACGTATGTTTAGCCACGGAACGCTCATGTACGATTCTGAAATTGAAAATGTAGTGTCAGCATTACGCGTGAAATCCGAGAAAATCCGTTCTAAAGGAATTAAGTCAATCCGTAGCCGTGTAGCAAACATTTCTGAATATATGGATGAGAAATTGACTATGCAAGAGTTCAAAGAAATGCTTCTACGTTATATTTTTGATGTGGAATCTGTTGAAGATGTTCCAAAATATAAGCTTACTGAAGAAGACTGGAAAGCGATTCACAAACTTTCTGAAGAACGATATCAGAAATGGGAGTGGAACTACGGAAAATCTCCGGCTTCTAATATTCAGCACTCTCACCGTTTTGATGGCGGAACAGTTGACGTACGCCTAGACGTGAAAAAAGGAACTATTGAAAATGCTAAAATTTACGGAGACTTCTTTGGTGTAGGAGACGTTAGCGATATTGAAGAACGCTTAATTGGCACACGCTATGAGCGTTCATCCATCGATGAGGCTATTAAAGACTTAGATATATCGCATTATCTTGGACGCGTATCCAGAGAAGATTTTTTATCTTTAATTTACTAGGGGAAAAGCACTGACTAAGGTCAGTGCTTTTTTAAAATGGATATATTTCATTAGCCAAGTTGCTAAACATTCGCTTGCGCTTTTCTTCTTAAAAGCTTGCTTGAAAGTTGTCAGTATTTTATAATAAATATGAAATTTTTAACCAGAAAGTGAATGACTATTCATTCATTAATGAGTACATAAAGGGGAGGGAAGTTATGAATATAAGTGAGAGACTGACACAAACAGCAACAGAAAATCCGTCAAAAGCCGCTTATATCTTTCAAGATCAAGAAACGAGTTATCGAGAATTAGAGGGTGCTGTGACCAAGTTTGCTTCCAGTTTGAAGGATCTTGGTTATGAAAAAGGAGATCACATTGCACTCGTCACGGGGAACAGTCCGTATTTTGTTATTGGATTGTATGGAGCATTACGTCTTGGATTAACCGTAATACCCGTTAATCCAATCTATACAGTAGACGAAATGAGCTACATTTTGAAAAATGGTGATGTAAAAGGTGTCATCACGATGGATCTTTTTGTAGAAAAGTTCGAGCACATGGCTGAGAGCTTGCCTGATATTCGCCATTACATTGTTGCAGAAACAAGCCAGGATATGAGTTGGCAACAAAGTTTTTTATCCGATAAAATGAAATCGTTTACAATGCTAGCTCAGGCAGGAAGCTTAGAACTTGACCGTCCAACATTGGATGATGAGGACACGGCAGTTATCTTATACACTTCTGGTACAACAGGTGCGCCTAAAGGGGCTATGTTGACGCATAAAAACCTTTATTCAAATGCAAAAGACGTGGCTGACTATTTAAAATATAGTTCTGATGATCGTGTTATTGCAGCACTTCCAATGTTCCATGTATTCTGTCTAACCGTGTCATTAAATGCTCCACTTATGAATGGTGGGACCGTATTAATTGTACCGAAATTCTCACCAGAAGCAGTCTTTGCCATGACAAAACAATGGCAGGCAACAGTTTTTGCTGGTGTTCCAACCATGTACAATTACTTACTACAGTATGCTACTGAGCATGTACAAGATTTTTCTAGTATTCGGTTATGTATATCAGGTGGTGCATCCATGCCTGTTGCACTTCTGCATAGCTTTGAAAAGGCATTTAACGTTATTGTGTCAGAAGGGTATGGATTATCTGAAGCATCTCCAGTTACATGCTTTAATCCATTGGATCGTCCTCGTAAACCAGGATCTATTGGGACAAGCATTTGGAATGTTGAAAACAAAGTAGTTGATGAGCTAGGTGAAGAGGTCCCAGCAGGTGAAGTTGGTGAACTTATAGTTCGAGGACCGAATGTCATGAAAGGGTACTATAAACTACCTGAGGAATCTTCTGTGGCATTAAGAGATGGCTGGCTGTACACAGGGGATATGGCAACAATGGATGAAGAGGGTTACTTCTTTATCGTAGACAGAAAGAAAGATATGATCTTAGTTGGTGGGTATAACGTATATCCTAGAGAAGTAGAGGAAGTCTTGTATAAACATGACCACGTAACCGAAGTGGCTGTAATTGGAGTACCTGATCCAAACTTAGGTGAGTCCGTACAGGCATTTGTAGTGGTGGATGACTCTGAAATTACGGAAGAAGAGTTAACGAGATATTGTGCAGAACATTTAGCAAAATATAAAATTCCAGCTTCTATTGAATTTTTAGAAGAATTACCGAAAAATACAACAGGAAAAATCTTAAGAAAAAATCTACGAGAGCAAGTAACACAATAGATTCAAACCATTCCTCACTTTATGTGGGGCTTTTTTTTACTACTGTAAATTGTGAAAATATTTTGAAAATAACTTGAATAAAGCGCTTACATAGTGTAATTTTATAGACAACTACATTTGATAGAGCAAAATTTTCAGAAAAGGGTTGAATTTTGATTCTCTATCATATAGTTTAGAGAGCAACTTAGAATTTTTAGTACATAAAAGCGTAGAAGCATAAAAGTGTAAAAGCGCTAAAAACAGAGGGGGAGCATTTTAAATGAAAAAATGGTTGTTGGTAGTCAGTGCTTTGCTTGTAGTCGCGATGGTAGGTTGTTCTTCTGATTCAGAGGCGAATGGTGATGGAGGAGACGGTGGAGATGCCAAGTATCAGATTGGCGTAACACAAATAGTAGAACATCCATCCTTAGATGCCGCTCAAGAGGGCTTTAAAGCAGCGATCAATGATGCAGGATTAGATGCTGATTTTGATGTTCAGGTCGCTCAAGATCCGAAAAACAATAAGCCGATTGCGGAAAAGTTTGTAGGTAACAAAGTGGATTTGATTTTTGCAAACTCCACTCCTAGTGCGCAAAGTGTTTTAAATGAAACAAAAGATATTCCAATTGTATTTACATCTGTAACAGATCCAGTTGGGGCTAACCTCGTTGATTCGATGGAAAAACCAGGTGGAAATGTAACTGGTACTTCTGATACTCATCCTGAAGCGATGCAGAAGACTCTATCATTCATGACAGAAGAGGCAGGCGTTGAGTCTATCGGCATGATTTATAACGCTGGTGAGCAAAACTCAGTTTCTCAAGTAGAGAAAGTGAAAGAACTAACGGACGGAAGTGTTGAAGTGAAGGAAGCTACAGTTTCAAGCTCTGCTGAAGTAAAACAGGCAGCTGAATCTCTAGCAGGGAAAGTAGATGCATTCTACATTATCACAGATAACACAGTAGTTAGTGCGCTAGAATCTGTATTGCTAGTTGGTCAAGATCAAAAAACACCAGTATTCGTAGCTGAGCTTGACTCCGTTAAACGTGGTGGTGTAGCTGCTTACGGATTTGATTACTATGACATTGGTTATGAAGCAGGTGAAAAAGCCGTTAAAATCCTTGAAGAAGGTAAAAAACCTGGCGACATCCCAGCGACATATCCGCAAAACTTAAAACTACTCATTAACAAAGACGCTGCGAAAAAGATGGGTCTTGAAATCAAAGATGAGTGGAAAGACATGGCGGAGTTCACTGAAGGAGAAGAGTAAAGGAGGAGCATCATGATTAATGCGCTGTATGGAGCATTGGAATCAGGTTTAATATACGCAATCATGGCATTAGGCGTTTACCTTACCTTTCGTATTTTGGATTTCCCTGATCTAACCGTTGATGGAAGTTTTGTAACTGGAGGTGCTGTTGCATCCATTTTGATGGTGAACGGGACCTCCCCGTTTCTGGCTACCCTTGCAGGAGGTGGAGCTGGCTTCATTGCTGGCTGTATTACAGGTATTCTGCATACAAAGGGGAAAATTAATCCTTTGTTAGCTGGGATTTTAATGATGATTGCATTATGGTCGATAAACCTTAGGATTATGGGACGGCCTAACATTCCATTATTGAATGAAAGTACCTTGTTTACCCAAGGGAAGGAGTTTTGGCAGAGCATACCGGTTGACCAATGGCTAATGGCCCCATTCAACTGGTTAGGGATTAGCTCATTTGCACCATCTACGTTTTTTGTCATGATAAGCGTAGGAGTCTTGGTCATTCTGTTTAAAAAACTACTCGATTGGTTCTTGCATACAGAAGCAGGCTTGGCTTTACGTGCAACAGGGGATAATGCTCGCATGGTAAAAAGTTTATCAGCGAACACGAACCAACATATTATTATTGGGTTAGGAATCTCCAATGCGTTTGTCGCAATCAGTGGTGCGTTAATTGTACAATATAATGGGTTTGCAGATGTTGGACTTGGAATCGGGATGATTATTGTTGGTCTAGCTTCTGTTATTATCGGTGAAGGTCTCTTCGGTAAAAGCTCTATTGCACGTACGACACTAGCTGTAGTACTTGGAGCAATCGCTTATCGACTTATTTTATCCGTTGCCCTGCAGCTTGAGTTTGTCAGCGCAAGTGACTTAAAACTAATTACAGCGCTAATTGTAACGGGTGCACTTGTCGTGCCAACTTGGTGGAAGCAATGGAGAGATAAGCAAGAACGTGTGAAGAAACAAAAAGAGCTTACGAAAACCTTAGAACAAGAAAGGGGAAAAGACGTTGCTGCAGCTTCAACAGATTGAAAAAGTATTCTATGAAGGCACACCAGATGAAAAGAAAGCGATCAACGGACTTTCCCTGACCCTTGAAGAAGGAGATTTCGTTACGGTAATTGGAAGTAACGGGGCCGGGAAGTCTACACTCTTAAACATTATCTCAGGCGTGCTGTTTCCTGATCAGGGACTCATTGCGGTCGATGATAAAAATGTAACCTTTTTACCTGAACATAAGCGTTCCAATTGGATTGGTCGTGTGTTCCAGGATCCAATGGCAGGAACAGCACCGAATATGAGCATTGAGGAAAACTTAGCACTAGCTCTGGGACGAGTTGAACGACGTGGTCTGAGAAAAGGCGTAAGTTCAAAACGTAAAAAACAGTTCAAAGAGTGGCTTTCTTCTTTTAACGTGAAGTTAGAAGATCGATTGAACACTCGAGTTGGACTCTTGTCTGGAGGGGAACGTCAGGCGTTATCTCTTTTAATGGCGACGTTTACTGAACCACGCATTCTTTTACTTGATGAGCATACAGCTGCTTTAGACCCTGCTCGTGCTGAGCACATCACTAACATTACAAATGATGTAGTGTCTAAGCACAATCTGACTACGTTAATGGTTACGCATGATATGGAACAAGCTTTGTCCATGGGGAACCGTCTTATCATGATGGATGACGGCGAAATAATCTTCCATGCGAACAAGGAAGAAAAAGATAAATTATCCGTCGAAGACCTCATGAATGAATTCCAAAAAGCAAAAGGTAAAACGATGGCGAATGATAAAGCTCTTCTTAAATAAAAAGTGCTGTGTGGTTTTTTACCGCACGGCACTTTTTTAAGAGAAAAAAGTATAAATTATAGCTCTTAGATGTCAAGCTCCAACGCCCTGCAACGAATGGACTTGGCTTAATTCACGAGATCCATCACTTGTTTATAAACCTGTTCCTTATCAAAAGCATCACCCATTGGGAATTTTGCTACGAGGTAATTCTTTTCATCAATAAGATAAGCAAAGGATGTATGGACGAGATAGTCTGTACCATTATCTTTGAACAAAAAGCGGAATGGATCTGCTACCTTTCTTGTATCTGAAACGGAGCCACGAACGAACTTCCATGCCTCGTCTTTCTTCGCTCCAAATGTGGCTGCATATTTTTGTAGCGCTTCTTGAGTATCTTGCTCAGGATCTATCGTTATCGATAGGAATTCAACTTCATTTCCATAAACGCCTTTATCCTGAAATTGTTTTTTTAAATGCATCATACGTTGGGTGGTAAGAGGACACACATCTGGACAAGCGGTGTACATAAACTCTACTAATCGAACTTTAGGCTCCATTTCAGCAAAGTTAAACTCTTCTCCATATGCCGTCTTCATGGTGACATCCTCAGGCAGTTGTACCCCTGCGTCTCTCCAAAACTGAACGTAGCTAATCCCAAGGCCAATGCCTACTACTAACAACGTAATAAACGTGATATACCATTTCTTTTGCATAGAAAATCCCCCTGAAAAAAAGAATGATCATATAAATACCTTATATATCTATCTTACGGTAAATAAATACAATTTGGGTCATCTATTCGTGAACAGGTCATGACAATATTATGGCAAGAATTTGAATAGACCTTTACAATGAGAATTAGATAGAGGAGAGGATTGATTTTGAGGAGAGTTTTATTAATTTATGGCGCATATGTAGCGCTTATCTGGATTTATTTTTCATTTTTTTATGAATTGGACACATTTAGCCAATCACGTTTTGGCGCTTATAGCCATGCCTATTATTTCACCACTCTTGCATTTCCATGGGTGTTCTTATGGTGTTGGCATAATTCAAAAAAAACCGCACATATAACAGAGCGTATGGAAGAACGTTGGAGCCGTCGTTGGGTCCAATCCATCTTTTTTGGATTGTTTATTTCGGTTATTTATCTTTTGGTAAAGCTACCTTTGGATGTTTTATGGTACGGGATTGCTCAAGCAAATGGTGTGAATCATCAGCCGATCTTGGATTGGGTTCTGGAGTGGTTACTTGAAGCAAGTTTCTTTATTGCAATGATTACAGCGATGATTTTTGGTGTCCGTCTTTTTATGGGAAAGTTCGAGAAAAAGTGGTGGCTTGCCTTATGGGTAAGTACTTTGCCTGTTGTACTGTTTATCGTCTACATCCAACCTGTTGTCATTGACCCATTATTTGAAACATTTCAACCATTGGAGAGCGGACCTTTAAAAAGCTCAATTGTAGAAATTGCAGAGGGCGCTGGCATAGATGAGTCAAATATATACGAAGTAAACATGAGTGAAAAAACATCTTCCTTCAATGCATATGTTACGGGGCTTGGTAATCAAAAAAGAATCGTGCTATGGGATACGACTTTAAATGGAATGAAACAGGATGAAGTGTTATTTATTTTAGCGCATGAAGTAGCCCATTACGTTAAACATCATGTGTATATTGGTGTATTCGGATATATAGCATTAAGTTTCGCAGTGTTATGGCTTTTAGCAAAGGCATTCTCGTTTGTATTCCACAATGTAAAGCATCGAATAGGTTTACAAAATAGGATGAATTTAAGGAGCATACCTGTCTTGTTGTTGCTTGCTTCATTGCTGTTATTCGCTACACAACCTCTTAGTCTTTATGTTTCTAGAGAAATGGAGCGGTCAGCTGATCAATATGCGATTCAACATACCGACAATCTGGATCCCGCATTAGAAAGTTATCGATCTCTTGCTGTTCAATCGAAAAGTGATGTTTCACCACCTTCTTGGATTGTATGGCTACGATATACTCATCCGCCAATTAAGGAAAGAATCGAACGCATACGTAAAAATAAATGAAATGATAATATATCTTTACAATATGATTACAAACATTGACCAAATCATGGAACTATACTAATATTTACTCTATCAAACTGTTCGGGATCGAAGGTATGGATTTCCTTTCTTATGTAATAAATGAAATTTCTGACAATAACGCAACCCCTTGCGTTAATCCGCAAATGTTTTTCGGTTACTTTTGTGTAAGAGTGTATTAAAATGTATTCAAGACAAGTTAAGCTTCACATTTATTCGGATATCAAGGTTGATTTCCAAATGAAATGGGTTGCTTAGACGTCTCGTGTATTTATGCCAAACGCATAAATACGAAGTGAATGAGTCGACCTCATTCACGAAGTAATTCCCTCACTCAAAAGTTAACCAGTCGTCTCTTTTTTGACCAATGCCTTTTATGGCATTGGTCCTTTTTTTATTCCTATATAGTAAGGAGAAATGACGCTGAAATAGATAGAACCACCACAAATAATTAAAACCCGCGCGCAAATGCAAAAAAGAGACGCAAAAGCAAACGATATGATGCACATGAGACAATACTGACACCCATCCTGCTCACCCCAACGCCCCTTATACATCAATAAAAAAATGAGTCCCAACAGAAGGACTCACAAATTATTTCTCAGGCTTTTCATACGAGACTAAATATTCATTTTTGGTTATATAAAAATCCCGCTCAGGACGATAAGTGAGCAACCCGAGTTTTTCAAGCTTGAAGTAATTCACTTTTCGATACGCGTCTCCTTCAATGACGGGCAATTCTTTTGTTTGTCTAATGTAATCGTCTACGGCTTTTTGCACATTGTCTAAGTCTACGGCAAGTTGATAATCCTTTTCTTCAAATACTTCATACGTTTCTTTAGACATATAGAACGTTTGGTTTGGAATGGCTTTTAAATAAGGAGCTATAAACTCATAATGGATGGTTAAATCCTCATCGATAATCGTCTGAAGTTCTACACCATCGGGGAGTTGATCCGTAAAAGCATGGATGGCTTTACGTAATTCATCAAGTGAAACGTCCCTTTTCGGATACCGTTCTTCAACAGGTTCTTCTTTTTTATCGTGCTTCTGTTTCTTGTTCCACCACATATTACACCACTACTTTCTGTTTAGATCGTCTTCAATTCGTGCATTCTAATGAAGAAAGGAGTCGATAAGAATGGATCCAAACGAATATGAATTACAAACTTATACACCGCTAAACCCAGACTTTGGTATGCATGATAAAGGATATACGATGCATGTAAAGGATATTGATGACTTTTACAACGATGAAGCGGATGAAGCTGATTACCATTAATATATGTTTATTATAACAAAATGGAAAAGCTGCAATCATCAACCAGTACCCTATTACCAAAATCGAAAAACTGCACCTTTTCCAGAATTCTCCCTATTTCCTGATAAATTTTGATAAAGTGAAGGTGTATTGAAAAATTTATAGGAGAAAGGTTGATGAAAATGAAAGCTTGGCGTCAGTATTATGAGATTTCCCCTTTTACCCTTGCGGTATTAGCGGATGAAAGGACAGATGGGAAAGTCATCTCGTTGGTTGTCGAGGAAGAAGAAAGGTTCTATGTAGACCAGTCTCCCAGGCGACTTTTGGATCAGGCCTGTAAATTCTACGGTTCAAGCCTGAGAGGCAGACAAGATGGAACAAAAGATGTTTGTGGGATAACTCACAAAGCTCCAATTGCAGTTGACCCCGTAAGTGGCATGTACTTCTTCCCGACAAATTCTCCTCAGAATAAATATTGCTCCTGGATCGCTCATTCCCATATCGATCACGCTCATAAAACTCCCGAAAACAACACCCAAATCACTTTCAAAAGTGGAGAGGTTGTCATTATTGATGTGTCTAACGGCTCCATTTGGAATCAAATTCAACGTACCGCCCAATTCCGCTATCAACTAGCTGAACGGCTGCAATACATTCCGAAACAAGCAAGTTTTGATCAGATTGCAGAGCCGTTTGCTTAAGCTTAATCAAGAAGAGAGATCTGGTCCAATCCCAGATCTCTTTTTTATTCTTAGAAATTTATAAAGTTTTTAGCTTGTGTATAACTTTTTAATGAGAGCGGGACCACGTCTAGCTTCAGCGCCCGTTATTGCACATCTTCCAGGCGGTTGTAAGAGTGGTTTCCAGGGTTCAAAACTTTCCGCATGAGCTCATAGACGATGTTTTCCACGTTTTTGCGGATGGCTGGAATGAAATAATTACGCTTTTCCTCATATCCTTGTGAGACAAATAAGTAAGAACAAAATGATTCATTTTTGTTTAAATAAATGACCTGAAGCTGTTTGTTCTTCATGATCTGTCTAAGGTTTTGACGCTCAACCTTTCCTTTGTGCTCCATTTTTCGAAGCAGTTCTAAATAAGGCTCTTTTATTTTAAAGTTTCCGCTTTCAATGGATTGAATGTCTTGGGAGATGACGGTAAGCGCCATCGACAAAAATAAGTACCTAGAAGCGAGTTCTTGATCTTCCTCACTGAGATAACGCATAACGTTCCCTCCTAAAATACGAACACACGTTCTATTATACCCTAATTTTATTCATATACAAACCCCAATATGTGTAAGTTGAAGGGATTTTTTTAAGATAGCACCTTCGTTGAGAAGGGGAACGCTCAAAGAAAAATATTTAGTAGGTTGAGGATGTTTCTCTTAACGAAGAAATGGCAACTATGAAGATAGGTATATTTTTATTAGGTGAAATCGAGTATTTTCGATTACAATGGAGCTATACAACATATCATTGTAGTTCTATTTTTGTTAGGGGATAAAACCATGAGAATTCAAGATCTTGACTTTGAAAAGTTAAAAAAAATGATAGAGAATGACACGTTTGATGAGTTTATTATGCAGCTTTTAAACCAGTATGAGCAGTTAGGGCCGCTTCCTGGTATTACGTTACCGTTTTTAGAAGCGATCTTACCTTTTTTGCCTTTGTTTATTTTTGTGCTCGGAAATTCGATTGCATATGGATTACTTAAAGGGTTTTTATATTCTTGGATTGGAGCCACACTTGGGGCTATTTTTGTATTCTGGATTGTTCGTCGCCTTGGACAACAGCGATTTTTTCAATTTGTACGAAAGCATAAACAAGTGCAACGCGTGATGGCCTGGTTTGAGCGACATGGGTTTGGGCCACTGTTTCTGTTGATGTGCTTTCCATTTTCTCCGTCAGCGATTATTAATATAGTCGGGGGATTATCAAAAGTGAGCTTTCAGCAGTTTGTGCTCGCCGTGGTGCTCGGAAAAGCTGTTATGATTTTTACAATTGCCTATGTTGGACACAGCATTACAGAATTTGCCCAGCACCCAATGAAGACTATTGTGGTGGGCATCTGTATTGGGGTGTTTTGGCTGGTCGGAAAGTTTATTGAACGCCGCCTACAAAACAAATCAAAGGAAAAAGCGAGTGCAAACGATTAAATCTTCTTCGATGCGGGTAAAATGTTGGTAGAACAACATCTGGAGGAGAAACCCTATGAAAAACACCTGGAAGTGGATCAGAACCATTTTATTCGCAATTGTATTAGCACTTGCTTTCCGCTCGTTTTTGTTTGCAAGTTACATTGTTGACGGAAAATCCATGGAACCTACGTTATTTGATGGGAATTTGTTAATGGTAAATAAAATGATATATGATTGGCAGGATGTGAATCACGGAGATGTCATCGTATTTCATGCCAATGAGAAAGAAGATTATGTGAAACGTGTAATTGGTTTGCCTGGGGATAAGATTACTTATAAGAATGATACATTATATCTAAATGGTAAGAAGGTGGACGAACCTTACCTTGATCCATA
This sequence comes from Pontibacillus sp. HMF3514, assembly GCF_009858175.1. Classification (GTDB taxonomy): domain Bacteria; phylum Bacillota; class Bacilli; order Bacillales; family BH030062; genus Pontibacillus. The sequence continues at coordinate 901,564 of NZ_CP047393.1, forward strand.
TCGAAAAAATGATGGCAAACCGCTAACAGAAGATTTCACTCTTGAGGAAATAACCGGTGGTGTAAAAGAAGTTCCAGACGGACGTATTTTTGTTATGGGAGACAATCGTCGTGAAAGTCTAGACAGTCGATATTTCGGTTTTGTCCCGATTGAAACGATTGTTGGAAAAGTAGATGTACGCTACTGGCCGATCAATCAGTTGGCACTTCAGTTTTAGAATAAGAGGAGCCCCTTTGTAGTGTTAGTGCTGCAGAGGGGTTTTTAATTTGCTGGAGCTCCGCACAAAAAAAACAAAAGCGCCCCTAGACCTCCCCTAAACTACCGCTCTCAATCTCATTCCTAACCGACATACTCAATACCACCAATCCACAAAACAGCACCACTACAGAAATCAGCACAACCCCAAAAGGCACCACAGCTGCAACCCAACTCCCAACACTCGCACCAGTCAATAATGTGAATGAATATATCGACACAGCACTAGCTCGCGCATAAGCTCCATGAACACCCACGAGCAAAATGACCATTGGAATTGTCAGCGCAGTTGAGGCGATCATACATATCGATGCAAACAGCAATGTCCAGACGTTTAACGCAACTAGTGGTACGATAAAGCCAACAGCCATCAATCCTAGATGAACAGCCAACACTCCTCTTGCACCAAAAGCACTTTTTAGTCGTCCTGCAAAAAAGGCAGGAATAATACCAATCAGACCAATCATTCGAAATGTCTGTAGGGAAAAAGGGAAATCTAGCTCGCCTCTATACATAAACAATTCAAAGCTTCCATAAAACAGCATCACAGTAAACAGTAAGAAAAACGTAATTCCATATAGTTTTTGTAAGGGTCTGTGGCGAAAAAATGATAAAATGGGAGAGAGTGAAAACAATTTTGTGTAGGTCTTCGGCTTACTTTTAACGAGTCCTGTTTTCATTCCGACCAAACAAAAGAAATAAAACAACCCAAAGCTAAAAAAGACCGCAGGATACGAAAACAGATCAGCAATCGCAGCAGAAACCATTTGCCCAAATATACCGGCAAACAGAAATCCTGTGTTAATCATAGCGATCACAAAAGCTTGCACGCGGCCTTGAAAGTGTTCAAAGGTATAGGCAAAAGCGGTTGGAGCAAAACTCGCTGCTAGAACACCTTGAAGCGCACGCAAACAAATAAATAACCAAAAGACATCTACAAATCCAATTAGGGTTGTTACGATCGTTAGCAAGCTCATTCCACATAATAATAATGTTTTGTGAGGGAGTTTATCAGCTAGCATTCCGAAAAAGAACAACCCGATGGCATATGGGAAAATAAATAGAGAACTTGATAGGGAGACAACAGGAATCGAAACCCCAAAGGTCTCAGCAAGTCCGGTATGTAAAGGAAGCATTGTATATAAGTTGCTCGCAATAAAAATCCCCGTGAGCACTAAAACTGTAGCCATGACTGTTTGCTTCGACATACGACCACCCCCTAATCAAACATTCTTAAATCACATATCAAATACTATGCATGTATCCCAAAAACGTTCAGAAAAGGAGGAGCCTCATGAGTATTCGATTTTTACTTGGACGAGCAGGGTCTGGAAAAAGTACACGTTGCTTAGAAGAAATCAAAGATCTACTCGTCTCTTCACCAGATGGTCCACCGATTCTTTATATGGTACCTGACCAGATGACCTTCCAGCAGGAGTATGCTCTATTGAAACAGGAAGGCATTGAAGGGAGTATTCGTGCACAAGTTTTCAGTTTCTCACGTCTTGCTTGGCGCGTGCTTCAGGAAACAGGTGGGGGAACGAGACAGTTTATATCATCTACTGGTATCCAAATGATGCTCCGAAAAATTACGGAGGAGCGTAAATCGGACTGGAACGTGTTTCAAAAAGCGATAGAAAAACAAGGCTTTATGGAACAACTCGAAACGATGATTACAGAGTTTAAACGTTACCGTGTTACACCGCAAACGCTTATGCAGCAAATTGATAGCATTGATCAATACACGCATCAACACCCAGGAGAACAAGCATTACAGCACAAGCTAGAAGATTTATCTTACATCTATGAAAACCTCATGCATGCACTTAGTGATCAATACATAGATAGTGAAGATCAACTGCAGCTTTTAGCGGAAAAAATTGAGGAGGCTTCTTTTCTTGAAGGAGCTGAAATTTACCTGGATGGATTCCACCGCTTTACGCCACAAGAGCTTACAGTACTTCAGGCTCTTATGAAAAAAGCGAAACGGGTAAACATCACTTTGACGCTAGATGAACCCCGTTATGGAGAGATACCAGAGCTTGATTTGTTCCACCAAACTGCTCACACATTCCAGGATGTTAAATCTGTAGCGGATGAGGTCAATATTCCGATCACTGAAATTAAACACTTATATGGTGAAGTAGGTCGATTTGAAGAGCGTCATGCGTTTGAACATATGGAGCACTACTTTGATACACGTCCTGCTCCGCCTTTCCAGGGAGAGACTCCAATAACCGTAGCGCAGGCGGTACATCCGCGGGCTGAGGTAGAGGGTGTTGCGCAGGAAATTATCAAAATGGTGCGCGATGGTGACTATCGATACCGGGAAATGGCACTTCTGATCCGTGAACCAGAAGTGTACCATGATCTCATCCAAACGGTTTTTGAAGATTATCAAATCCCTGTCTTTATCGATGAGAAGCGTACGATGATGAATCATCCATTAATTGAATTCCTGAGATCTGCCATAGATGTCGTGGAGGGGAACTGGCGCTACGATGCGGTGTTCCGCCTTCTTAAAACCGACTTTATTCCATCCGATGATCATGAGCATCCATTAACGCAGGAAGCCATTGATGAGCTTGAAAACTATTGTCTCGAGTATGGCATCCGTACGAAAAAGCGTTGGCTAGATGAAAAACCTTGGCGTTTCCAACGATTCAGAGGTTTTGAACATGCTCGTCAAACGGATGAGGAGAAGAAAAAAGAAGAACGAATTAATCGACTGCGTCATCAGGTGACAAGAGCGCTTGCTCCTTTTGATGAAGCTATACGTGAAGCCAAAACCGTAAGAGAGCGTTGCGAAGTTCTTTTCAACTGGTTAGAAGAATTACAGGTTCCACAAAAACTGGACCAATGGCGTGATGATTACGATGATATCGGACAGCTGGAACGTGGCCGCGAGCAGGAGCAGGTATGGCAAGCCGTCATTCAGCTTTTTGATGAAATGGTGGATATGATTGGTGAGGAGAAAATGTCATTCCAGGTTTTTCGAACCACGCTTGAAACGGGACTAGAATCTCTGTCCTTTTCTCACGTACCGCCAAGCATGGACCATGTGATTGTCGGAAGTGTTGATCGTTCTCGTATATCTGGAATTAAAAATGCATTCCTGCTTGGTGTAAATGAGGGGCTTTGGCCACTTAAGCCACCAGCAGAGGGGATGATTTCTGAGAATGAACGTGAGCTTTTGAAAGAACATGGAATGGACCTTGCAGATAGTAGTAAACGTCAGCTACTTGATGACCATTTCTATGTGTACTTAGCGTTTACCGCTGCTTCCGATTATTTATGGGTAAGCTATCCGTTAAGTAATGAGGAAGGAAAGTCCAAAACACCTTCCACACTTGTGAAGCGTGTTCAAGAGCTGTTTCCTCATGCGGAGAACAAGCTATTACTGCAAGAGAGTGATGACCATGAAGAGGCAACACGTTTCATTACGACACCTGAAAAAACACGTTCCATCCTGACAGCTCAACTGTCACGTTACTTACGAGGGTACCCAATGAAAGATATTTGGTGGGATGTGCTTGATTGGTTTATTTTACGCGATGATCAAAAAGCAGATACGAAACGCGTGCTGATGAGTCTGTTCTATGAAAATACACCGGAAAATCTCGGTAAACAAACAACCGAGAACCTATATCCAAAACAGCTCAAAGCCAGTGTGTCTCGACTAGAAACGTACCACCGCTGTTCTTATCAGCATTTTGCAAAGTATGGATTGGGTCTTGAAGAACGTTCGGTTTATAAGTTGGACGCACCTGATATAGGGCAGCTTTTCCATGAAGCGTTAAAGCAAATTACCGAATGGATTCAAGATGAGGGGCGCGATTGGAACTCAATCACGCAACAAGATACAAATCAGTATGCGCAAAAAGCGGTCGAGAGTCTTTCACCAATTTTACAGCACCAAATTTTATATAGCTCGAATCGCTATCAATATATTCAGAAAAAGCTTCAGGACGTTGTCTCGCGTGCTGCATATATGCTTAGCGAACAGGCAAAACGAAGTCAGTTCGCACCAGTGGGGCTAGAGCTTGGCTTCGGACCAGAAGAGGATAAAAAGATACCTCCTATGAATATTGAACTTGCAAATGGCTATGAACTGATGCTTCGTGGTCGTATTGACCGTGTGGACCGAGCGTTAGGAGAAGATGGCTTGTTCCTTCGCATTATCGATTACAAGTCCAGTGCGAAAGGGCTTGATCTGGTTGAGGTCTATTATGGACTGGCATTACAAATGCTTGCTTATCTAGATGTTGTGCTATCAAATTCAGAAACATGGCTCGGTGCACAGGCCTCTCCGGCAGGCGTGTTGTATTTCCACGTACACAACCCAATGATCTCAGGAAGTACACTTCTCCAAGAGAGTGAAATCGAAGAGGAGCTCTTCAAGAAGTTCAAGATGCAAGGACTTCTTGTGGAAGATGAAAATATCGTCAAAATGATGGACACGAATCTGGATTCTGGTATGAGTAAAATCATACCGGCTGGTTTGAAAAAGAACGGTGGTTTCCGAAAAGGATCTCAAACGGTTGAACAAATGGCTTTCCAACAGCTTCAAACCTATATTCGAAACATCATGAAACAAGCAGGAGAGTCGATTACTGAGGGGAATGTGAACTTGAATCCATATCAAAAGGATCAACAGGTAGCTTGTACGCACTGTTCTTTCCGTTCCGTTTGTCAGTTTGATCCATCGCTTGAAGAGAATCAGTACAGACAATTAAAGAACTTAAAAGATGAAGATATTATGAATCAAATTCTATCAGGGAAGGAGGATGAATAATGCCAACCTGGACACCCGAACAAGAACGAGCGATATACACGAGTGGAAAAGATGTACTTGTTGCAGCGGCAGCCGGATCCGGAAAAACGGCTGTCCTGGTTGAGCGAATCATTCAAAAGCTTTTAAACCAAGATAATCCTACCAACATTGACTCCTTGCTTGTCGTAACATTCACGAATGCAGCGGCTCAAGAGATGCGAAATCGTGTTGGGGAAGCTCTTGAAAAAGCGCTAGAGCAGCAACCTGACTCAACCCATTTGAAAAAGCAGCTATCTCTGCTTCAACGTGCATCGATATCAACTTTACACTCCTTCTGTTTAGATATCGTGAGACGCTACTCTTATATGCTTGATCTCGATCCGCATTTCCGTATTGCTGATGAGATTGAAGCGGATTTAATGCGTCAGGAAATCATTGAGGATCTTTTTGAAGAGTGGTACGGAAAAGAAGGGGAAGAACGTGATCGCTTTTTTGAAGTCGTGGACCGTTTTTCAAGTGACCGAAGTGATGCAGAGGTTGAGCGCTTAATGCTTGATTTATATAACTTTTCCAGACAAAATCCTTGGCCAGAAGCATGGATGAATGATGTCCAGGCGATGTATGATGTTTCACCTGATACGCCAGAAGAGGACATTGTATGGCTTCAGATTTTGAAAAGAGAAGTAAAGAGTCAATTGAATGCTATGCTCAAAGATTCTGAGCAGGCTCTTAACCTTACGCGAGAAAGTGATGGACCGTATCATTATGCTGAGGCTATCGATGATGATCGTGAAAAAATCCAGCAAGCCCTAGGACTTGTGGATATCTCATGGCATGAGCTTCAGCAGTATATGCAAGAATCAGGCAGTTTCACAGCTTTGTCCCGTAAAAAGGTAGAATGCTCTGATGAGAAAAAGGAACGCGTAAAAAACTTACGTGATCGTTACAAAAAACGTTGGACATCCTTGAGTCAGGAGTGGTTCGCCCGTTCACTGCCTGCATACTTAGAAGACATGCAATCACTTGCGCCGGTTGTAGAACAGCTGATGGTCCTTGTTCGTGAGTTTCATGAACGCTTCCAACAAAAGAAAAAGGATCAGGCACTCGTCGATTTTGCGGACTTGGAGCACTACTGTTTACACGTATTAATGGATGAGAGCTCAACGCCAGAAGAGATTATTCCATCTGAAGTAGCAGAGAGCTATCAACAGCAATTCACAGAACTCCTTGTTGATGAGTATCAGGATACGAATCTCGTACAAGAGACGATTCTTCGTATGGTTTCCTATGGAGAAAATTCCGGTAACTTGTTTATGGTAGGGGACGTGAAGCAGAGTATTTATCGCTTCCGTCACGCAGAACCATCCCTGTTTTTAAACAAATATAAAGCTTTTGCGAATGAAAAGCATCCTGCTGAGCGAATTGACTTGGCTCGTAATTTCCGAAGCCGTCATGAAGTACTTAGCGGAACGAACTATATATTCCGTCAAATTCTTGATGAAGAAGTTGGGGAGATGACCTATGACAAGGATGCCGAACTCATCTATAGCAACACGATTTATGATGAGATCACATCAAGTGATGCTGAAGCAGAACTGGTCATTATTGACCGTGAAAAGCATGAAGACCAAAACGAAGAATCAGGGGAAGATTTTCGTGACCTTGAAAAAGCGCAACTAGAAGCACGAGCTTATGCCAACAAAATTCAAAATTGGCTCGGTCATGGTGAAGGTCCTGCTCTGCAGGTTGTCGATAAAGGAACATCTGCCAAACGTGATGTACAATACCGTGACATTGTGATTTTGCTTCGTTCCATGACATGGGCACCTACAATTGTGGAAGAGTTGAAACAACAAGGTATCCCAGTTTATGCGGAGCTTTCCACAGGGTACTTTGAAGCGATTGAGATTAAAGTTATGCTCAGTCTGCTAAAGGTCATCGATAACCCAAGACAAGATATCCCGCTAGCTTCAGTGTTACGTTCTCCGATTGTCGGATTGAACGAAGACGAGTTAACCAAAATTCGTCTGGCACAGAAAAAAGCGACGTACTATGAAGCTCTAACTTCGTATCGCCGCATGGGGGAAGACGATGAGCTCGTTCATAAGGTCGAGCACTTCCTTCACCGTCTTGATGCCTGGCGTAAACGTGCGCGACAAGGATCCTTATCTGAGCTGATTTGGCAAATTTATCGCGAGACTGGGTATTACGATTTTGTTGGAGGTATCCCAGGTGGTCGTCAGCGTCAGGCTAACTTGCGAGCGTTATATGATCGTGCTCGCACGTATGAAGCGACGTCTTTCCGTGGTTTATTCCGTTTCCTTCGTTTTATCGAACGTATTGAGGAACGTGGAGAAGACCTTGGTGCAGCGCGTGCGCTAGGTGAACAAGAAGACGTTGTCCGAATTATGACGATCCACAAAAGTAAGGGACTTGAATTCCCTGTCGTTATCATGGGAGCAATGGATAAGCAGTTTAACCAACAGGATCTCATGGCGAAGTACTTGCTCCACAAGGATCATGGTTTTGGCGCGAAAATGATAAACCCTCAAAAACGCATCATGTACCCAACACTTGCGTATCATGCGTTGAAAAAAGAGAAACAACGTGAGCTTTTAGCGGAAGAAATGCGCGTTCTTTATGTTGCCTTAACACGTGCCAAAGAAAAACTTGTGATGATTGGAAATGTATCGTCACTGGAGAAGAAATTAGAGAAATGGCGTGAATGGGTTGAGCACACGGATTGGGTATTACCATCACATTACCGTTTAGAAACCAAAACGTACCTTGATTGGGTTGGACCTTCCCTTATTCGACACCAACATGGAGAAACGTTGCGTGGTGAGACTGAAACCCATCCATTATTACCGCAGGACATCGCTCAGGATGAATCAAGTTGGCGTGTAACGCTTTTACATGGAAGTGAGCTAGTAGACCCAGATGCTTTACAAACGAATGATCATGAAGCGGTAGAAAGAGCGATTCGTTCCTGGGAGCCTCTCAATCCAGCAGAAGGACCGAATGAAGAGGTTGAGAGAAGATTGAGTTTCCAGTACCCTCATCAAAAAGCGATCCATCATCGTGCGAAGCAATCTGTTACTGAACTGAAACGCCAGCGTGAAGTGAAGGATGAGTACAGCGCAGAATCCCTTATGCAACCTTTTAAACAGCCGATCGTCTCCAGACCTCGCTTTATGCAAAAGTCACAGGAGTTATCTGCTACGGAAAAAGGGAGTGCCATGCACACTGTTATGCAGCACTTACCGTTTGAAAAAGTGCTTTCTGTTCAAGAGATTGAGAACGAAGTCGAAGTACTAGTTGAGCGTGAATTTCTCACTCGTGATGAAGCAGCTGTCATTGATTTTGATGCCATCGCCGCTTTCTATGAAAGTGAAATGGGTCAACGTTTGATTGATGCGGACCGCGTGTATCGTGAAGTTCCATTCAGTTTAGCCCTGCCTGCTCATGAAGTGTATGCTGACTGGGAGGAAGAAACCGATGAAAAAGTATTTATCCAGGGTGTCATTGACTTAATCATTCCAGGAGAAGATGGATGGATTATTCTTGACTACAAGACAGATCAAGTCCAGCAACCTATAACAGAACGAGTAAGTGATAAGCTTGTATCTCGATATAGTACCCAGCTTTCTTTATATGCCGAGGCACTTGAGCGTATATGGAACAAACCAGTTGAGGAAAAGTATTTATACTTCTTTAACGCTCCACTTTTAACGAAAGTAGATTGAGGTGCTCTATGAAGGATGAAACCTATTGTGAACTGTGCCGCCGCTCACCTATTGAAACAACGGAACATCATTTGATTCCAAGACAATTTGGTGGAGCAGAAGGACCTACCGCTCAATTATGTATTCCGTGTCATAAACAGGTGCATGCCTGGTTCACGAATGAAGAATTAGCCGGCTTTTACAATACTTTAGATCGACTAAAGGATCATCCAACGATGGAGAAGTACCTGAAATTTGTAAAGAAACAACCCACAGATAAAAAGATAACCATCAAAAAATCGAATCGGAAGAAGCGGAAATGATGAATAAGAACCTACTTTGACTTTGTCAGGGTAGGTTCTTGTGCATTCTATACTACACAACCAACACGCCTGGCTCACAGCCAGGCGTGTTTTCATATTTTAAGCATTTGCAATTGTTGGTTGATCTGCAATATCAGGATCGAATGGGTTCGTTGAACTGAATCCGTTATTCGTACAGATGAAATCTCCTGTATTTAAAGCTCCTGAACCGGCATTTGTCTTAGAGGAGCTTTTAGGGGAGACATAGAAAGAATCGCCAAAGTTCACGACTCCTCCGCCCACGCTATTAATTTTAAGAGGGCCTACAATAGATGGCATGATTATCACCTACCTAATCGAGAGGTTCTATGAATAGACTATGCAACGTAGATGTTATTGTTCATTTTCATCAGTGTGATCATCATTCTCTTCACGTAAAATTCGAAAGTGTTTCACCCTTGATTCAGCATCCAAGTATTCTAAATTTCCAACTTGAAGAATGGAAGATGAGGATATCCCTTCTATGTGTACGGACTTCACATCAATATAAGGGTTACAAGGTACGCGTTCTTGGTCAATAGTGATTTTCTTACTAAAGTAAGGGTATGGTTCAGTAAAAACCGGAAACTCATTAAATGGAAAGTCACGATCCGTAAATATGGCCCCTTCTTTTTGTACAGCTAATGCTCTTGAATTAGGCGTTGCTTCTACTGCATCTCCAATCTCAATGATTGAGCTATAAATTAATGAAATGACTCGAATATCTCCGACTCGTGATATGCGTTTATTCATGGTTTGTTTTCTCCTGAGTACGTTTTTCTTTACGAGCGAGAGGAACAAACGGACCGACAATTAATGATTCAGGAGGGGTGTCAAATATTGAGGATAACGATATGTGTTCATTATCGCCAATTAGAAAGACAGATGATGAAGACACCCCTGCGATTTGAATATTCCCCACATTTAGGCCGCAGTTATGCACTTCATACTTCATGGTGACTCATCTCCTTGTTTGGGTTGATTTTGTAAAAATTGATGAAGTGAACTATGGATTTCATTTTTCACCTCTTGAATGATCGCTTGCTTTTGTTCTTCTGTTACCATACCGTTTTCATAATCTCCTTGTTGCAGGTAATGGTTAACACGATCTCCAAGCTGTTTTTGTATATCGTTAAGAATAAATTGTTGATATGGTTCGTCAAATTGATGCCCGTAATCACGAGACATCGATTGTAATAAAGGTGGCCCTTGTTGGGACATAAATTCTTCTAGATCTTGGACGATCTTTTCTTTAACGGATTGACCTGTATTAAGTTTAGGTGGAAATGGTTGTTCCTCTATACCTAGATCTTCTATTCCAACTCCATCTTGAGGGGAAATTCCAATGTTTAATGTGCCCTCTAGTGTCTCAATTTTTAGTTGATCGAATTTATATTCAATTTTTTCGATGTTTGTCGATGGCTTTTGGCTAGATTCCAACTGGCTCTCAAGTTGGTCGACACGTTTTTCTAATTCCCTAATTTTTTGGGTTTGCTTTTCGACTAATTGGTGAAGTTGATCTAAATACTGAGTCCAGGAATCCATATAGCTCATCGAAACGTCCCCCTTTCTGGTAGTTCTAAAATACTTTCGCGTCATATATAGGCGATAACCTAGATTATCCTATGCATTTCTTGAAGGATTTGTGCACTACGTTGTTGAAGATAGGGGGACGAGGGGAGTAACAGGTTTTTCGATTGCCTCTGCTTCTTCTGCTGGTTTTACATAACCACCTGTGTTGTAAAGGCTAGATCTGGCTTGAATGACTCCCGCACTCCCTATTTGTAAAACAGAGGAGTTGCTGACAGATCCAACTTTTAAAAAATTTATACAAATGCTTTGATGAATCGTGTAGTTCATTAGACCGCACCTACCTCTTCTATATCAGACTGGTCAATTACATCTTGATCATATACCGTTGTATAAGAGTTTGAGAGATCAATGGAGATTCCATCACCCGTGTTGAATGATCCACCTCCAGCAAAGGTCTTAGCTGAACTAGCAGGAGCCATCGCATAGACATCTCCAATATTGAAAATGCCAGAGTTAGATACGCTGACAACTTTGACAGCACCTACCTGAGCTGGCATAGGCATACCTCCTTATTTGTAGTTTATGAGGGAGGAAGGCGAATGTGTAAGGATGTCGAAAAAATCTTCATGCGTGATAAATAAAAGGAGTGAAAATCTTGAATCAGATCCAACCTTTAAAAGATACAAATCGATTACCATGGATCGATGCAGCAAGGGGAATCGCAATCTTTGGTATTTTTATGGTGAATATGCCTGCATTTAATGCCCCGTACTTTATGTATGGTGGAGAAGAAAAATACTGGCCAAGTGAAACAAGTAACATGATTCAAACGATTATAGATATATTCTTTCAAGCTAGTTTTTACACATTGTTCTCATTCTTATTTGGCTTTGGCCTTTACATGATGAAAGAACGATTACAAGAAAAAGAGTATCACTATCGTCCAGTGTTACTTCGAAGACTTATTGTGCTGATCGCTTTTGGTGCTATCCACGCTTTCTTCATATGGCATGGGGATATATTATTTTCTTATGGAACATTGGGTCTCTTTCTATTTTTATTTTTTAGTCGAAGTCCTCGGGCGGTCCTGAGTTGGGCTATTGGGCTCTTAACCCTTTCTGTAGTGATTCTTTATTTAAGAATTTCACCTTATATAGGAAAGGGTGTACTTGGTAGATATGTGAATGAATCCGCAATAGCACAAGCCAAGCAAGCTTATGGTGAAGGAAGCTTGATGGAAATATGGGAGCAAAACTTAAATGATTGGCTGTATTCAAATGGATCGCTGATGTCGTGGACCTTTTTAGCGGGAAGCCTGATCCCGATGTTTTTATTTGGTCTTTATTTTGCTAAGAAGAAATGGCTTCATGATCCGGATCAGTTTGGAAAGCCGTTGACGGTTACTTGGGTCATAACGTTGGTTTTATTTGTGGCTTTCAAAGCAGGTCCGCATTTCATTGATATTCCAGAATGGTTCAAAATTGTTACGCAGGATTCGATTGGTGGTTCTGCCTGTGCATTATTTTATGTGACGAGTGTGGCATTGTTATATAAGAAGAGAAGTGCTTTTACTACATTATTAAAACCATTCACGTTTGTTGGCCGCCTATCCTTGAGTAACTACTTGCTTCAATCAATCATTTGTTTTTTCTTGTTCTATTCTGTTGGTCTCGGGTTTTACGGTGAGGTGAGCCCGCTAGCTAGCTTGATTCTAGTTATAGTGATTTATAGTTTACAAGTAATCGGCAGTCACCTATGGATCCGTTCATTCCGTTACGGTCCGTTTGAATGGTTATGGAGATCCTTGACGTATATGAGCTTGCAGCCAATGCGTCGGTCTAAGGAAAGAGAAGAAAAGGCATCATATGAAACTTAAAAGTGAAATAAAAAGAGCTTGGGATCCAAGCTCTTTTTATTTTGGGGTATGTGCAATTAAACCCCCCTTATGTGGAAGATTTGGAATCTAAATAATGAGCGGTGGAGGTCCGTTGCCGGAAAAGATTAAGGGGTTCATTGAAACGGCAAGCCTCCTGTGGAAGACCAGCCGAGCTTCCTCGTTCGCAAGCTCTCTGCGGGATCTAGTCAGTCCTTTTTGCTACCACTTGAGTTTGCCGTTTCCTTCACCCCTTTGCGTTTATGGAGGTTAACGGACCCTAGTTATTTGAGCTCTAAACCTTACGGACATCTGTTCCGTTATTTTGAACTTTAATGGCATTTCGAGATTCGTTACGGACATATGGTACCTTATTTGTGACAAGTTGGGCTTTTTCAAGGTGATTTGAGGAAAATAACGGAATGAATGTCCGTAAGCTCTTCAAAAAGTCAAATTAAGATCAAATAACGGAACAAATGTCCGTAAGCATCACCTCTCCATATAGTTGCGGTTCCGTTTATCTCAATAACGCCTAGGTGGACTGGGAAATGGGTTGACTCCAGCGGTCAAACGGGCTTGCGAGACCCCGCAAGGAGCGATTAGCGGATGAGGAGGCTCGATAGTTCGTCCGCAGGAAAGCAACCCATTTCCCAGCCCACCCGCTCTCGAAACCACTCTACGCCTTATTCCACATTACTGCCATATAACGGCATAAAAACTAGGTGAATATGTTTTGAAAAATCTATTTCAAATAAATTGATATCTCTTCAGGATTTACTACCTGCTCTTAAAAGCTGATAAGTAGTTCATACGATGCACTAGACTAGGTGATTCGACACAGTGTGATAAATTAGCCTTAAATAATCAGAAAATTGATAAAGTTCCACATTAGATAACAAAAGATCTAAACATATACCAAAAATACCCATAACCTTGTTGGTAAATACGAACTTTTGGTTTATTAATAATATCGAATTGGGAGCGAGGTGGACGAAAAATGAGTCGAAGAAAATAAGAAGGAAGGTTGATAGGCAAACCAAAATCCTAGATGTATGATGTAGTTAATCAGATTCAACGACATAACTTTTCGATCTCATCTGTTGAATCTCGATAAAGGCAAACCTGGTGAAAACCAGCGACGCAAAACTACAGGGGCTACCGACTCTAGCGATCACACAAGAGTCCACGCCAGCCAGTTACCGAAAGATTTAAGGGTGACGTATATATCTACAACCCTCTTTCGGTATTCGAATGCAGGGTTATTTTTCGTGGAAAAGGAGGTTTGAAAATGGAGCTTATCGATCAGCAGACTCAAACGAACATTGCATCAAAGATTTGCACTTCATATAACTTTATTACTCGATTAAAAGGATTAATGTTCGTATCTGATCTAGCTGAAGATGAAGCTATGCATATCAAACCCTGTCATTCGGTCCACACCTGTTTTATGCGTTTTCCAATCGATGTGGTGTATGTGAATGAACAATTGGAAGTTGTGGCAATGGAACAAAACATGAAACCTTTTCGATTCGGAAAACCGCAATCCCGCGCACATTCTGTTTTTGAATTCAAGGCCGGAACCATTCAAAACAAGGATGTGTACGTCGGACAAAAACTTTTATTAAAACAAGAGGAGAGTGAAGAGCATGGAATTGCTTAAACAATTAGTTGTAGAAGAAGAAGGACAAGGTATGACGGAGTACGGTTTAGTATTAGGTGTTATTGCAGTTGCAGTAGTTGGGATTTTAGTTTCTCTACGTGGAGAAATTACGACAATGTTCCAAGATGTATTAAATGATATTAAGAGCCGTGACGGTTCTACAACTACAACTGGTTAATCAATATTTATCTAGCGAGTTCGCCCCACTTCACTATGAAAGGGCGGTGTATAATGAATGGTATCTCTTATCGAAAGTTTTTTATATGAAGAGGACGGTCAAGGTATGACGGAGTACAGTATCGTCCTAGGCGTAATATCCATAGCGGCTTTTGGAATCATCATTCTGTTAACAGAAGAGCTACAACAGGTTTATACCCGAGTAGTTGATGCCGTCCAAAGCCGAGACTCTTAAGAAGTTTGTTGAATGATTTCCCCTTATCTCATACTGGAGGCCTTGCGTTTTGCGACGTAAGGCCTTTTTTTAAAAAGGGGTCTAGATAATGAATAGAGAGGTGGAACAACTCTCATGTGGTTTGATGTTGTCATGATATTGATATTACTTATTTGTCTTATAACGGATTTAAAGAATCGAAAAATTTACAACGCAGTGCTTTTGCCAGGGTTTTTGCTTTCGCTCGTTTTCCACACGATTGTGAGTGGTTGGGCAGGTCTTGGAAGTTCCTTATTAGGAGCACTGATCGGCATACTCATATTATTTATTCCTTTTGCTATGGGTGGTATGGGGGCTGGAGATGTAAAACTTCTTGGCCTCATTGGTGCATGGAAAGGGAGTATGTTTGTCTTTTACACATCCATTTATATGGCACTAGTCGGTGGTGTGATTGCTATAGCAATTCTTTTATTTCAAAAAGGATGGTTACAACGATTTAAAGGATTTGCCTACTTTTTTGCATTCTTAAGACAAGGGAAAGTCCAATCAGAATGGATTCAAACAAGTGCTAGGAAAACAACGTACCCGTATGGCTTAGCCATTGTTGCGGGGGCTTTTTGTTCGTTATGGTTTAGCTTCCTGGAGGTGATGTAAGATGAACTTCAAAAAAGAAGATGGCCAATCAATGGTTGAAACGGCACTTGTTTTGCCTGTGTTAATCATCTTACTAGTCGGTATGTTTGATTTTGGTCGAATCTTTTATACATACACCCACCTTCATTTAGCAGCACAAGAGGCCGTTCGAGTTGGAGGACTCGGTGGGAATGATTCTGAAATTACTGCATTTACAAAGAGCTATGTAAATATAAATGACCCTGAAAATTTAGTGGTGGGGGTTTCACCTGATGATAGCATGCGTGTGTCAGGAGATTATGTCACCGTAACGCTCGATTATCCAATGGAATCCTTTACTCCATTTATTTCATCCCTCTTACCCTCGGCGTTTACGGTTCACACAGAATCGACCATTCGGGTGGAGTGAGGAGGTACGTGATGAAGTTAGTAAAGCAGGAAGAAGGGGTAAGTCTCGTTCTTGTTGGTGTAGCTTTCATGGGAATAATGATGATGGCAGGTCTTGTACTTGATGGAGGAGCCCTTTTTATGGAAAAGCGGAATCTACAAAAAGCGGCGAATGCAGCAGTACTATCAAGTGCGCAGGAACTGACCATGGATGAAGCTTCTGTTCAAGAAATTATAAATGAAATACTACAAAAACATGGTGAACTTGCAAGCTTAGAAAACACAATAATTCAAAAAGATAACCGAGTAGAGCTAGATTTAACAAAGAATGTTTCTTTATCATTTGGTCGTTTGTTTGGAAAAGACACGACAGAAGTTAAAGTTCACGCTGCAGCAGAAATAACATCTATGGGAAAGGCTGCAGGGGCTGCGCCATTAGGGATTGATGATCGTGTTGAATTAGATTATTACACAGAGTATAAGTTGAAGGTAGATCAAACAGAATCTGAATATGGATATTTTGGTGTTTTAGCTTTAGGGGGGCCTGGTGCAGCAACCTATGAGGATAACTTGCGGGACGGTTATCAGGATCCTATTGAAATTGGGATG